>JAFNAG010000123.1 GCA_017860135.1 Acidobacteriota bacterium
CCGGCTGAACCCGGATCCACAGAAGGTTGCAAATGCAAAAAACCTGCCGATCTTTTTGGGTGTTCTCCTTGCCTTCGCGGCCGCGTCGCCGGCGGCCTTTCGCAAGGAGGACGTCAAGGCCCACAAGCTGGACAATGGCCTGAAGATCCTGTTCCTTGAGGATGAATTCGCAAAGAAAAAGAAAACCCGTGTCGACAGCCTCAAGGCCGTCAATGACAATCCCGGAACCGCCGCGCGCGACTACTTCCAAAAAGCCTATTTCGGATCCCACTCCCCGGGCCACATCCCATCCGGAGCGGAGGTGTCGCTCGAACGGATGACCGCCACTGATGTGAGGGCCTATTACCAGAAATACTGCCGGAAAACGACTTCGTGCTCGTGCCAGTGGGCAAAGCCGCGGCCATCAGGAAACAGCTGGAAAAATACGGGGCCTGGACGGAGAAAAAATCACCGATCCCGGCTATTGGCCACGGGATGGAGCGCGGGCTGCCCGCCCGCATACATTCAGGCTCTGCTGCTATCTCCGTGGATGCGGGCGAGACACGCGCGCTCCATCGGGGCACGGACCCGGGCGCCTCCTGTTACCAGGTGTCAAGGCCGCGCTACTCGTCGAGCGAGCGCAGGTTGGTCTCTTTCATCGGGAGCATCAAGCAGAAGCCGATGAGGCCGTGAAGCATAATGTAGTAGGCCGGTGCCAGCGGCTGGCCCAGCCGCTCGATCAACCAGGTGGAAACGAGAGGCGCCGTTCCGCCCGCGAGAGCCAGCGTGATGCTGTACGCAAAACTCATCGACGTCACCCTGGTCCGAAGGGGAAAGATCTCCACCACCATGGCCCCCTGCAGTCCGAGAGCCATGCCGATCGGCACGGCAAGCAGGATCTGGCCGTAGGTGAATTGCGTTGGAGAACCGTACAACATCAACCGCAGCGCCAGGTAAATGAAGCCCATGGTCGCGATCTGCAGTACGAGCATCAGGCGCCGCCGCCCGACGTGGTCGGAAAGCCACCCTCCAAGCGGCTTGAAGAACAGCACGACCACCAGGCTGAGAGTGTTCGCAAGCAAAAACGCCTCTCCACCCTCTCCCGTCAAGCTCTTTCTGCGTTCGACCGCATAGGTGAAGGTCAGGTAGTAGGCGGCGTTCGTCATGGCGACAATGCCGAAAGTCCGAAGGATCGGCAGCCAATCGGATACCAGGGAGGCAAACAGGGGCGGGCGGATCGCCGCAGCCTTGAGGCCCGCCTCGGTCTCGCTGATGCCCCGGCGCAGGAAATAGCCGGCGACGCAGAAGAGGATGCTGAAGATGAACGGGATGCGCCATCCCCAGGCCGCCACTTCCGCCACACTCAGCCAGCGGTTGACGAGCCAGGCGGATCCCGATCCGAGGATGAAACCCAGAGTTGTGCCCACCGCCGTGGAACTGCTGATCAGGCCCCGCATCATGGGCGAGGCCTTTTCCGTGGTGTACACCATTGACCCGGTAAACTCGCCGCCCAGCGAGAAACCCTGGATCAGGCGCATCGTCACGAGCAGCAGCGGCGCCCACACTCCTACCTGCGCATAGGTCGGAAGCAATCCCAATGCCAGCGTGGCCACGCCCATCAGCGCGATCGAAAGTGTCAGCAACGCCCTGCGCCCGATGCGGTCCCCAACCGCGCCTAGCACCAGTCCGCCGATCGGGCGCACCAGGAAGCCCAGGCCGAAAACCGCGAACGCAAGCAGTTGCTGCGCCGTATGATCCGATTCCGGGAAAAACTGCGCGCCGATGTCACTGGCAAAATACCCATATACTGCAAAATCAAACCACTCGAGCACATTCCCGATCAGGCCCGCCAATGCGGTGCGAAGCGCGGACTGGTGCTTGACCTGTATCTCGATCGGAGCGGTGTTGGGACTTTCGGCCATGCAATGCACCCCCCATGGAAAATAACGCGCATTGTAGCCCAGGAGTCATGAAATCAACCACACAAAACGAGGGGGGATCTCTGTCGGGCCCTGCGGATTCCCCGCTCCTCTCCATGAGGTTCCGTGCTCATATGGGTGGCGCGCTCCGTCTTTAGTATGCAATAGTACAGGTTTGGTGGCGCCAGTCACCGACAGGGAGGCGGAGAAATCGATGTTATACTGAAACGATGCAACATGAGAAGCTCAGGGAGATTCCGGCGCGCGGGGCGGATGAGCCCGACCTTGCCCCTGAAATCGAGCCGCTTGAGGGACAGAGATGACGACACAATCACTTTCCATCGTGGTTCTGAGCACCGACCTGGACAACTTCAACGAAATCCGCGCCGCACTGTCCACCGATAGCCGCGTGAAGCTGCTTTCCGGCGGCAATGACGTCGAGCAGCTTCGCGAGGAGGTTGTCCGCATCAAACCTTCCGCCGCCATCATCAGCCTCGGCGCCAACGCGGATCAGGCGATCAAGCTGATTGAGCGTCTGAGCACGGAATGCCCGAAAACGGCGGTCATCTCAGCTGCGCAGGAAACGTCGGCAGACTTGATCCTCCAAAGCCTGCGCGCAGGCGCGCGCGAGTTTCTCCGGCTTCCAATCGACGCCGGCGAATTGGGACCGGTTCTCGATCGCATCAGCGAGTTTTGCGCGGGACAGATCCAGGCGGCAAAGAAAACGGGTCGCATGGCCGCGGTGTTTTCCTGCAAGGGCGGGTGTGGTACGTCGTTCCTGGCGACGAATCTCGCCGCGTCCCTGCCCGCGCGAACGGTGCTCGTCGATCTCAATTTCGAGGCCGGGGATCTGCCGCAGTTCCTCGGCTTGAGGACTAAGTACTCGATCGCCGACATGGTTGCGCGTCACGGAAACCTGGATGACCGTCTGATTTCCGTTTTCGTGACTCCCTACTCGACGAACCTCGACTTGATAGCCGCGCCGAAAGAGGTGGACCCAGTCGACAAGATAGAGCCGGAACACGTTTTTGAGGTGTTGCAGCGATTGCGCGAATGCTACGACTTTGTCGTGCTGGATCCGCCGCACACGTTCGACCCCATCACGCTCACCGCCCTTGACCAGTCCGACCATATCGTGCTGGTGCTCACGCTCGATCTTCCCGCAATCCGCAGTGCTCAGCGCGCACTGCAGATTTTCGAGCGGGTGGGCTATCCCCGCGCCAAAGTGCGGCTCGTTGTCAACCGGTGGAGCAAGCAGATCGATTTTGGCCTGGAACAGGTGGAAAAGACTCTCGGCGAGCCGGTTCTTGCTACCCTGCCGAGCGACTACCAGACGGTGGTGGACTCCATCAATATCGGAGCTCCGCTTGTAAAGTCCAATTCCAGGTCGAAGATTGCGCGGGAGATCGAGCGCGTCGCCCAGGCCCTGTCCGAAGGAGTGAGCCCGAAAATAGGGGCGAAACCAAAGCGACCCTGGAGTTTTTTCCTGAAGCGTCCGGCCGCCGAGAAAAAAGAGTAGGAAATGGCGAAAGGCTGCCGTTTCCAGATTCGCCAAAGAGCTGGCTGGAGGGTACGTTCGCGGCAGCCTGTCACCGTTTTTTGATGCGGATGTTGCGAAAGCGCACCACCGTGTCGTGGCTCAGGAACCCGATGTGCCCCGAACTGCGCTCGAGGCCGGGGTGTTTATTGTGGTCGATGGTGCCGTCCCTGCTCGCCTCGGTGATATCGCCGTCGACGATCACGGTGCCGTTGAGGATCACCTGGATGTGGGAACCCCGGGCGATCACCTCTTCGGAATTCCACTCCCCCACCGGCTTCAGCGCCCCGCGCCGGGCGGGGATCACTCCATAGACCGAGCCGTGGTACTGGTACGGCTGCAGGCTGGCATAGATCGGCGCCGAATCGTCCAGGATCTGGATTTCCATGCCCGCGTAGGCGGCGTCCCCTTCCAGCGGCGCGCGTATGCCCAGCCCGTTGTTGGCGCCGGGGGTCAGCTGGAATTCAAACCGGAACTGGAAATCTGCGTATTCTTGCTCCGTGTACAGATTGCCGCTGCCCCCGGAAGCCGGCTGAAAAACCAGGATGCCATCGGAGACCTTGTAGGAGACCTTGTTTCCTACCCACCCGCTGAGGTCGCGCCCGTTGAACAGCGCGACGAAGCCGTCGGCGATTTCCGCGGCGGTCAAGTGGATCTCCCGGTCCGAAATCTCGCGCACATAGATGTCGCGGAACGCCAGGTCGGTTCCGTGCGCCTGCAGTTCGATGGGGCCGCGCGGGAAGATGGGCTGCGAGCGGTCCCAGTAATTTTCCATCGTCACGTCGTCGACCACCTTGACTCCGTTCAGGAAAACGGTGACCTTCTCCCCGATCATGGTGATGCGCAGAGTGTTCCACTCCCCGATCGGGTTGTCCACCCGCGCCAGGGGCCGGCTTGGGTTCTTCTGGTTGTTATACAGCCCTCCTGAACCGACTTGGGCGCCGACGTCGGTGCGGGCGTTGTCCCAGATTTGCACCTGGGGCGTGCCGCGCAGGTAAACGCCGCTGTCGCCGTCCTTGGTGATCCGCCAGTCGACGAGCATCTCGAAATCGCCGTAGTCTTTTACCGTGCAAAGGTTGTCCCCCTTGCCGTTGAAGACGATCGCGCCGTCGCGCACGCTCCAGTTCGAGCGCATGCGCGTGTCGGCGTCCGCCTGTTTCGCGGCGAGCTCCGCGGGACTCATCTTGGCGCGGGCGATGGGATTCTCGACCAGGCCCTGCCACCCGGTCAGGTCGATGCCGTTGAAGATCGGCACGAAGCCCGCGTCGTTTGGCATCGAGGCCAGGTAGCCGCGGATGTTCTCCCTGTCGTATTCACTCTCGGGGCCTTTCAGAAGCTGCGCAGCCCTGGTCAGGGCGTCGCGCACCGGCGCTCCGCTCAGGCCATCCCGGCTCCCCGCGGCGGAAGGCAGGGCGATCCGCATGACGCTCGCGGCCGCATCACTGGCGAGTTCCGGATCGTCCAGATAGCGCGCGACCACCAGGAAGCACTGGAAAGTCTTCAGCTGCTCCATGGCCCGGATCACGGCGCGGCGCTCCCCGGCACGCGCCGCGTAGGGGAGGATCTTTCGGTATTGCAGCAGTTTTTGATCTGCCGGCTGCCCAGAGGCGCCGATCTGCCGCAGAAAACCGCTGAATGCGTCCGCCCTGTATTTCGCATCTCCGGAAACACAGACGGCATACAGCTGCTGCGCCGCGGCCGGATCCTTCCACTGGACCAGGGCGCGAAACGCGGCATCCTTGCGCGCCGGGTCGGACTGGCCGAACTGCTCGATGACAGCGCGCAGTGCTTCGTCGCCTCCCACCTGGGGCAGCACTTCGAGGATTTGCACAGGGCGCGCAGAGGATTTCATGGCTTCCAGCAAGGGGCGGGCGCGGGCCTGTGCCGGCTCCGCCTGGTTGGCGGCGTTCACCACCGCCTGCTGGACTTCTTTGCCCAGCGCGGGATCGCCGGTGGCTTCGAGCAGGCGGAGCAGCACGGGCAGGTCCTTGGCGCCGGCCAGATTCTTCAGCGCCGCGAACGCCGCCAGCCGGATCTCCGGGTTCGGGTCCCCCGTCAATCCGAAGATCTTTTCGAAATTGCGCTTGCCCCCTTTGGCGCCGACGACCGAGATCGCGCCCGCTTTCGGCGCGGGAGCGAGGGAGTCCATCATCGACACGATCGGGTCCAGGTGCCTCTCGTCGAGGATCCAGATCAGGATCCCCGCAATCTGCCGCGCCTGATCCCCCTCGGCGGACTGGAGCAAGGGCAACAGGTCCGGGGCGGCATCGGCTTTTTTGATCCGCGCCAGGGATTCGGCGGCTGCCATGCGGACTTCCGGCTGCGCCGCGCGCAGCGATGATTCGAGGAACGGCAGGGCCCTCGCATCCCCCCTGCGTCCCAGCATCGCGGTGATCTCGGCGCGCACCTCCGGCTCGGCCCGCTGCGCCTTCCCGATCCATTGCCGCGTTGCGGCCACGCCGGCGATCCCCTCCGCCAGGTTCAGCGCGGCGGCCCGGTAGGCCCTGTCCCGATTGTCGACGGCCCGCAGCAGGTGCGGCAGAACCTCGTACCCGAAGTTATCCGCGAGGATCGCGAGCGCAGCGGAACTCGCCGGCAGTTGCTCCGCATCCTTGCAGTCCTTGAGGATAGACTTGCAGATTTTCTCGCAGAGGTCGAGGTTGCCGTCGAGACCGAGATTGCGCGCATATGTCAGCAGCGCGCCTGTGGCGTTCGCGGCGTCATACCCATATCTGGCTTTTTTGGCCGCGCTGGTAAGAGCAGGTGAGGATCTCGGGCTGGCGATGTCCGCCAGGGCGGCGAGGGCCGCCTTGCGCAGCGGCAGGCCCGGCGCGTTTGCGAGCCGCAGGATCGCATCGTTGGCTTCCGCCGCCCTCAGCTCGCCCAGCGCCTTCACGATGGTGACCTGGGGGGCATCCTTGGAAAGTCCCAGCGCCACGGCGAGCGCCTGGCGCGCGGCCATATTTCGCGCCGACAGCATCAGCTGCGTCGCCGGCTCGGAAAGCGTCGCGTCCAGCAGGTACGGCGCCGCCGCCCGGACCGCTGCCTCGCGCGCCACAAGCCGGAGCTGGCTCAGTAGAAAGGTCTTCACTTCGGGATCCGAAGCGGCGCCCAGGGCGCCGGCAAGCGCTTTCTCTGCCAGCGCCCGCTCGGATTCCAGGCCGAACCGGCTTGCGTAAGCGGCCATGGCGTTCAGGGCGAAGCGAACACTCGTTTCGTTTCCCGATCCGGCAGGGACGAGCTGGCGCGCGATCTCGCCGATGCCTTCTTCGCCGAGACCGAGGATTTCCCGCGCCAGCCGGTCCCTGAGGATGGAGCTGTCGGCGGGAAATCGTGCGAGGATGTCGGCCACTTTCGTCGAAAGCAGCCGGCGGTCCTGGGCCGGCCCGGCCGTTGCGTCCGCCAGCAGGAGCGCCAACAGCACTGCAGCAAATGCGTGTGTCCTGGTTCTTCTCATGGCTGTAATGTCCCCGCCTATCCCATGATCCATGGGGCGCGCATAGGCTGATGAATCAGCCGGTTCGCCGCTTCGTCGTCGTGGAAGCGCTGGGCCGCGGGATCGTAATGCAGCGTGCGGCCCAGTCGCAGCGCGATCACTCCCAGGTTGACCAGCGTGCAGGAGCGGTGCCCGTTTTTCTCGTTCAGAGCGAACTTTTGCCGCGTGCGGATTGAATCGGAAAAGACTTCGATCTGGGGCTCCGGCTCGGGCAGCGTCGCCAGCAGCCGCGGGAGATCGGGGATGTCCGACTTGAACCCGCGGAAGATCTTTCCGTCCGGCCCTTCCACATATGCGGCCTCCGTGTCCCGGTTTTCGCCGTCAAGGATGATCTTGCAGCCGTCGGCATAGGTGTACTCCAGGCGCCGCCAGGACCCCGCAGCATCGTAGTGCTGCTGCGGGGCATCCACGTTGACGCGGATGGGGCTGGTGTCGTCCTTTTCGAGGAGGTACTGGACGGGATCGAGGTAGTGCTGCCCCATGTCGCCGAGGCCGCCGCCGTCGTAATCCCAGTAGCCGCGGAATTTCGAGTGAACGCGTTCCGGGTTGTACGGCTTGTAGGGAGCGGGGCCGAGCCACATATCGTAGTCGAGTTCGGCTGGGACGGAGCTGGGCGCCAGGTCGGTCCGGCCGCTCCAGTAGAACTTCCAGTCGTAGCCGGTGGTGCCGCTGACGGTGACCTTCAGGGGCCAGCCGAGCACGCGGTTCTGGATCAGCTTCTTCAAGGGCCGGACGTCGGTGCCCAACCCGTAGAATGTGTCCTTGAAGCGGAACCACGTGTTGAGCCGGAACATACGCCCGTACTTGTTCACCTCCTCGATGACGCGGATGCCTTCGCCGATCGTGCGGGTCATGGGCTTCTCGCACCAGATGTCCTTTCCTGCCCGGGCGGCCTCCATAGCCATCAGGCCGTGCCAGTGCGGGGGAGTGGCGATGTGTACCACATCTACATCCTTGCGCTCCAGCACTTCGCGGTAGTCCCTGTAACCCTTCGCGTCCTTCCCGGCGCGCGCGAGCACATCTTTCAGGTGGTCTGCATCGACGTCGCAGACGGCCAGGACTCGAGTGCCTTCGTAGGGGATGTGCCCGCGACCCATGCCGCCGACACCAATGATGGCCTTGGTGAGCTGGTCGCTCGGCGCCCGGTAGCCGGCGCCGCCGAGTACGTGCCTCGGCACGATCACGAATCCGGCGGACACTGCCGCCGCCCTTTTCAGAAACTGCCTGCGGTTCGTTTTTTTTCGCATAAGAGAAAAGCCTCTCTCGTGGTGGCTAACATCATAGTCAAAATTCGCAGTCTGGCAACTGTTTCGCGACAAGGATCGCTCCGCATCCAGGTCCAAGTCAGGGTCCAGGTCCACGACGGACCCGGTAATCACCCGATTCTGCAACTGTGCACTCCGTACTACTCACCTGAAAATCCTTGCCGAAAAGTAAAGGGTCATTCCGCACCACGGAATAACGGTCGGTATCGGCATCGGGATCGCTATCGCAGTCGCAATCGCTATCGAAAACAGTGCATGATCGGACGCCTCTGTGTTGATGTCTGCGGCGCAATAATGCCGAAATCGACCCCGATAGCGATTGCGATACAGATTGTGCCGGGCATTCGCCCGCCGTGCGCGGCATGCCAAGGCCACGCCTTCCAGGAGTGGCCGCATGCCTGAATGCGGCCATCGGCCGCGCCGTGGTTTCCGCGGCCAAGAAAGCAGCCTGGCGCAATTCCTGCACCTGCCCTGCAGCATCTGCATTCGATCCAAGACACGGAGATTCGTACCCTCGGCTCAGGGCGACTCCCAAATCCACATATTTCAACAGATATCCGGCGCCCGCACAGTTGTGCCGACATTGGAACGCTCCTTGCACACGTATGGGCCGGTATCACTCGAAAGGGTGGGTAAACAAAGACGGATTGGAAAAGGTGAAGGAGAATGACAATGAGAAAAGCAATGACATGGATTCTATTATCACTTCTGGCGGTTTCAGCGGTCCCGGTTTGGGCGCAGCGCGGCGCAGGCCAGGCGAATCAGGGCAGGAACGATCCCGCAACCTGCCCGAATGCCGCGGCTTTGGCAGCGCTCCAGCCGCTGAGCCAGGAAGAGGCAGCCTGGCTGGTCTACATGCGCGAAGAGGAAAAACTCGCGCGCGACGTGTATCTGGCCCTGTACGAGAGATGGGAGCTTGCGGTCTTCTATCAGATAGCGCAGAGCGAGCAGCGCCATTTCGATGCGATCGGGAACGCGATCGAGCGCTATGACGTGCCAGATCCGGCGGCGGATGAGACTGCCGGCGTGTTCAGCACATCCAAGTTCCAGACCATGTACGCAAACCTGGTTAGCCAAGGAAGTGCATCCATCCCGGAGGCGCTGCTTGTAGGCGGCGCCATCGAGGAACTCGACATCATCGACCTGGAAGAGGCGCTGGGCGTGACCGACAACACGGATATCGTGAGAGTCTACACGAATCTGCTTCTCGGCTCGCAAAATCACCTGCGGGCGTTCGTGAGCCACTTCCAGGTGCTGGGCGAGTTGTATGCGCCCCAGTATCTCAGCCAGGCTGCATTCGACGCGATCATGGACAGCACGGCAGCCAATGGGAATGGCAACACCGGCCGTTCCGGGAACTTCCGTAGGAAGTAACCTGCGGCAATGTAGTTCCCCGAAAGGGCAGGCGCCTGTCCACGAGACTGCGCCTGCCCTTACTCCGTTTCTGCCGGCAGCGTCTGCATGCGGCCGGTTACGACGATCACGTGTTATGTTCCCGCGGCGGCGGCGGGAGCAGCCGGGGTGGCGGCGGCGGGAGCAGCCGGGGTGGCGGCGGCGGGAGCAGCCGGGGTTGCCGCAAGGGCCTGATTGAGCCGCGCCACTTCCTCCTTGCTCGGAAATTGGCCGGTGGCTTCGGCGATGGTTGGGTAGGGCACGGCCCGCTCGGCATAAAAGGTCGCATAATCGCCAACGGGCGAAGCAAGTGCGGAATACTCGGTTCCCCGTTTCAATGGATGCAGGATCACCACCGGCTTGAAGGCATGCGGGTCCGAGTACTGCCCATCCAGTTGCGAACACTCCATAGTGTAGATGTTGTCCACCATCATATCCGGGGTACAGAATATTCGAGTTGCCGCGCCGGCGCCTGAGTTCGGCATTTTCCGGACGGTTCCACACCGCCGCGGCCGGCAGGCCACGCGCCTTCGCGATCTTCTCGATGTATTCGCCTTGCACAACGGTGTGGCAGGGAATCGGATCTCCCCAGTACGCGTCAGGAACGTGAGCGAGGGCCGACGGTTTCTCCGGATTTCCGATATAGAAAACGAGGAGGGATATTGCAAGCCTCATCCAATGACCATTGACCATTGATACATTCTTTTGTCGTTGATCGTTGCGCGACCTGAATTTTGCGAGGATTGAGTCTCGATTCCGAATGCACTCGTCCGGCTCACGTCCTCCCTCCCGTGCGATCTTTGGTTTCTGCGGACGAAATTCTGTGAATTCTGTAACCCCTGTTCGCTTATAATCGGGGCGCCTCAATCACCAAGGAAGGAAGCAACCGATCATGAAGAATCGAGTGATGCGCCGCAGGGAGTTCCTCAAACAGGTCCCGCTCGCCGCGGCCGGTGCTGCGGCATTCCCGTCCATCGTCAAAGCCTCTGTCCTGGGCCGCAACGGCGCCGTGCCGCCAAGCGACCGGATCGTGATGGCGGGCGTCGGGTTCGGCATGCAGGGCCCGGGCAACATGCGCAATTTCCTGCAAAAGAACGAAGTCCAGTGGATCGCCGTCTGCGACCTGGACGACGAGCACCTGAACGCCGCCCGCGACACCGTCAACAAGCGCTACGACAACAAGGATTGCGCCGTCTACAAGGACTTCCGCGAGCTGTTCGCCCGCGGCGACCTCGACGCCGTCTCCCTCGCCATCCCCGACCACTGGCACGCCATTCTGTCCATCACTGCCCTGCAGTCAGGCCTGGACGTTTTCGGGGAAAAGCCGCTCACGCACAGCCTGCGCGAAGGCCGCGCTCTCTGCAACGCCGTGAAGCGCTACGGCCGCGTATGGCAGACAGGAAGCTGGCAGCGCTCGACCGACAATTTCTATCGCGCGTGCGAACTTGTGCGCAACAGGCGCATCGGGAAGATTCTGGGTGTGGAGGTCGGCCTCCCCCAGGGCCACTACGACTTCGCAGGCACTTTCGGCCAGGAGACAATCGAACAGCCGCCGCCCGGCCTCGACTTCGATTTCTGGCTCGGCCCGGCGCCGGCGCAGCCGTACTGCAAGGCGCGAGTCCACATGAACTGGCGCTGGAACATGGACTTCGGCGGCGGCCAGCTTGTCGACTGGATCGGCCACCACCTCGACATCGCGCACTGGGGCCTCGGCTTCGACACTACCGGACCCGTCGAGATTTCAGGCAGAGGCGAATTCCCCACCACCGGTATCTACAACAGCCCCACTCGCTACTGGGTCGATGCTCTTTACGCCGACGGCACGCCGATCGTCATCGCCGGAGGCTACCCGGAGATCCAGAGCGGCACCAAGTGGATCGGCGAACTCGGCTGGGTCTGGGTCGACCGCGGCGCCTTCGAGAGCCAGCCTGCCCACCTCGTCAACGAAATCATCGGCCCCAACGAAATCAAGCTCTACCGCAGCCGTGACCACTTCCAGAACTTCCTCGACTGCGTCCGGAGCCGTGCCCTGCCTATCGCGCCGTGCGAGACGGCCCAGCGCTCCGCCAGCGTCGGCCATCTCGGCGTCATCGCCATCGAGACCGGCCGGAAGATCCGATGGGACCCCGCCACCGAATCTATCCTCAACGACCCGGCGGCGGAGCGGCTGCTCAGCCGTTCCTACCGGAAACCCTGGCAGGTGCCCGCCTGAAGGAGAGGAACATGATGATCCCCCGCACACCGAAGAAGAAACGCACAGGCATCCTCGCCTGTCTCGTCCTCGCCATGATCGCCTCCGGCCTCCAGGCGCAGACCCCCGCATCGCTCGAAGAGATCTTCAGGCAGATTTCGACCTTTGGCGGCGGCATCGACTCGGGCCCCTACTGGCTGCTGCGTGACTACGTCTACGCCCGCAAGGATGATCCTTCCGCCCGCGCGGAGTGCGAAGGTAAGCTGCTGGCTTTCCTGAGCGCGCAGGCGACGCCGGTCGCAAAGATGGCCGCCTGCCGCATGCTCCGCATCATCGGGAGCGAGCGTTCCGTGCCGGTGCTCGAGCC
>JAFNAG010000381.1 GCA_017860135.1 Acidobacteriota bacterium
AAACGCCTCAATCAGACTGCAGCTGTTCCGCAGTCGCCTTCATTCAACGCTTCAGCGATACGCCGAATCTCGATCCGCCTTTCCATGTTATCGCTTTGGATGGAATTGATGAGGTGAACCGTCAGGAATAACCTACTTTGGGTCCTGCAGTTCCTTGGGCAGGATCTGGAATGGACTGACCACCACTATGCCGCGGATCTCCTGTCCGTGTCGGAGATCTTCCGTCAGCAGATAGCGGCAATTTGCGGAAAGGGCGGCGGAAATGATCAGTGCGTTCCAGAAGGAGACCCCGAAGTCATCATGGATTGACATGGCTTCGAGCAGTATGTTGTCGTCGCAGACCACCGGATTCCAGGCGAGCAGATCCCTGATGTCCGCGCAGATCGAATGTTTTGCTTCAGGATTGAGCCGGCAGGCTTGCACGTAGAACTCCTGCAGGACCTGAAAGCTGATCCTTCCGTTGCGATGACGCCACAAGGTGTCCCGCCACTCCCGGGCGGCCTTGTGCTTCGCACCTGCGCCTGCATCGAGGGCGTAGACCAAGACGTTTGTATCAACGAACACGGGTGCGTTCATGCAGTTCTTCACGCGCAAGATAACGGCCGTCGGACCTCAGGCAGGGCTTCCGGGCCAGGGCAGAACGCAAGGACTGCCGATACCTGCGTTCGGAAAGCATCTGGGTGCGGACAAGATCGGCGAGGAAGCGGGATACGCTCAGGTCGCGGCGGGCGGCTTCCACCCGCACCCAGCGGGCCATCGTTTCCTCCATCGAAATGGTAACGTTCCTCATGTCACAATTTTAATAATTCACGAACTTCGTGTCAACCGGTTCGGCGCCGGATTGCCCGGATTCTGTCGAGTATGCCGGCGCCGTCTCCATGATTTCCAAATCCCTGTTTTCAGGATCCAATGCAGGTGATCGTTTCCCTTAACCCCAATACTGTTCACTTAATAGGAATCCTACGCAGTGCGGAGCGCGGGCGTCCCGCCCGCAACTTGCACCAGGAAAACGCCGCAGTCGAAAATCATCGCTTGCAGCCGGATTTTGCGGGCGGGACGCCCGCGCTCCGCCGCAAGCCGGGTTCCGCATGGGTTTCCCGCCTCCGACATGCCTGTCCCCACCAAAAATTCAATCTGGACGATACTTGCCGGTTGAAACGGTATCTGAAGCAGCAAATCATCAGGAGTTTTGCAGGATTCTGATGCAATGGGAAAGAGATGGCAGCCTGTGGCCGTTGGGCCGGCTGTTTCCTGCAGCCGGTCCTGCACGAGACGTATTCTCTCCGGAAGCGAACTCTTAATCTGCCGTGATTTGGGGCGGCCCTGCGCTCGCATGGACGCCGAGCTGGTGGCGTAGAGCAAGGATTTCCACCTGCAATAAGGTTCGGGTTCGGATTGTGGGTTCGAGGGCGGCGACCATCGAAGTCAGCAGGTCAACCATAGTTCAGGACGATATCAGGACGAAACCGCAAGCGCAAAGATATGAACGACTACGGAATTATGGTGGGGACAGGGGGCTGTTGAGTTCTCTCTTCATATGATTTGATCCTGCTGGTACAATCGCCGGGTGTCCGTTCGTGTATGCGCCGGGGAATGAGTGCCGGCGGACGAAGACCAATCATGACGAGGAACGTGCCGTGAGTGATCCCGAGGAAGACTTTGCCACCATGTTCGAGGCTTCGCTCCAGGCCAGGCGCCTCGAAAAGGGCGAAATCGTTGAGGGTATGATCGTCGCCATCGGCCCGGAAGTGGCGTTAGTCGACGTTGGAGGCAAGGGCGAGGCAGTCATCGCGATCGACGAACTGAAGAACGCCGACGGCGAGCTCGAGGTCGCGCTGGGCGATCGCGTTCAGGCGATGGTGGTGTCGACGTCGGGTGGACTGACGCTCTCGCGCAGGCTGGCGGGAGCGGCCGCGAGCGATCGGCAGTTCGAAGACGCCTTTCACAGCGGCCTGCCGGTGGAAGGGAAGGTCGAACGGGAGGTCAAGGGCGGCTACGAGGTGCGCATCGGCCGCCAGCGCGCATTCTGCCCGATTTCCCAGATCGACGTCCGCGGCGCGGACGCGTCGGCATACGGAGGGCAAGTCTATCAATTCCGAATCATCGAGTACAAGGAAGGCGGTTCGAACATCGTAGTCTCCCGGCGCGCGCTCCTCGAGGAGGAGCAGCGGGCGAACGCCGCGGAGGTCCGCGACAAGATCGTCTCCGGCGCCGTCATGACCGGCCGTGTAATCTCAGTCCGCGATTTCGGCGCGTTCGTCGATCTCGGCGCAGGCGTGCAGGGTCTGCTCCACGTGTCCGAGATGTCGTGGTCTCGCGTTTCGGCCCCTTCGGAGATCGTCAAAGTGGGCGAGGAGATAACGGTCAAGGTTCTGCGCGTGGACGAGGACAAGCAGAAGATCTCGCTCGGGTTGAAGCAGCTCTCTGCCGACCCGTGGTCGAGGGTGCGCGACGTGTATGAAGTAGCCCAGCTGCGGCCTGGCCGCGTCACGCGCGTCGCGGAGTTCGGCGCGTTCGTGGAGCTCGAGCCGGGCATCGAAGCGCTGGCCCATGCTTCCACGTTCGCGCCGACCGGACGATCGGAAAGCTGGTCTGGTCAGGTCGCTCCAGGGATGACGGGCACATTCGAGATTCTAAGCATCGACCCCGAGCAGAAACGGATCGGCGTGGCGCTCGTTCAGGAAGGCTTGGCGCGGGCCGAGGCGGCTGCCGGAGCCCGGCCCGGTATCGTTCCGGGTGCGCGCCTGACGGGAAAGGTCGAGCGCTACGCAAAATTTGGCGTGTTCGTCTTCCTGGCCCCCGGGCGCACCGGCCTCATCCCATTGAGCGAAACCGGCGTCGCGAAGGAAGGCGATGTCCAGCGAGCCTTTCCGGTCGGGGCGGACGTCGAGGTCATCGTGCTGGAAGTCGATCCGTCAGGCCGGCGCATCCGCCTGAGCGCGAAGGCGGTCATGGAAGCGCGCGAGGCCGAGGAAGTGCGCGAGTGGGCGGAACGCAAGGCTCCTCCCGCCGATGGCTTCGGGACACTCGCCGACAAGCTGCGCTCGGCGTTCAAGCCGCGGGAGAAGTGACACTCGTCACCGTTCCGCCTTTTGCTCATCGACCAGGTCGTGTTCCCCATTGAGTTCAAAAGGGGACGTTGCTCAATTACGTATTCGGCCAGTCCAGCTTTCCCAAATCTGCCCGAAGGGGCGGCTGAACACCATCGATGGCTTCCAATCCGCTCTCCCGAATGGGCAATTCAAAAAAGCCTCCGCAACAGGTCGCTCGTAATGCCGCCTCCGGCTCATTGCCTTTCTTTATTGGTCGCGCATGGGACAGGAGCATTACCCTGAAAACATCCCTCGCCGCATGCTCTCCGCACTTTCTGCCGGATCCTCGCGACGCGCTCGGCGTTCACCTTCGGCTGACGTACCACGTGGTAGCTGTTGGGTGCCTCCAGCATCGCGAGCAGGCCGAAGTATTCCAAATCGGAAAGTTGGCCCAGGGGCTTGCCGAAGAAGGCACCGGCAGCGGCTGGAAAGCCGATGACCTCCCGCCCACCCGTGCTCCCGAAAGATGCCCGGTTCAGAAACAGACGTAGCTGCGTTTCCTTCGAAATGCGCCGGTCGAATCCCCAGGCAGCCAGCATCAGCCGAATCTTCCGGTGACGCAGGAATCCGGGGTTGAAACTGTTGAAGAACAAACCCTTCCCTATCGACTGAGTGATGGTCGTGTGACCGGGAGGACCATCGGCGAGTCCAATGCCTTGGTGCCTGTAGAAGGTGGGATCCTGAACGACTAAAAGCGCGCACAGACGGTTTCCCGGCAGTTCCGAAGCGGCGAAGGCCAAAGCCCCTGCCCGATCCAATTCCGCCACCATCCTTGGAGCGCCTATGTACGAGGTTCCTACTACCCAAAACACCCATGACAGCAGCGCGGCCATGAGTACCAGGATTGTCAGAATCAGTCGTTTCCGCATCGGACCCCCATGCTTTGGGTGTCAGCCCATTCGTTGGCAGCAGGCGATCTTATCAGCTCATCGATCGGATTTCATAATGCTGCGATCGGTCATCAAAACGGGAGAGCACCGCTCTTGCCCTCTCCGGGACAACGGCTGCTTCGTAATCCTCTCCCGCAAATTCGCGGACGGCAGCCAACGAGTCAAACACCATGATCGTGACAAACTCGACCTCATTTCCGACGATGCGGCGCAGCAATTGAATGCTCCTGAAACCGCGAATGTGCCGATTTTGAATCCCGACGAAGATTTCCTCTTTGAGCAGCAGTTCGTATGTATCCGCGTTGCCGGGGATTGTCCAACCATGCCAGATACGACTGATCATCGTAATCTTCTCCTTCCTAGCTGGGAGCCGGCACATGGGGGTCGGACCGACGCAAAACCGTTACTTGTAATAGATAGCAAAAAACACGCCATGGAAATCGCCCTCTATCGCCCTTCTTGCCCTCGATTTTCGCAAATAAGCTGGTGCATTATCGCGTTCTATATTTGCACTCTGTTTTCATTGCAGCAGATCCTTTTGCTCATTTTCCATATCCACCATTATGAAGGGCAAGTCGAGCCCTGGAGAACTTTATTCCCGGCCGTGTCAGATGCATGCCGAAAGCGAATCGGTTCATCCAGCCAGGGATGATTCGCCACCCGGCGGCTTCGCGGCCACCACCAACATGATGATGGGCACGATCCAAATCTTCCCTTATTGGATCGCTTAAAAGAAGGAAACGACCTCAAAAATCGGGTCTGAGGCTTCAGCATGAGTTGAGTTTTCGCTCAAAGTGCTGATGTTACTGCGTATCCTTCGGTGCGACCCTGATTCGC
>JAFNAG010000382.1 GCA_017860135.1 Acidobacteriota bacterium
GCTGCGTTTCGAATTCTGATACGCAGCGGCGTTGCGGAGCTCCGGATTGACAGGAAATGTACCGGGGACAGTTCCACGGCCCCCATGATTTACCGCATTTCAATGAACGACGGAGCCGTTTTCAGGGCTCTGTGGTTACTGAGGAGACTGTGCGTATGAGTGATCAAGGTATTTCCAGAAGGCATTTTCTCTGCGGCGCCCTCCTGACAGGCGCGATTCCTGCGGGAGGGTTCGGCAGCGTACCTTCGCTAAAATTCCTGGGCTATCAATCACCCAACGAAAAACTCAATATCGCCGGCATCGGCGCGGGAGGCCAGGCATTTGGCGTGTTGCGGCAGTGTGAGACGGAAAACATCGTGGCGCTGGCGGATGTGGATTGGCAGCGAGGCCAGCCGGGCTTCCAGAGGTGGGAGAAGGCCGCCAAGTTCAAGGACTTCCGCCAGATGTTGGACAAAGAAGGCAAAAACATCGACGCCGTGGTCATCGGCATTCCGGATCACAATCACACGTTCGCCGCCCTGTGGTGCATGCAGCGCGGCAAGGGCGTGTATGTCGAGAAACCCCTGACACGGATCGCTTCCGAAGCGCGCCTGCTGGCGCAGGCCGCGGCAAAGTACAAAGTCGCCACACAGATGGGGAACCAGGGCTACTCCCACGAAGCGACCCGGGTGGCTTGCGAGATCATCTGGTCCGGTGAGATCGGCGAGGTGCGGGAGGTTCACGCCTATCGCGGCATGACCAGCTGGCCCCAGGGCATGACCAAGACTCCGCCCCCCACTCCGGTCCCGGACACGCTGGACTGGAATCTGTGGCTGGGCACGGCAGCCGATCGCCCGTTCACTGCCGGAGACCAGGAATATCAGGACTGGGTGGTTGCGCGCTCGGCGCGCAACCGGGGAGCGCGCGGCTCCCTTGCGCCCGGAGCACCGGGTGCAGCCGCAGTCGAAGCCCAGGCAGGCCGCGGCGGTGGGGGCGGCGGCATGGGTGAGCAGGACTTCGGATACTACCTGCCCTTCGGATTCACATCCTGGGCCCGGCACACTGGGCCCTACAGCTGGATCCCAAGTATCTGATCAGCGTGGAGAGCATCAACAGGGAGCCTCTGCCACCCACCACTTTCCCGGAACAACTCACGCTTAAATACGAATTCGCCGCTCGCGGGAACCTGCCTCCGGTAACGGTGTATTGGTATCACCGCGCAGGCGGCGATGCGTACACGCCGCCGGGCATGACCGTGGAAGAAGCCAGGAAGATTCCAGGCCAGGGTCCCCAGATTGCCGGCACGGGGCGCGGCGGGTTCCCCGGCGAAGGTCCCGGCGGAGCGCGCGGAGCGCGGGCGGGCGAGGCCCGGGGAGCCCAGGCCGGCGCAGGCGCTCCCGGCGCCAGGCAGGGCGGTGCAGGCGTCCCTGGCGGCGGACAGCAGGGGAGCGGCTACAACTGCATTTTCGCCGGCTCCAAAGGGTACCTGGGCACCAGCGGGCGCGGTGAAGGTGTCGGCCTGCTGCCGGGTTCGAGGTGGGCAGACTACACCTTGCCACCGCAGTTCCTCACCCGCTCGCCCGGACATCAACGGGACTGGATCCGCGCCTGCAAAGGCGGCTCGCCGTCCTGTTCTGATTTCAGTATCGCCGGGCCGTACACGGAATGGTTGGTGCTGGGCGCCGCGGCGATTCGCGCCGAAGGCAAGATCCTCTACGACGCCAAGACGGGCACAATCACAAACAACAGGGAAGCCAATAAATACCTGAAGCTCGATTATCGCAAAGGGTGGGAAGTGAAACTGTAACCCATCCCGCCAGACGTTTCATCATGCGCTCGGGCATCGGCGGCGGCAGAAAGTCATCCGATGCCCGAAGAAGCAATACGTTCCAATCTTACTTTAGAACCTTGAGGCGATTCTGCAGTAGAATATCCGCCATGAATCGCGGATCTCAATCCGATCGCAGAAATTGGACCTTGTTTGAACTTCTTGCTTGGAAATGAAGCAGAGAGGGAATACTCATGAATGAACAAGACATTCGCATTGGACAAGTATCAAGACGCGGTTTCCTGGGCACTGCGGCCACGGCGGTGGCCTTTTCCGCTTTGCCTGCAGTTTCCCCGGCATTATCTACCCCGGCATCCGGAGCGGCTGGGCGGGCAAGGCCAAATTCCAAATTCAACGGCGTGCAGATAGGGACCATCACCTATAGCTTCAGGAATCTGGATCCGGGGATCGAGGGAGTCCTCAAGGCGTGTGTGGAAGCAAACTGCAGCTCGATTGAATTGATGAGCAATGGGATCGAAGATTGGTGCGGCGCTCCCAAAACCCCGGCAAGAGGGCGGGGGCCCGGCCCCGGCGGCACGCCTCCGGCAGGCGCGCGCGCAGAGACCCCTCCGGGCGCCGCCGGCGCCACACCTCCGGGCGCTCGCGGCGAAATGCCGCCTCGGGGGGGCCGTCAGCCTTTGACACCTGAGCAGCAGGCTGCCCAGGACAAATACAATGCCGAGATAAAAGCGTGGCGTCTGGCAGCACCCATGGAGAAGTTTGCCCAACTGAGGAAAATGTTTAACGATGCAGGAGTTGCCATTCACATCTTGAAATGGTCGCCTGCAAGATGGTCGGATGAAGAGATTGATTATGCGTTCAAGACGGCGAAAGCCATGGGCGCAAGCGCCGTCAGCGACGAGCTCAGCCTGGAGACAGCAAAGAGACTGGGCCCATTCGCTGAAAGGCACGGAATGGTGATTGCGTTGCACAACCATATGCAGTTTGCGACACCCGGATTCGAGAATGACGTGCTCAAACCTGCTCTGGCTGTTTCGCGCGCCGTCAAGATGAATTTCGATATCGGACACTTTGCCGGTTCCACCGGCAGACATCCGAACGAGATCATCGACCAGTACAAAGATCGTATTTTCAGCCTGCACCTGAAAGACAAGACAGGTCCGAATACAAAGCCCCCCAATGCCAATCAGGTATGGGGCCAAGGGGAAACTCCTCTGGCCGATGTCCTGCTCAAGGTACGCGATGAAAGGTTGCCGTATCCTTGCGATATTGAACTCGAGTACCCGATTGCAGCATGGTCGACCTCCGTGAAAGAAGTCAGGACCTGCGTTAGCTATGCCAGGCAGATCCTCATCTAGCCGGCCACACTGATCCGGAGTTCTGCAATGCCAAAATAAAAGCCGCCTCTTCCGAGGCGGCTTTTATTTCCCGAACCACGGAGGTGCGCATCCCCACTCCCCGTGTCCTGTTTCATCGGATGCCGATTCGGGGGCATCCTGCTGCCTACCCTCTGCAGTTCCTCTATTTGTGGAGCCGGCCGAAGACCTCGATTTCGACGTAGTGGTTCATTTCGTTGGCGTTGTTGCCGTTGCTGTAGAGCCGGACGTAACGGGCCAGCGAGCCTTTGGCGTCCACGAGCCTGCCCTCCGATGTTTCCACGTAATTCATCTCTTTGCCCGCGCCCATGCCGGATGAGTTGTCGTGGTCGTTGTTGAACAGGGTGCGGACGTTATTTGTGAATTGCGGATCGTCCGCGATCTGGACGATCACGTCGAAATACACTCTGGGAGTGTTGTGAAAATGCCAGAAAAGCACCGCGTAGATCTCGTGCGCGGCTCCCAGATCCACGGTGACATGCTGCTTTCCCTGGGCGAGTTCGATTTCGCTGCCTTCCTCTCCGGATCTATCCCCATCGGTGAGCATGCTGAGGTCGCCGAAAATCGGCTCCGTGTTGCTGCTGGTCACCTTTTTCCTCCGGGCGACATTAACCACGCCGGCGGGCGCCAGGAACGGCTCACGAGCCTTATAGCGCGGCTTTTCCAGGTTGGGCACCCGCAGGTTTTGAGGCGTGCCCTCAAACATGGGCTGCGGCAGCACGACCGGCAGCGGCACGAGCTTTTGAGCCCCCGCAGCCGGAGCCTGAGGCGCTCCGGCAGACGGCCGCTCGCCGGCCGCCGGCGTTCCGGCCAACCAGGCGCAAGCCAGAATCAATGTCAAACCAGTAATAACGGATGCCCGACAGACCCTCGCGCGATCACCGTCGAAACTCTTCATCCTGCAATTCCCTCCCGGCAACATGCGGACCTTTCCGATGCAGCAGACAGCGCAACAACTGAGATTATATCAAATGCCGTGCAGGGCGCGAGAGCATTGCGGCCGATTCTGTCGGGCGCTGCAATGATGTGGAGAGCCGCGACCGAGAGGGAGTGGGTGCTTGCCTTCTCCCACGCGCTCCTGACGACCGCGGCTTTGATTGCTGTGCCGGCGGTCGGGGCGGTCGGGGCGGTCGTGCTTTGTCTATCTATTCTGAACGGAGTTACAGTACAATTGCCGCACCCGGAAACCATCCCGGCCTGAATGTCCTGGGCACATATCTATGCGAGGAAGGGAGACGTCATGATTCAAACTGTTGCGCTGCTCAGTGTTTTCGGTCTTGGTATCGCGTTCTCTGCCGTCGGCGCGCTGAAGCTGGAATTGACCAGGCAACTGAAGATCAACGATGCCCAGTTCGGCAAGCTGATATCCGCGCTGATGTTCACGAGCATCTTCGTTGTGCTGGCCTTCGGCCCGCTGGTCGACATGTTCGGCTACCGGCCGATCGCGATTGCAGGTTTTCTGCTCGGAGCCCTGGCGGTGTACATGCTTGTTTCGTCCCGCTCGTATGGGGGCGCCGCCCTCTCCTGCATCGTGCTGGGTGTTGGCGCCATGTGCCTCAATCTGGGGAATACACTGATTCCCATGGTGCTTTTCGAGGGGAATCCCGCCGCAGCCTCGAATTTCGGCAACATTTTTTTCGGCATCGGCGCGTTCATCACTCCCATCCTGGTCGGCATGCTTCTCAGCCGGTTGGGCTACAAGGCTACAGGCACGTTGATCACACTGTTGCTCCTGGTCCCCGTGACAGTCGCAGCTTTCGCCGCCTACCCGGAGGTGCAAAGGACGGGATTGACTTTCGGGCGGGCCTTTGCCGACGCATTCGGTCTCCTGGCCAATCCTGCGATCGTGATTGCCGGCCTGGCGCTTTTTTGTTACGTCGGGCTTGAAGTCTCGATGGGCGGCTGGATTTCCACTTACGCCGCCAACCAGGGATACGATTCGCGGGGCGCCAACATGGTCCTGTCCTCATTCTGGGTCGGACTCATGATTGCGCGGCTGATTGCGTCTGTCGCAGTGACCTCCACCAACGGTATTTGGGCAATCTCCATCCTGGCTCTGGCGATTGCGGTGCTCACAGGCCTCATGATCGCGACAAACTCCAAGAGCTTCGCGGCGCTTCTGGTATTTCTCACCGGTATCTGCTTCGGGCCGATTTTCCCGACGGTGGTGGGCGTCACTTTCTCAAAAATCGACCAGAGCAGTTATGGGAGCGCCTTCGGCATCATCTTCGCCATCGGCCTCCTTGGCGGCAGCACGCTGCCGGCCGCGATCGGCATGTATTCCCGGGGCAAGCCCATCAAGAAGAGCTTCCCCATTGCGATAGCAGCGGCACTCGTCCTGTTTGTGCTCGCCTTCCTCATGGGGCGGGTTTAGCCCCGTGTGTCAGCGAGTATAGAGAGGCCCGTAATTGGCGCAGGCACGGAAATCGGCGCCTTCCCTGTCCATCCCGAACGCGTTCCAGGCACTGGGACGGAAAACCGATTCTTCGGGAACATTATGCATGCAGACGGGAATGCGCAGCATGGAGGCCAGGGTGATCAGGTCCGCACCGATGTG
>JAFNAG010000383.1 GCA_017860135.1 Acidobacteriota bacterium
GTCGATGCCGGTCTGCTTGTAGGTCCTGAATCCGGCCGCGGATATCGTCATGGTGTATTCGCCCGGGGGAAGGGCAGCTATGCGATATTGGCCCGATGCATCGGTCTCCACTTTCCTGCTCCCGATCAGCGCAGCGCCGGCGACCTCTACCGTCGCGCCGACGATCACCCCGCCGGAAGGATCCTTGACCACACCCTGCAATCCTGCCGTCGTTTCCTGTGCCACCACGCACGGCACAATGCAGAGCGTGATCAGGCACCACAGGAAAAGCGGTCGCGTTGCTTTACTTTTCAAATGCCTCATACTCCTCCTCCATGGTTTTGTTGCCGCTAGTGTTCGCAAGGACCTGACGGCCTTCCGAACAAACTCTCATTACAGATACTGCCAAAAAAGCAGGCCAGGAATGATCTGCCGGGTCAATCACTTTACCGGGGGCAAGATAGCTAGATAGTTCTTCCCGGACGCCAACCTCAAGGAGTCAATGAGGCCTTCATTGGCGCCTTAAAAGAACAATGTCTTTACTCCCCCCATGTACCGCCAGGATACTCGGCGCTTCGCCAGCGCCCCCTTCGTGATAGATTGATTATAGTGCCCCTTGCCCGCAATGCAAGCAATTATTAGAGTTGAACTTACGGCCTCTTTTTTTCTCGGTTTCATAAACTATTAAGATTTGATGTCCGATGGGCGGTCCAATGGGAGCCGGCTTTCCCGGTTTCAGGGTTGGTTGGCCGGTTTCCGTCGTGAAGCCCCATACTATGCGCCCTGGTCCTGAACCTGGACCTCGCTAACGCCGGCAGGATCGTGACGGTGCAGGCGGAAGGTGATATTGTTTTCGGGTGCATATGGAAAACAGCGAGTCCTACAACCTGACCGGGGCTACATTGGCGGAAATTGAAGCGCTGGCTGCGGAGTTCGGAGAGCCGCGCTATCGCGCGCGTCAGATCTATTCCGGCCTGTACCGGCGGCGCCTGCGCGACTGGGATTCGTTCACCGATCTGGCCAGGCCGCTCCGCGAGAAGCTCAGGGGGCGCTTCACCATTTCCTATCCGGAGACGGTGCGGGTGTTTGTGTCTTCCGACGGCACCCGCCGGTACCTGTTCCAGGTTGAGGGCGGGCAGAGGATCGAATCCGTCTTCATTCCTGAGGATAGGCGCGACACGCTCTGCATCTCCACCCAGGCAGGGTGCGCCGTCGAGTGCCTCTTCTGCGTCACGGGCAAGCTGCCCATGCGCCGCAATCTCACGGCCGGTGAAATCGTCGGCCAGGTCCTTGCCCTGCAGGAAGACCGTGGAGCGGACTCGAAGCGCCTGAACATCGTGATCATGGGAATGGGGGAGCCTCTTCTCAATTACGACAACGTCATGAAAGCGCTCCGGCTCATGACCGATCCGCTTGGCCTGTCGCTTTCCACCCGCCGCATAACCCTTTCCACCTCGGGCATCGTGCCCGGCCTGCAACGCCTGGCGCAGGAAGACCTCGTGCCCAATCTGGCAATATCGCTCAACGCGACGACCGACGAAGTCCGCGACCGCCTGATCCCGATCAACCGGAAGTGGAACATCGCGTCTCTCCTCGACGCGTGCCGGCGGTTTCCTCTCGAGCCGCGCCGCCGCATCACATTCGAATATGTACTGATCGAAGGTCTGAATGACGCGCCGGAGGACGCGCGCCGCCTTGTGAAGCTCCTCAAGGGATTAAAAAAGAAGGTCAATCTGATCCCATTGAATCCCGATCCGTGGGTGCCGCTCAAGGCGCCGTCGGAAGAGCGCGTGCTGGCGTTCCAGAAAATCCTGCACGAGAACCACCTCACAGCCTATATCCGCCGCCCCCGGGGCAACGACGTCTCGGCGGCCTGCGGAATGCTCGCCGGCAGGGAATACCCGAATGAAGACGGCACCCATCACCCTCCGGCAATTGCAAAGGCAGGTCTCACCACGGAGGGCACAATGAGCACAGAGAAAAAAATGTTTGGGGTCGAGGACAATAACTCGCCGGCCGAGTGATCGATCCCGAGAATCTCTCCGTATTCTCCGTGCTGAGATTCTCTCGTTCTGCGGTTATCTTTCGAGGATTACGAGGGCGACGGCAGCTTCTTCGGAATGGGACAGGCTGAGATGGATTTTTCGCACACTCAATTCTCTGCTGGCTTCTTCTGTCCTTCCACGCAGCGCGAGCCAGGGGGCGCCCTGATCGTTATTCCTGATTTCGGCGTCGAGCCAGGTCACTCCCTGAGCCCATCCGGTGCCCAGAGCCTTGAAGAGGGCCTCTTTCGCCGCGAATCGAGCAGCGAAGTATGGCGCCGGATCCCGGTGCGCCCGGCAGTACTCCTGCTCCCCCGCCGTGTAGATGCGCCGCATGAAGCGCTCGCCCTGCCGCTCCAGCGCGCGGCGTAAGCGCCGGATATCGACCACGTCCACCCCGATGCCAACGATCATCCTGTCCTCCATCAAAGCAGATTGACACCGCCCGGTTCCCGGCCCCACTATTCCAGGCATGCCGGAAGACGGGTTTCAGCGCTGCGAAAAGCAAGGCATCGCCTACTACACATGCCGGGCTCTGGATCAGGTGCCCGGCCTGAGCCACGCTTTTTCCACACGCCACGGCGGCGTCAGCCCCCTGCCGGACAAAGCACTCAATCTCAGCCGCGTCTCCTGGGATTCGCCGCAAAACGTCGAGGAAAACCGGCGCCGGTTCTTTTCCGCACTGGCCCTGCGGCCTGAAACCCTGGCGACACTGTGCCAGATCCACTCCAGCGAGTTTCATATCATAAACGGAGCGCCGCACCAATGGAATCCAGGCACGCCGGGCGATGCGCTCATAACCCGATCGCCGGGGCTTGCGCTGGCAGTTCAATTGGCAGACTGCTTTCCTATCCTGGCGGCAGACCCGGTGACCCGTGCGATCGCATGCGTCCATGCCGGCTGGCGGGGAACTCTGGGAGGCATACTTCCCAACACCCTGTCCGGGATGGTGCAGCACTTCGGCTGTGATCCCTTGCGACTCCTGGTGGCCATCGGGCCCGGAATACGGTCGTGTTGTATGGAAGTAGGGGAAGAGCTGGCTCCTGCCTTCAAGCAGGCCTGCCCCGGCATTTCGCGGCCTCATCCCGCGAATCTCGGGAAGTATCTTCTTGATCTGCCGCAGGCCCTGAAGCTGCAGGCGGCTGCGGCCGGCATCCCTGAAAAGAGTGTATTCGATCTCGGCATGTGCACCCGATGCCGTTCGGACGAATTCTTCTCCTACCGGGCAGAGGGCGCGCATGCAGGCCGCATGATGGCCGTCATCAGTTGGGTGCTGGGTGACGGGTGTTAGGTGTTGGGTGTTAGGTGTTGGGGGATGGGGCTCTCACAGAGGAGTTTTAATAGCCTAGAGGGGAATTTTATTCCGACACTATGGGGGAATTTCGTAATTGTTTAGCCAGCCCGAAGAAGACTGCCACGAATTCCACGAATTATCACGAAAGCCGCATCGTATGGCTCGCATCAAGGGAGATAGTTCTTCGTGAGAATTCGTTAAATCCGTGGCTTTATTTGCAGACCTTCAACTGTTCCGAGCGGGCTAAACAGTTACGAAATTTCAACAGGTATTGACACTTATGCAACCAGCGCTCGTACATCGGGAAGATATCCTGGACTATTAGCACCGCCCAACGCGTGCGCGATTCGCCAGCATGCACCCATCCCCCACCACCCAGAACCCAGCACCCACCACCCATCACCCAGAACCCATCAAGAAGGCGGCACGACGCTTGCAAGGGTTTGATCGACTCTGACCTCATCGATGCGTACTTGAATCAGGCGGTTTGGAATCACAGCGGATCCGGCAACGCTTACGTGAATGTAATTGCCGGTCAGCGCGATCGACTCCCCTAATTCCTCTTCCTTCGCCAGGCTGATGGCGGGGAGAATCTGCCCGAGAAACCGCCTCCGGAATTGGAAGTTTCTGGCCCTGGAGATCTTCCTCAAGATCCCGCAGCGCTCCCGAATCACGCGCGGCGGCACCTGGTCCGGCATTGTGCACGCTTCCGTCCCCTCCCGCGCGGAAAACGGGAACACATGCAGGTAGGTCAGGGGCGAGCGACGCACCACTTCACAGGTCGTTTCGAAGTCCTCGTCGGTCTCCCCGGGGAAGCCGACCAGCAGATCGGTGCCAAGGCCGGCATCCGGCAGACTGGAGTGGATGAATGCGAGCAGGTCGAGAAAGCGCTCCACGGTGTAGGGCCGGCGCATGCGCCGGAGGATACGGTTGCTGCCGCTTTGCAGGGGGATGTGGAAGTGGGGCGCGAAATTCCGGTGCCCGGCGGCCAGGCGGACGATGGCGCGGTCAAAGCCCATCGGCTCGACGCTGCTCAGGCGCAGGCGCCCCAGGCCGGGGGTTTCGAGGATCCGCAGCAGAAGATCCGCGAGAGGGACCGGCGGGGAAAGTCTGCGGCCATAGGAACCGAGATGGACGCCGGTCAGGACGATTTCCTGATACCCCTGGCCGGCCAGGCACCGGATTTCGGAGAGGACATCCTCCGGGTGGGCGCTGCGGCCGCGGCCGCGCACGGACGGAACGATGCAATAGGAGCAGCGCCCATTGCATCCGTCCTGGAGCTTGAGATAGGGACGGGTGTTGGCGCCGGCGTTTAGCTCACCCGGGATCAACACCCTGAGATCGCTTTCAAGCGGCGATTTCAGAATCTTCGCGCCGTCCCCCGTACTGCTTTGCCAGAGTTCCGCGAGCCGTTCCCGCTCGGCGTTCCCCAGGACGAGGTCCACTCCCGGGATCGCCGCCAGGGTCTCCGGGTCCCGCTCGGCGTAGCACCCGGTGAGTGCAGGTGTTCACCACGATCAGGTCCGCGTCACTGCTGTTCCTGGTCTCCTGCAGGGAGGCGCCGCACAGGCGCGCCCTCATCCCGGCGCTATCGGCCTGGTTGCAGCGGCATCCGAAGGTGCAGAGAAAAAATTTTGTACACAATTCCATAAGTAGGATGCCCTATTGGGGGACGCAGAAAGCGCCGCCCTCGGGTGCCGCCGGGGTTCCCTGGCAATCGCCGTTCAGGCATTCCGCGACTTCTTCAGCTCCCGGTCGCGCTCTTCGACCTTGTCCGCAAGCTGTTTCTTGTATTCCCGGAGGCGGGTTGACAGGTCCGGATCGTTGCGCGCGAGGATCTGGGCCGCGAGCACTGCGGCATTGCTGGCGCCGGCTTTCCCGATCCCCATCGTGGCGACCGGCACGCCGGCGGGCATCATGGAAGTGGAGAGAAGCGCGTCGAGCCCCTGCAGTGGCGAGGAATCAATAGGCACCCCGATGACCGGCAGGATGGTGTGCGAGGCGAGCACCCCGGCGAGGTGCGCGGCGGCGCCGGCGCAGGCGATCACAACTTGAACACCGCGATCCTCCAGCGTCACCGCATAGCGGTGCGTGCGGTCCGGGGAGCGGTGCGCGCTGGAAACCGTGATTTCATGCTGGATCTCGAACTGCTGGAGAATCCGGATCATATCCTGGATTACCGGATAGTCGCTGTCGCTTCCCAGCACGATGGCCACTTTTGGCTTGCTCAACTTCACACCTCCCGGCTGTGAGACAGGCGTTTCCGGCCGCCGCCGGCCGGCCACCCGTCACATGGCGAGTCCTTTGGCTCCGATGTCGCGGCGGTAGTGCATTCCTTCGAAGAATATCTTGTTGACCGCCTCGTAGGCCGAAATGACGGCGGCACCCAGATCCCCGGCGAGGGCGGTGACTCCGAGAACACGCCCGCCGTCGGTCACGAGCGTGTCCCCCAGGCGCCGGGTCCCGGAGTGGAAAACCACGATGCGCGGGTCCTCCGCCGCCATCTTCATCCCGGAAATCGGTTTGCCTTTTTCGTAGGCAGCCGGATACCCTGCCGAAGCGAGCACGACGCACACCGCAGCCTTTTTGGACCAGGTCGTTCGATATTCGGCCAATTTGCCGCAGCAGAGCGTTTCGCAGAGTGCGGCGAAGTCGCTATCGAGCCTCGGCAGTATCACCTGGCCTTCGGGATCCCCCATGCGCACGTTGAATTCGAGCACGCGAGGCCCGGCAGGCGTCAACATCAGGCCGGCATAGAGAATCCCTTGAAAAGGAGTTCCTTCGGTGCGCATCCCATCGATCACGGGCCGGATGACCCGCTCCAGAACCGTGCTCTCCAATGCGGGATCGAGGATGCGATCGGAGGAGTAGGCCCCCATGCCGCCGGTGTTGGGGCCCCGATCGTTGTCATATGCGGCCTTGTGATCCTGCGCCGGCACGGCGGGTACGATGGTCGCGCCGTCGGTGAAAACGATGTACGAAGCTTCGCAGCCTTCGAGGAACTCCTCGAGCACGATCCGGTTTCCGGCGGCGCCGAATTGCCGTTCGACCATGATCATCTCAACGGCCTTGCGCGCCTCCTCGCGCGTCTGCGCCACGATCACACCTTTGCCGGCGGCGAGGCCGTCCGCTTTGATGACGATCGGGTAACGGACTTCTCCGGA
>JAFNAG010000124.1 GCA_017860135.1 Acidobacteriota bacterium
GAGCGCGGGGTATTGGCTCGTGAGCGCGGGCTTTAGCCCGCGCGCTTCAGGTTGAATAATTCATCGATCCTGAGGATCAGGCGATTTAAAGCGCACGGGCTGAATCCCGTGCTCACTGTTGGAAGGCCGTGGTCACTTATATTTAATCCGAGGTCTGAAGTCTGAAGTCCAGAATTTCTTGGCACTTCTGCGGGCTTTGCCGTTAGAGAGGCTGGAGGAGCTGCCCGTGGACGAGACGCCGGTTATTTGCCCCAGCCCTGCTATGGAGCAAGCTGGCGATGCGCAGGCCGTCGAAGAGGATACCCTGGCGCTGCTATCCACCATTCTGGGGCAAGGGCGCAGGACTGCCGCCGCGCAGGTCTGCTCGCGCAGGCTGATGCGCCAATTCGGCACGGCGTCGGCACTGACTCTGGCATCCCAGGAGGAGCTCCGGCTGGGAGGGAAAGTCTCGTCGCGCCAGGCGGCAGTTCTCAGGGCGGCGCTGACACTCGGGCGCCGGTTGTGCGCCGAACCTCTGCGCCCGGGGCAGCGCTTCGCGAGCAGCCGTGACCTGTTTCTCCGCTACCGGGCGCAGTTTTTCGCGGCCACGCGCGAGTACTTCGTGTCGTTGCACCTGAACTCCAAGAATCAGCTGATCCGTGAGGTGCTGGTCTCCGTTGGCAGCTTGAGCACTTCCGTGGTGCACCCGCGGGAGGTCTTTTCCGCTGCGGTGCGGGACAGCAGCGCTGCGCTGATCTTTCTGCACAACCATCCTTCCGGCGATCCGGCTCCAAGCCGGGAAGACCGGGAGTGTACCCAGCGGTTGTGCCGGGCGGGGAAAATACTGGGAATCCGCGTACTGGATCACGTCATACTGGGATACGACGACTATTTCAGCTTTGCCGACGCCGGCCAGCTCATCGAGGCCGCGGATTGTCCTTGATTCTCCGGTACGTGGAAATGGCAATGGAACGATGGACCCGGTTTCCCGTGTTAGAATTGGAGTCCGGCGCGGAGGCGCGGAATGAAGAACCTGTTTTTTTTCGACATCGACACGCAGCGGGATCTGATGCTCCGGGGCGGTGCGCTGTACGTCCCGGGAGCGGAGCGCCTGATCCCCAAACTTCGCCGCCTGTTCCATTTCGCGAAGACGCATGCGATTACGATCCTCTCCTCCGCATACGCATTCTCCGCCGAAGACATGGGATCCGGGAAAAAGCCCTCGCATTGCATGCGGGGAACGGAGGGGCAGAGAAAGCTGGACGACACACTCCTGCTTCACCCGCTTGTGCTGGAAAGCGGGCCGGTTGACCGCAGTTTTGCCGACCTGGTGCGAAGGCATCAGCAGATCATCCTGGAAAAGCAGGATGATGATGTCTTCAGCAATGTTTCGACGGAAAAGCTGCTGCGCGTGCTGCCGAACCGGGCGATTGTATTCGGCGTGCCGGCGGAAAGCTCGGTCCGCCACGCCGCGCTTGGCTTGCGGCGGCTCGGTTTCAAGACTGCGGTGATTCAGGACGCGATCCTGCCGCTGAGCCCCAGGGAAGGCGGTGCGGCGGAAGCTGCCATGCGCAAGGCAGGCGTGGAATTCATAGCACTGGAGCTTCTGTCGGGTGTGCAGGAAGCGATGTAGTGCGGCGGCTGGCAGGCGATGACCACTGGACTCTACGTTCACATTCCCTTCTGCCGGTCCAAGTGCGGCTATTGCAGTTTTGCCTCCATACCCTGGAAGGAGGCGCTGGCGGAGCGCTACTGGCGCGCCGTGGTGCGGGAGATGGAGATAGCCGTTGCCGGGCAAGAGCGGGCGCCGGAGACGGTGGACACCATTTTCTTCGGAGGGGGTACGCCCAGCCTGCTGCCCGCGGGGCATATCGCGGGGATCCTGGATGCATGCCGGCGCCTGTTCCGGCTGGACCCCGACTGTGAAATATCGCTGGAGGCGAACCCGGGCACGCTGACGAATGAGAAGGCGCAGGCCTACCGCTCTTGCGGTGTAAACCGGATCTCGCTGGGAGGCCAGAGTTTTGCGGATGAGGAATTGACGGCGATCGGGAGGGTTCACACGGTCCGGCAGATCGCAGAGTCGATGGCAATGCTTCGGTCCCGGGGACCGGAAAACATCGGTCTCGACCTGATCCTGGGACTGCCGGGACAGACAGAGCACAGCTGGTTCGACAGCCTGGATAAAACGGTGGCGCTGGCTCCGGCGCACATCTCGATATACATGCTGGAACTGGAAGCCGAATCCCCCCTGTATCAGTCCGTCGCGGCAGGCAGGCAGACGCTTCCCGAGGAAGATTCTGTGGCCGGCTGGTATCTGCAGACCATTGATTTCCTCGACGCCCGCGGCTACGGGCAATACGAAATCAGCAATTTCTGCCGCAGCGGTTGCGAATGCAGGCACAATCTGAAATACTGGCTGCGCCAGCCGGTTCTGGGATTCGGGGCGGCGGCGCACTCGTTCGATGGCGGGTCGCGATCCGCGAATGTCGCGGATGTCGCCCGATACGTGCGTGCGGTCGAAAACGGTATGTCCCCCGTGGCATGGAGCAGCGTCGTGGACGCCGAAGCCGAGATGGGGGAAATGCTGTATCTCGGTCTCCGTCTGAACCGGGGACTGGATTGGGAGGCAGTGCGCCGGGCCTGCAGATCGGACCGGCTTGTCGACTGCGAGTCTGCATTGAAGGAAATGGCCGGCATCGGGTTGGTGGAGTGGCAGGGCAACAGGGTGCGTCTGACGCGCCGGGGCATGCTGCTCTCCAACGAGGTTTTCCAGCAATTCGTGCAGCCCTGGGCAGACCACTGAATGCAATCGATCGGATAATCGCAGCTCAGCACACGATTCCATCAATACGATGATGTATTATCGGGACACAGAAAAACGCCGCCTTCGAACGCGGCTGGGATTGCCCGGCAAGGCTCGGGCTCATTGGCCGGCGTTCTTCCGCATCCTGAAAGACACGTTTGCGTCTTTATGAATTTTTGCACTTAGGACGGATGTATGACTATCGACCTGCGGAGCGACACTGTAACCAGGCCGACTGCCGAAATGCGCGCAGCGATGGCGTCGGCAGAGGTCGGCGACGACGTGTATGGGGAGGACCCGCTGGCAAACCTCTTGCAGCGGCGCGCCGCCGAGATCTTTGAAAAAGAGGCGTCGCTGTTCGTTCCGAGCGGGACCATGGGCAACCAGATCGCGGTCCGGCTGCACACGTCGCCCGGCCAGGAAGTCATCACGGAACAGGAAGGCCACATCTTCAACTACGAGCTCGCGGCGATGGCAGCTGTCAGCGGGGTCCTGGCGCGCCCGGTGACGGCGCCGCGGGGGATCCTCACCTGGGACCTGATCCGCCCGCGGATCGCGCCGAACATCTATTATCGCGCGCCGACGGGGCTGATCACGCTGGAAAACACTCACAACATGGCGGGGGGCACGGTCTACACAGCCGGGGAAATCGACGACATCTGCCGGCACGCGCACGAAGCGGGGTTACCGGTGCACATGGACGGCGCGCGCATTTTCAACGCGGCCGTCGCTCTCGGCGCCGGCGTGGCGGATCTGGTGCGTTCCTGCGATTCGGTGATGTTCTGCCTGTCAAAAGGGCTGGCGGCGCCGGTAGGCTCCATGCTGCTCGGGCCGGCGGACTTCATCGAAAAGGCGCGGCGGGTACGCAAGATGCTGGGTGGCGGAATGCGCCAGGTGGGTGTGCTCGCGGCCGCGGGACTGATAGCGCTCGAGAAAATGCCGGCCCGCCTTGCCGAGGATCACGTCAACGCGAAACTGCTGGCAGAACTGCTGAGCGAAATTTCCGTGCTGGACGTCCGTCCGCAGGACGTGCTGACCAACATAGTGGTGGCGGGCATTGCGCGCACGGGGATGAACAGCACCGCCATGACAGCGCGTCTCCGAAGCAGGGGACTGCTTTCCGGGACCGTGGACGATGCCCGGCTGCGATTGCTGACGCATCTGGATGTGAATCACGATCATATGATGGAAGCGGCCCGGATATTCCGGGAAACTCTGGGAGGGTAGGAATCATGACCTCGGACTTACAGGAGGAGATGGACATCCTCCGACACTCGATCCGCGAATTCGCGGAAAGCGAGATCCTGCCACACGTCATGGAATGGGACGAAGCGCAGAAGTTTCCGGTGGAACTGGTGCCCAAGCTCGCGGAGATGGGCCTGATGGGGCCGATTTTCCCGCCGGAACTCGGCGGCAGCGGCCTGTCGTACCCGGAATACGTTGTCGTGCTGGAAGAGGTTTCCCGGGTGGACGGTTCCATCGGGCTTTTTCTGGCGGCGCACATCTCGTTGTGCGTCAACCACATCTACCTTGTCGGATCCGACGAGCAGAAGAGCCGCTATCTGCCGGATCTGGCTTCCGGCAGGAAGATCGGCGCCTGGGCCCTGACGGAGCCCGGGTCCGGGAGTGACGCGGGCGGCGCCCGCACCATGGCCGTGCGCCACGGGGACGAGTATGTCCTGAACGGGACGAAGTGCTTCATCACCAACGCCGCCCTGGCGGATACCCTTGTCGTCCTGGCGGTAACGAATCCCGTCGTGGGCCATCGAGGGCTCTCCGCGTTCCTGATCGAGCGCGGGACGCCCGGGTTTTCCATCGGCAAGAAGGAAAACAAGCTCGGCATGCGCGCGAGCGACACTTCCAGCCTGGTCTTCGAAGATTGCAGGCTGCCGGCGAAGAACCTGCTGGGCAAGGAGGGGCGTGGTTTCCCGGACGCGCTGAAGGTCCTCGACGGCGGCCGGATCTCGATTGCATCGCTCGCGCTCGGGATCGCGCAGGGCGCATATGAACAGTCGGTGAAGTATGCCAAGGAGCGCAGGCAGTTCGACCAGGCGATCGCCGAATTCCAGGCCATCCAGTTCAAACTTGCCGACATGGCGACGGAAATCGAGGCCGCTCGCCTGCTGACCCTGCGGGCGGCGGACCTCAAGCAGAAGGGCCGGCGCACGACCAAGGAGTCGTCTATGGCGAAGCTTTACGCTTCCGAGGTGGCGGTCCGGGTGGCGAATGAGGCCGTCCAGATCCATGGCGGATACGGGTACATCAAGGATTTCCCGGTCGAGAAATTCTATCGCGACGCGAAACTGTGCACGATCGGCGAAGGGACGAGCGAGATCCAGAGGATGGTCATCGCGCGGCAGATCCTGGACTGATCGGGAGAGGGCAAAACAAGCCAGTTTTTTTCACCACGGAGATCACGGAGGACACAGAGACTTTGATGGTTGGGATGGATCGGTAGCTCCCAAAAGCCCAGCCAGGAACTTTCTCTGTGCTCTCTGTGTCCTCCGTGGTGAGGTTTTGTTTCTACCTGCTGCGGAGTTCTTCCCGGCGATGCTTGCCGGTTGCCATTACGAACGATGCGTGCCGGGTTTGGGGAAAGGACAAGGGGGCACGGAGAAGTGGATCCGGTGACGGAACGGATGGTGGCGGATGTGCTGGCGGGCGAGTTTCGCGCCATCGCGCGGTTGATCACGCTCGTGGAGAACGGCGCGCCGGCTGCGATCCCGGCGCTGCAGGAGCTTTTTCCGCACACGGGGCGCTGCGTATCGGTCGGGATTACGGGTGCGCCGGGCGCAGGGAAGAGCACGCTCGTCGATCAGCTCGCGGGGCATTACCGGGCGCTGGGTGAGAAGGTCGGGATTATTGCAGTCGATCCTACGAGCCCGTTCACGGGCGGCGCGATCCTCGGCGACCGCATCCGCATGCAGTCGCGATCCCTCGATTCCGGAACATTCATCCGGAGCATGGCGACCCGCGGCAACCTGGGAGGCCTGGCGCGAGCGACTGCCGACGTGCTCCTGGTGCTGGACGCCGCCGGGTTCGACATTGTCTTGATCGAAACCGTCGGTGTGGGCCAGGACGAGGTCGAGATCGCCCGCACGGCGCAGGTGACGCTCGTGCTCCTGGTGCCGGGCATGGGGGACGACGTGCAGACCATGAAGGCGGGAATCATGGAGATCGGCGACGTCTTCGTGATCAACAAGGCCGACCATGCCGGCGTGGAGCGTGTCGAGGCGGAACTGGAATCGCTGCTCGCCATTTCGAGCCGGCAGGACGGCTGGAAGCCGCCGGTCGTCAGGACCGTCGCAACGGAGGGCAAGGGGATCGACGCGTGTGCGCGCGCCATCCAGTCCTGGCGCGAATCGCAGAAGCAGTCGGCATTTCAACTGGAGAAGCGGATCCAGATCCAGAAGGAACGCCTGCTCGAGCTTGTGCATGCGAAGATCGTGCGCAGCCTCCTGCGTGACCAGCGCACCTTCGGCAGGCTGGATGAGCTCGCGCGCAGGGTAGTCGAGCGCGGCATCGACCCGTTTTCCGCGGCGGAGGTCCTGCTTGCAGCCTGGGAGGCGCAGAGGTCCCATTGAACTCCGGATAGTATGGTGACACGGAGCGCAAGAGCAGCGAACCACGAAATACACGAAACACACGAAAGAAACGAGCTGTAATTGTTTAGTCGGTCCGAAGAAGACAGCCACGAATTTCACGAATTATCACGAAAGCCGCGTGGTATGGCTCGCATCAAGGGAGATTATTCTTCGTGAGAACTCGTGAAATTCGTGGACTTGTTTGCAGACCCGCATCTGTTCCGATCCGACAGTTACGACGAGGTCTTTTCGTGTGTTTCGTGTATTTCGTGGTTGCAGAACCGGGCCAATGACCCAATGGATGGCAGTCACAATATCTTGCGATTTTCGGCTGTCTTCGGGAGTAAGCCTTGTACCGAAAAATCGATCACATAGCCATTGCCGTGCGATCCATCGAATCGGCGCTGAAGGCATATGCCGGGGCGATGGGTTTCCAGGGATGTCACGTCGAGGAGATCGCGGAGCAGAAAACCCGTGTGGCGCTGCTCCCGGTCGGAGAGAGCCGCATCGAGCTGCTCGAGGCCACCGGGGAGGATTCGCCGGTGGCGGGGTTTATCTCCAAGCGGGGAGAAGGTCTTCATCACGTTTGCTTCGAGGTGGACGACCTGGGCGAAGAACTCCGGAAGCTGAGGAATGCCGGGATGCGCCTCATTGAGCCTGCGCCGCAGGCAGGGGCGGAAGGCTCGCTGATCGCCTTCGTCCATCCATCCGGCACCTGCGGCGTTCTGGTGGAACTCTGCCAACCCAAATCAGGACGGAGCCACGAATTTCACGAATCGGAAGCCTGAGGTCTAAAGTTTAGACCTGGGATAGGATGCCATGGAACAGATCAGGATCGGGATCATTGGCGGGAGCGGCCTGTATGAAATGGCGGAGCTGACCGATCGGCGGGAAGTCAAGGTCGACACGCCGTTCGGCCCGCCTTCGGACAGCTTCATTCTCGGGAAGCTCGACGGAAAGGCAGTTGCGTTTCTTGCCCGTCACGGCAGGGGGCATCGGATCCTGCCGTCGGAACTCAATTTCCGCGCCAACATTTATGCCATGAAGATGCTGGGCGTGGAGCGGATCCTGTCGGCGAGCGCGGTAGGGTCGCTGAAGGAATCCCTGGCGCCGCTCGACATCCTGCTTCCGGACCAGTTTCTGGACCGGACGCGCGGGCGGGAATCGACGTTTTTCGGGGACGGTCTTGCCGCCCACATCGCGTTCGCGGATCCCGTTTGTCCCGACCTGCTCCGGCGGGTGCATCAGGCAGCCGCTGGGGCCGGGGTTCACACGGTCAAGGGGGGGACCTACGTATGCATGGAAGGCCCGGCGTTCTCGACCCGCGCCGAGTCCATGCTGTACCGGAGCTGGGGCGCCGACGTGATCGGCATGACCAACCTGCAGGAGGCGAAGCTGGCGAGGGAAGCCGAGATTTGCTATGTCACTCTGGCGCTGGTCACCGATTATGATTGCTGGCATGAATCGCACGAATCGGTCACGGTCGACATGATTGTCGCCAACCTGAAACGCAACAGCCGGAACGCGCAGGCGATCATTGCGCGGACGGTGCGGGACATGGACGGATCGAGGGAGTGCGCCTGCGGCGAAGCATTGAAAAACGCGCTCATCACCGACAGATCCCTCATCCCCACCGGGACCAGAAAGAGACTCGAAATCATCGTCGGCAAGTATTTGCCCTGAAGCACCCATCCGATAGATTCCAATTTCTCGCGCAGGAGGATTGCATGGGGATACTCGCGGTTGGCTCGGTCGCCCTGGATTCCGTGAAGACGCCGTTCGGACAGGAGGAAGAGATCCTGGGCGGTTCCGCCACATATTTCAGTATCGCAGCCAGTTATTTTACCCAGGTCAGCGTCGTCGCTGTTGTGGGGGAGGATTTCCCCGCGCAGCACATCGACTTCCTGCAGAAACTGGGAATCGATACCGCCGGGCTTGAAAAGAAGCCCGGCCGGACATTCCGCTGGAGGGGGGAGTACGGCGATGATTTCAATACGGCCAGAACCCTCGACACGAAGCTCAACGTATTCGCTGATTTTTCGCCCAGGCTGCTGCGCGAACAGCGCCGGATGGAATACGTCTTCCTGGGCAACATCGATCCGGACCTTCAGCGCAGTGTCCTGGAGCAGATGGAGAAGCCGAAGCTGGTGGCCTGCGATACGATGAACTACTGGATTGACAACAAACCGGAATCACTGCGGAAGACTCTGTCGGGAATCGACATTCTGCTCATGAATGATGCCGAAACCCGCCAGCTGTCGAAGGAAACCAACCTGATCCGAGCCGCCAGGGCGATCCTGGGATGGGGACCCAAGACACTGGTGATCAAGCGTGGTGAATATGGGGTGCTGATGATCGACCAGAAATCGGCTTTCGGTGCGCCGGCGTTTCCCCTGGAAGAGGTCGTGGATCCCACGGGAGCCGGAGATTCCTTTGCCGGGGGATTCTTCGGTTACCTGGCTGCGACCAGATCGGCCGACCGCGCGGCGTTGCGGAAGGCTGTAGTTTTCGGTACTGTTATGGCATCCTTTAATGTCAGTGAGTTCGGGCCTCGCCGCCTCGCTTGCCTGACATATCCCGAAGTGGAAGCCCGCTACCGGGAATTTCGGGAACTCACCTTCTTCGAAGAGCTGTGAACCGCCCGGAACACAGGAGGGGAGCATGAGGTACCCATCAGCCATGCGCCTGCGCAAACTCGCCATAACCCTGCTTTCATCGCTGGCGCTGTTGCGGATCGCTGCATTGTTGATCCGGCGCGCCGCCCTGTTTGTTCTGATTGCCGCCGTCGCTGCCGTCTCCGCCGCGCAGACACAGCAGGTCCCCAAGGCAGAGGACGTGAAAGCATACCGGGAAGCGATGGCCTGGTTCAAAAAGGCCGAGGCGATGATCGGTACGCCCAAGGAAAACAGCGAAGAGCAGGCGGACATATTCCGCAAGGCCATAGAGATCAAGCCCGATTTTCTTGAGGCGCACTACAATCTCGGCCTGATCTACAGCCTGCAGAAAAAGCTGGCGGAAGCGGCTGCGGAATTCGAGACTGTGCGCAAGCTGAATCCCGACCTGGAAGGAATCGATCAGCTTCTTGCCGCCACCTATCGCGACCTGGGGCGGAACAAGGAGGCGATCGCCGCCATCCAGGGCGCTCTGAAACGCCAGCCGAAAAACCTGCAGCTGCTCCGGGCCCTCGCGTTTCTGCAGGTGCACGAATCGGAAGATGCGGCCGCCGTTCCCACCTTCCAGGCGATCATCGAGCTCGATCCCAAAGATGCCGACGCGCACCTGAATCTCGGAATCCTGTACCAGAGATTGCAGCGCTCCGAAGAAGCCGTGGCGTGCTACCGGGCGGCGATCGAGCTCGAGCCGTCCAACTTCAGCGCCCACCAGAACCTGGGCATCGTCCTGATGCGGCAGAAAAAGGACGCCGCGGCAACCGCCGCGCTCGAGGGCGCGCAGCGCCTGTCCCCGGCGAATCCCCAGGTACTGGAGCTCCTGGGCGACCTCTATTCCTACCAGGATCAGACGGAAAAAGCAGCCGCATCCTATCAGGCTGCCGCGGTCAAGATACCGGACAATGCCGCCCTGCTCAACAAGCTCGCCTTCAGCCTGGCCAAGCTGGGGCGCATTCAGGAAGCGGCGCCGGTTTTGGAAAAGGCGGTGGTACTCGACCCCGTCAATGCGGATTCGTTTTACCTGCTGGGCGACCTGTATTCCGCGCTGAAGCGGTACGACGAGAGCGTGGTTGCGTACAACAACTCCCTGAAGCTCAATCCCGACCAGAAAGAAGTGCACTACAACCTCGGCACGTTATATGCGGAAACCGAGCAGTACGGCGCCGCCCGTGTGGAACTGAAAAAAGCCCTGGAGAAGGACCCGAAGTATGCGGCAGCCTGGGCCAACCTCGCCGTGGTGTGCGAGAGGCTGGAGCTTGACCAGGAGGCAATCCAGGCCAACGAGCAGGTCGTCGCGCTGGGGAAAGCAAAGGCGGGCAACTACTTCCGCCTGGGATTGCTGTATGCGAAAGGCAATCAGCCGGATCCCTCGATTGCCAACTTCGCCAAGGCCATCGAGTTGGAACCGGAAAAGTACCGCCAGGTCCTGAAAGAGGAACTGAAGAACGTGCACTCGGTGCTCGACTGTGTGCGCTACAAAGAAGCCTTCGTCCGCCTCCTTACCGGCGGATCCCCGCCTGTATGATCAGATGAGAAAAGCAAAGACTGCCACGGATTCCACGGATTTTACAGATTCTTGCATCTGTGAAATCGGTGGAATCTGTGGCGGCTTTTAGGGCCTTTTGTGGAATCTGGCAAGGAAGGCGCGAAGCTCATCCGTGGTGAGGCTGTACAGGTCGTTCGGATAGCCTTCGGGCTGGTTTTTCCAGCGTCTGTGCCCCCAGAGCCAGGTCTCGGGCTGCTCCCGGATGATCCCTTCCAGGATTTTATTGAGCGTGCGGGTATTCACCGCCACGTCATGATTCGTGTCGCCGGTGCGGAGCATCTCGATGGGAGGCAGAAATTTGATGGTATACCGGCCTCCGGGCTGTGGGGTGAGATAACCGGTGAGGACGGGGGCATCGGTGCGCAGTGCCAGCAGCGCCAGGCCGGTGGAGGTAGCGGCAGGCAGCCCGAAAAACTCGGAGTATATGCCTTCCTGCAGGCTCGTGTTCTGGTCCATGAGGATGCCCACCGATCCGCCTGTCTTGAGTTTCTCGAGGATGTGCCGCACGGAGTTCCTCTTGTAGATGACCTGGTTTCCCGCATGCTGCCGGATCCGGCATAGGTATCTCTCCAGCGGTGCGTTGTCGAGAGGCCGGGTAACGAAGCTCAAGGGGTATCCGTTTAGCGCGTGCGCGGTCGGAAGAAGCTCCCAGGCGCTGAAGTGGCCTGTGAGGTAGAGTATTCCCCTGTCACGCGCAGCCGCTGATTCGTAATTGCCCAGCCCGTAGCGTGAATCGTATTGGACAAGACGGCCGATGTTTTCGCGTGTCAGGCGCGGTATCCGGCTGACTTCGACAAGATTCCGGGCAGTGTGCTGGAAGCTCTTACGGGCGATTTCGTGGCGTTCCCGCGGGGACAGTTCCGGGAAAGCGATGGTCAGGTTGACGCGCGCGATGTGCCGGTGCAGCGCGTCAAGGCGGAATGTCAGGGATGCGAGGCGGTCGACGAGGCCGATGGCGACGTTGCGCGGCAGGCTGCCGACCGCGAAGAGAGCGAAGCGGGAAAGCAGGTAGGTGAAGTAGGATTCCAATTTGTCGCTCCCTCCGGCGATGCTATACTTCCGGCAGCCTGATGAAATCAGGACGGAACGAACACCTCCGGAGTTCCTTTTATGAAGCCCAGGGCAGCCGCGAGACGACCCATCTGTTTTCTGCTGCTCCTGCTTTTATCCGCTATGGCCCTGGCAGCAAGCTACAAGGCGCGTCCGTGGACGCCCCGCGCAGTGGATTCCTGCCCGGCAAGACTCACCAGCGAAGGTATCACAATCGCCGTGGATCCGCTATGTACCGATGCGCTTGCGCGGCAGGTCTTCGACAAGAAAGACATTCTGACCCGCGGGATTATGCCGCTCGCGGTCATTGTTTTCAACAGCAACAACTTCGCGGTGGAAGTCGAAGGAGCGTCCTGCGAGTTGAATCTGACCGATGGTCGCGTGCGCCCTATGGCGCCGGATCAGGCTGCGCAGCGGGTGTACCAGCAGAAGATGAAGGAAAAAACCAGCCCGATCCCGGGCGGGACGCCGCGCCTGAAGCT
>JAFNAG010000125.1 GCA_017860135.1 Acidobacteriota bacterium
GCAGCTCGGAGGAAAAGCCCGTGCCGTTCCACGGCTACGACTCTTGTATCCTGGCTGCGAAAGGGAAGTGGGCCGAAGGTGGCGCGCGTGACCGGTCGAAGCAAGGTGGGATGCGCGGCGGCTTCGCACTCGTTGCTGTCCCGGCGGAGTATGGGAACAGCAGCATCATGACGTTCATGGTCAGGCAGGACGGGATTTTCTTTGAGAGTCCTCGGTCCGGACACGGCCAGGCGCGCGGACGGGATCGCATCATTTGATCCCGATCTCACGGGAACAAGGCAAGTTCCTATCATTGGCATGTCCCTGAATCTTAACGTCACCATCAAGGAGGTCGTTATGACAAAGCAGCTTGGTCGAATCGCTCTTTCCACCCTGGCAGCGGTGCTCTTGTGTGCGTCGGCGCCGCTCGGACAGGAGAAAATGCAGCCGGAACACTACGCGGCGACCTGGGCAGTGGTTGGCGGTGTCGCGGGCGGATCCACTGTTTCGATCGATATCCGGATCAACAGGTTCAACACGGACGAAGAAGTCATGAAGCTCGCCGAGCTCCTGAAGGAGAAGGGCCAGGATGCCCTCCGGCGTGCGCTGGAGCAAGAAGACGTCGGACAGATCTCCCCCACCGCGCGGGTGGGCACGCCGATCGCCATCGCCCGCAAGTTGAAGTCCGGCAACAAGACGATCGTGCGCGTCATTACCGCGCGCAACCTCCCTTTCCTCGAGCTTCGCTATTCGGGCCGGTCGACCGATTATCCTTTCACAATTGTCCAGCTGGATCTTGATGAGCAGGGCAAGGGAACGGGCACGGGCATCGGGGCTGCAAGCATCCGCTTCAGCAAGAAGGAAAATACTCTCGAGATAGAGAGTTTTCAGCAGGGCACGTCAGTCAACAAGCTGATGAACGTCTACCAGATGAAATAGATACAGGATAGCGGGAGCATGGTTCCCTGCTCCCGGCGGTTTCGTGAGATTGCGCCAGCCGTGAAACGCGGCATCTCATCGAACGAGGATCGTGGGCAGACCCGATCGTCTACTGCAAGCGGAAGGTTTCGGGCAGCTCAATCCAGGGAACTGGCCGAGCCTTGTTGAAGGGTATCCGGGACAAAATCGTTGATATATCGAGGAGATCGAGGGCATTTGTGCGACCCGTCTCGACCTCGAGGTGGACGAGCGGGCTGCGGGCCCGAGCCGTGGTGCGCAACAGGCTCGGCGTGACCTTGAGCGTAGCCCTGAAGGAGCAGGGCTTGGTTTCGCCGCTGTTGTTCCCCGGCACTTTGAACACGATTCGGCCGCCGACCCGGCGCAATCTCAATTCACGGAAGGAGAGTTGGAGCAGCGCCACTACTCCGGCGTTCATCAGGCTGCCCTTGACGGTGGCCGCGGGCGATGCTCGAAACAGCAGCGTGTTAACGCCCGCGGCCGCGAGCATGACGATCATGATTGCCGGGGCCATTTCCAGCTGTTCGATGGCCTCCTGGCCGTTCGACAGGACAGGATACGAAGGACGAAACGAGGGAGACAGCCCCAGCACTACAACAAAAACCGCCGCCGCGAGAAACACGATGACAGAACCGCGGGCACGCCTAAGTTGCGCACCATCCAGCGTGGCGACGGCGACCGGCTCTTCGATGAGTCCCTTCGCCAGACGCCCCTGGTAGATCGGGTCTTGATCCAGCTCCCTGCCCTTCCACATGACCGAGAGCGCGCCCAAAATACATCCCAGGAAGGTCGAGGGCACACTGATCAGAAGAATCTGCTCCATGCGAATACCTGCTCCGCTCAGCAGTCCCAGCAATGCCACGGTTGCCGCCGAGATCGGAGAGGCGGTAACTGCCTGCTGCGAAGCGATGGTCATAATCGACGAGCGGCCGGGGTGGTCTTGCGGTAGATCCACCCAGGTGACTCGGAGGGGCTCGGCTCGTGCCGGGTGCAGGCGTGGCGGCAGAAGGGGCTTGTTGACGGTTACCAAGGCGGGAGCCGGTCAGAACAAGGTAAGGCATCGGGAAGGGCATCAGACATGACCAGACAATATCGGGCGGATGAACTGACGGATTTGGTGCGGGGATTCCAGTCGGCGTGTGTCCTGATTGCAGCCGCGGAACTCGACGTTTTTACCGCCCTGCACGCGGAGCCGGCCGATGGCAATGGCTTGGCGGCGCGCATGCATTTCGATCCGCGCGCCACCACGGTTTTGCTGGACGCTGTCGCGGCGATGGGCCTCCTTCAGAAGAGCGACGGCGTGTATTCTGTGCCGTCTGCCACGGCCGCGATGCTTTCTGAGATGGGCGAAGACTCCGTCCTGGGCGTCGTACGGCATCAAGGCAACTGCCTGCGACGCTGGAGTCAGCTGGCGAGGGTAGTCAAGACAGGACAGGCCGTTCGGGATCAGGGAAGCGTGCGCGGCTCCGACGAGGATACGGTTTCTTTTATCCGAGCCATGCATGAAATTTCCAGCAGGATTGCGCCGGGCCTGATCCAAAGCATCGAGCCGTTGAGATTCAGCCATTTGTTGGACCTCGGTGGTGCTTCGGGTACCTGGACTATCTCTTTGTTGGAGCTGCATGCCAACGCCACAGCCACGATTTTCGACCTTCCCGAGGTTGTTTCGTTGGCCGCCAATCTAGTCGACATTCCGGGCATGGCCGGGCGCATCCGTCTGGTTGCCGGTGATTTCTATACCGACGAACTCCCCGCAGGCGCCGATCTTGCGTGGGTCAGCGCGATCGTGCACCAGAACTCGAGAGAGCAGAATCGGCAGCTGTTCCTCAAGGTGTTCCGAGCCCTCGATCCGGGCGGGAGCATCCTCATCCGTGACATTCTCATGGATGGGCCGCGCACCACTCCGCTCGCGGGAGCATTCTTCGCTGTCAATATGCTGGTCGGAACGGAAGGCGGCGGGACATTCACTTTCGACGAACTGAGAGAAGACCTGGATGCAGCGGGATTTGTCGATGTCAGAGTGCTTCGCAAAGGGGAGGGGATGGACTCGGTTGTCGGCGCCGCCAAGCCCGCGGCTTGAGGAAAGAGGGAAAGTCACTCACCGGTGTCCCTGACATGCCGGCCGCTTCAGGCACGGTCGCTGTTATGAAATCGAGTACCCAGGTGACATCGGGGACTGTCCCTCGCGACGCAGCTTGCGACGGGATACGGTAGCCTGTCACGGCTGAATGTGCTAGGGTAGGTGGATCAGGAATATCTGCGGCACTGCAGTTCCCCTCCCGCAGCGGAAGCGGGGGAATACAGGGTGCCTTCTCTACGGAGGGAGACTCGCCATGAATGGACTTTCGGGACGAATTGGCCTGCAAAGTGGTAGGAACGCGAATATCTGGATACTCCTTGCGTTCGTAGCATTTATCGTCTGGCCGCTGGCAGGCGGAGTGGGACAGGATCAACCGGCCGGCGGCATCAGTGCGGCGAGTGACCTTTCCCCTACCGCACCTGCGTTGTCATCGTCGATGATCGAGAGCCTGCGGTGGCGCTCGATCGGCCCTTCGGTCATGGTGGGCCGCATCGTCGACTTCGCAGTGGTCGAAGCCGATCCGGCGACGTTCTGGGCCGCGCCGGCGACAGGCGGGCTGTGGAAGACCGTCAACGCGGGCGTGACTTTCGAAGCCCAGTTCCAGCAGCAAGGCTCCATCTCGATCGGCGCTGTGGCAGTCGCTCCTTCCGATCCCAATATCGTCTGGGTTGGTACTGGCGAGGAAAACCCACGCAACTCGGCATCCTGGGGCGATGGTGTCTACAAGTCGACCGACGGCGGCAGGACGTGGGCAAACATGGGACTGCGCCAGTCTTACCAGATCGGGGCTGTCGTCATCCACCCGGCCAATCCCGAAATCGCATATGTCGGCGCGCTCGGGCGACTGTGGGGTTCCAACGAGGAACGCGGCCTGTTCAAGACGAGCGACGGCGGCAAGAGCTGGCAGAAAATCCTTTACATCGACAACCGCACCGGCATCATCGACATCCATATGAATCCGGCGGATCCGAACACATTCCTTGCCGCGATGTATGTGCGCGAGCGCGACATGCAGGACAGCATTCCCGATTATGACCCTTCGGTCAAATGGAGCATCACCGCCGGCATTCACAAGACCACCGACGGAGGCAAGACCTTCCGCAAGCTCACAAAGGGGTTGCCGACGGTTCGCGTGGGCCGCATCGGGCTCGACTATCACAAAAAGAATCCGAGCATAGTCTTTGCCTGCATCGAAACCGAGCTGACCGGCATGAGCCGCGAACAGATCGAGGCAGCCCTGAAGCGCGGCCCGAGCCCCGAAAGGACCGGCCCCGGACGCGAGGATCATGGCCCCCAGCGTCCGCTCGCCGCCACATATAACGGCCAGCGCGAGAATGTGCAGGACCAGCAGGGACCCGGCGGCTTCCAGTCCGGCGGAATCTTCAAATCGACCGACGGGGGCGAAAGCTGGACGCGTGTCAACAGCGTGCTCTCGCGCCCCATGTATTTCAGCAAGATCCGCGTGGATCCCGGCGATCCCAACTTCGTATATCTGCTCGGGCTCTCATTGTTCGGCTCGACCGACGGCGGCAGGACCTTTGCCGGGAATATGAGCCGCGGCACTCACAGCGATCAACACGCCATGTGGATTGATCCCGCGGACGGCCGGCACCTGCTGCTCGGCAACGACGGGGGTGTCTATCAAACCTGGGACCGCTGCCGGTCGTGGCTCTATCACAGCAACATCGTCGGCTCGCAGATCTATCACTTGGCCGTCGACACCCGGACGCCGTACTACATCTATGCAGGATTCCAGGACAACGGCTCCTGGGGCGGCCCGAGCCGCAAGCGCGACGGCCGCGGAAACCGCAACCAGGACTGGTACAGCATCGGCGGCGGGGACGGATTCGTCACGTTGGTCGATGCCAACGATCCTGACATCGTATATTCGGAAATCCAGGACGGCAGGATGACACGGCGCAATCTCCGGACCGGGGAGAGCGCCACGCTCCGGCCTCCGACCCAGGAAGGGGAGCGGCTGCGGTTTCTCTGGGACACGCCGATGATACTCTCGAACCACAACTCGAGCATCTTTTACTGCATGAGCCAGTATGTTTTTCGCTCGCTGCAGCGCGGCGACAACCTGCGGCGCATTTCCCCGGACCTGACGCGCACGCCGGTCGGGAGCGGTTCGGCGCTCGGGGAATCCCCGCGAAATCCGGACGTGATCTGGGCCGGAACCGATGACGGCTACCTCTGGGTGACTCGCAACAACGGCGCGAACTGGGTAAACGTGACACAAAATGTGGGACTGCCGCGCCCCAGCTACGTGTCCCGCATCGAGCCCTCGCGCTATTCCGACGGACGCTGCTACGTGGCGTTCGATGCCCACCGCTCCGATCTGGATGCTCCATTCATATTCGTGACCGAGGACTTCGGGGCAAGCTGGAGATCGCTCAATGCCAACCTGCCCGGTGGATCGACGCGCGTGATCCGTGAGGACGTGGAAAACGAAAACCTGCTTTTCGCAGGAACCGAGTTCAGCATCTATACATCCGTCAACCGCGGCCAGGAATGGACGGAGATGAAAAACAACCTGCCCACGGGCGCGGTGCATGACATCCTGGTGCATCCCACCGAAGGCGAGCTGATTGCGGGAACCCATGGGCGCGGAATCTGGATCGCCGACATTTCCCCCCTCCGGCAGATGACGGCCGAAGCCCTTTCGGCCGGCACCTACCTGTTCAAACCACATCGTGCAACCATGTGGGGCGCTTCCCGGCCGGAAGGTGGGGCCACCTATGGCCATCAGGACCTCATCACCGATCCCGCCCCCACAGGAGCACAAATCTATTACAGTCTGCCGTCCGAGGGACAGCAGGTGAGTCTGAAGATTCTGACTCTCGATCGCCAGCTCGTGGCGGAGATTTCGCAGCCGGGGAACAAGGCCGGGCTCAACCGCGTGGAGTGGAATTTGCGGCGCGTTCCGCCAACCCCGCCCGGCAGCCAGCCACAGGCGGCGGGAGTCGGCAGAGGCGGCCAGCGAGGAGCCGGCGCGCCGGCGGGAGCCCAGGCTGCCGCAGGCGGAGGCCGGGGCGGCCGTGGCGGCGGCGGGACACCGGTCGAGCCGGGCAAGTATATCGTCAGCCTCACGGTCAACGGCCGGGAGTTAACCCAGCCCCTGGAGATCCGCCCCGACCCGGGTTTTTAGGATCGCTGCAGCGCTGCCTGGCCGCGATGCGCATGGCAGCCATCGCGTCAGGCTGCCACATGTCCGGTTCCAATCGCAACGGTGTCGATGGAAAAGGGCAGAGCTGGTATCGGCGGACCGCCACTTTGAGTGGATCGACGGCCTGGTCTGAACCCGCCCATAGCGCGGTTCCCTATCCTGATGCGCTTCGGTTTTCCTGTCCGGGGACGCGGCAGCCGCCACCATCTATTGAATCTTCACGACCGCGAATGTCTGTGAGGGTCCGAGGCTTGTGACCTTATCGGCGACCTTTTTGCCCATGGTGGCACGGTATCGGCCCGGCTCAACGACAGGCCCCTGCGCGGCACCGCGTCCGCCGAAGCCCGCGCCGCCGCGTCCTGCCGCCGCTCCCTCGGCCTGGGGGGGCGGGGGCGGGGCCTCCCCGCGCAGATTCCAGGCGTAACGGTGCAATCCCGGTTCCTGGGGAATGGTGTTGGCGGGATCGCGCCCGTCAAACTGCCGGATCGTGCGCCCTTCCAGATCCGTGATCGTCAACACGAGTTTGGCATCCGGCGGCTGCGCCAGCGCGACATGGTAGGTGAACACCGCGCCATATGGCGGATTGGGCGCCGTCCAGTTGCTCTCGACCGCCTGCTGCTGCCCCAGGATATTGTAGAGGTACGCGTCCCGCAGCGGGAACAGCCGCGCTTCCTCGGCGAGCGACGCGGCGTTCGCCTCGCGCAGCGGGCTATAGTCGTCCAGTACATAGAAGCTGCGCCCGAACGTGCCGAGAACCAGATCGTTCTCGCGGCGCTGCACCGCCAGATCGCGCACCTGGATCGTCGGCAGTCCGCCCCGCAGCTGCACCCAATGCCGGCCGCCGTCTATCGAGAAGAACAGCCCGAATTCAGTACCTGCAAACAGGAGGTCTCCGTTGACGTGGTCCTGCACAACCGCGTACACGTCCTGGCGGTCGGGAAGATCGCCGGTGATCGATTGAAAGGTCCTGCCGCGGTCCGAGCTCTTCAGAAGATACGGTTTGAAGTCGCCGCGCTGCCAGTTGTTCAGCGCCACGAACAGAATGTTGACATCCCTGGGTGATGCGAAAACGTCGGTGACATAAGTCCCTTCCGGCACACCGGGAAACTGGCTGACGCGCCGCCAGTTCTTTCCGCCGTCCTCAGAGACCTGCAGCAGGCCATCGTCCGTGCCGACATACAGCAGTCCTTCCAGGAGCGGGGATTCATCGATCGTCACGATGTTGCTGAGCGCAGTGGTTGCCTGGTTCCAGGAGACTGTTTCTGCCGGGACCCAGAGTTTGCCCATAATCGGGATTTTGGCCGGATCGAGCTGGCGCGACAGATCCGGGCTGATGCGTTCCCAGGTGTCGCCGCGGTCGTCGCTGCGATAGAGGAAGTTCGAGCCCCAGTACAGGCGTTTGGAGGAATGCGGGCTGATGATGTATGGCGCGTCCCAGTTCGTGCGTTCGGGGGCGATGCCGCCCCGCCCCGCGCCTCCCTGGCGGCCCTGCCCGCCGCTGCCCTGCGGATCCCCCGCGGCGGTGCTGTTGCCGGGCAGGGGCACCCGCGGCCGGATCGAGCGGCTCTGTCCGGTGCGCAGATCGAGTCGCGAGACGGCCCCGCCCTGCGAGGTGGCGTACACGATGTTCGGGTCTTCCGGATCGTTGCGGGTCTGAAAGCCGTCGCCGCCACCGACCACGTACCAGTCGCTCGTGCGGATGCCGACGCGATTCAGGGTGCGCGACGGCCCGCACACGGATCCGTTGTCCTGGGAACCTCCGCAGACATTGTAGAACGGTTTGGCGTTGTCGACCGACACCCGATAGAACTGCGTGATGGGCAGGTTGGAGAAGAACCGCCAGGTCTTCCCCTCATCCCAGGTCTCGTACACGCCGCCGTCATTGGAGACGATGATGTGGTTCCGGTCCCGCGGATTCAGCCAGACATCATGGTAGTCGACATGGACGTCGTCGAGATTCGGCACCCGGCTCCAGGTCTTGCCGCCGTCGGTGCTGCGTTCCAGGTTCGTGCTCACCGACCAGACGGTTTCGGGCCGGATGGGATCCGCGAAGAGTTCGTGATAATAGCCCGGATCGCCGCCCCGGTACCAATTGTCGGGCGTGCCGCCGCGGCCTGCCGCGGCTGCTCTCCCGGCCGGGGCTTCCATTATACCGACGCGCGCCCAGGACATTCCGGCGTCATCCGAACGGTAGAACCCGGCCTCGGGGCGCAGGGCGTTGACAATGGCATAGACGCGCGTGGGCTTGACCTTCGGGTCGACGGCAAGCCCGATCCGGCCCATCGGGCCTTGCGGGAGTCCTTTGGTGAGCTTCGTCCAGGTGGCACCGCCGTTTGTCGACTTGTGGATCGCCGTTTCCGGGCCGCCTCCCACGAATTGGCCGACGGCACGCCGCCGCTGCCAGGAGGCTGCGTACAAATGATCGGGATTGTGAGGATCGAGGACGAAGTCGTTCACGCCTGTATCCGGGCTGATCGCGAGCACCGCTTTCCAGCTTTTCCCGCCGTCGGTGGTCTTGAACAGGCCGCGCTCCCCGCCTGAGGACCAGAGCGGTCCCTGGGATGCAACGTACACTACATTCGAATCCCGCGGATCGATGAGCAGGGCGCCGATGTGTTCCGATGTCTCGAGTCCGGCGCGATGCCAGGTTTTTCCAGCATCGGTCGACTTATAGACGCCGTCGCCGTACATCGAGCTCCGGGGATTCGAGTTCTCCCCCGTGCCGAGCCACACGACGTTCGAATCCTTCGGATCGATCACGACGCAGCAGAGATTGAACGAGCCACCTCGATCAAAGAGCGGCGTCCAGGTGATCCCGCGATTTTCCGACTTCCACAGGCCCCCGACGGAAGTTGCGGCATAATACACACTTGAATTCTTCGGATCCACCTCCACGTCGGATATCCGGCCCGTGGTCAAGGAAGGTCCGATGGATCGAAGCGCCAGGCCTTCGAACACATCTGCGGACAAACGACTCTCGCCGGACCCCTGCCCGGCGCCGATCACTGAAGCGGCCAAAAGCACCGCGAAAGAGAGAGCGAACACTGCACGTCGCATAACCATTCCCTCCTGGATAAGAGCCCATCGGTCTTTTCAGTACCCGCCCGCACAGCGGAACAGTAGATGCCCACCTCGCCATCGGCAAACGACATGCGCCCGCCGGACCGCGAGGAACAGCGATTGCGGCCAGCATAGGACAGAGTGATAGTCGCGTCAAGTGAAGGAAGGATGCAGATTCCCTGATCAGATCTGCGGCACAGGTTCCAGACCTGGTGCAAGAGACGCCGGGGGCAGTTTCTCCCAGTTCCGTTTCTCGATGAAGACGGGCGGCTGGTATGTCCATCCGCGATTGAGGCGACGCTCCTCCCGTCGAATCATATGGTAGATCAGGCGTCCGACAATCGGACCTGCAAGCCGGATGACAACCCCGAATTCCGCGGCGAAATCGCTTTGCAGACTCCGGATCTTTTTGGCCAGGGCGGGATTGGAGGCAGCGAAGTAACGTTCCATGGCCCATAGCGCACAGCCATATCCAAGCTTCAGCGCCTCGGATTCCCGGCAAAACCGCCTGCGCACCCTCTCTTCCGGATGATCCTTGTGACGCCTCCAACCCTCGAGCAATGTCCTGGCGATGCGCATAACGCTCGGGCCATTGACCTGATAGTCGCGTTCAAAAGCACGCAGCAGGAACTTTCCTGAATCCTCACGCGAAATGTGCGGATGGTAAAAATTGAAGGCATACTGGCCGTGGATGTCCGCCTCCTCAACGCCCGGGATGAGCGTGCCATTGCTTTGGTGCTCAGCATAGAGGGGAGTCCCGGGCATGGGCGTATACAACATGAACTGGTGAAAATCCGTTTCGTGCGCAACTGCGTAATCGATCACGCGATCGATGTTTTCCGGGGTGTGTGTGTCGAGACCGATGATGCTGGATCCCAAAACCCGGATCCCATTTTCATGCAGGGCGCGCACCAATGCCCGGGTGTCGATGTTCCGGAGTTTCGCGTAGTTGTTGTCCTCTCCTTCCAGCCCCATCCAGACCCATGAGATTCCGAGCCCTACCAGTTCTTCCATGGAATAGGACTGTATGGTCCGTCCCGAAGAAAATACATACAGGGACCATGACTTGTCGTGCCGGCGCATCAAATCCAGAAGCTCCAGCGCCCGCTTGCGGTGAAGCAGGAAGTTCTCATCCATGACGAAAAAAGACTGAACTCCCATGCGTTCCTCCATGCGCGACATGATCTGGAAGAGCTCACGGCCGGTATCAAAGAAATTTATGAATTTGCCTTTGCCCCCGAACATCGCGGAGGTGCAGCAGAAGTTGCATCCGATCGGGCAACCGACCGACGGGATCAGGGTAGCGGCCTTGTGTTTCGGGGCATTCGAAAGCTTGAGCCCCATGATGCGACCTCCGAATCCGGAGAAGACCTCCGGATGTTCGATCGCCTCATTCTGATCCTGGCCAAGAAACCTGCGGAACCAGGCTATCCCTTCCCCCCTTACGATGTAATCGGCGTCGAATCGCTCCGCCGCATCCGCAACGTTGGCGACATGCCCCCCGACCACAATTGCGCAGCGGGGTTGATGCTCGCGAATGAGCGAGCACATCTTGCGGACCTTTCCCGCATTGGCAACGATAGAGCTAATCCCGATGATGTCGTACTCATTCTCCCGAATATGCCGGATGAATTGAGCCAGCGAAGGAAAGTCCAGCAGCGTGGAAGGTGCCGCGATGTTCCTCTGAATCATCATCAGACCCCAGGAGCGATGAAACATGCGCAGCGAAAACGGGCCCTGGACGCGGGTAACCTGATTGTGGTACAGCTCGACCGGGTTGATTGCCCTGCTGCCATATTCATCGTCCTGGGCGTAAGGGCCAAACACGGAAGTGAGCAGGACACGCGCCCGCGTTCCTTTAGGATGCGGATCGATTTTCATCAGACCTCGTTTTTCTGTCTTCGCACCAACCTGCAATCACAACCGTCAGACGGGAATCCAATGACAAGACTGCTAAATACATCCCGGGGCAAATCCGGGGGCGGTCTGCCGTGTTCTGAATTGTGCACGCCGGAAGATTTTTGTCTGTTCGCTTGGAAACCGCCCAAAAGGCGACATCTTCGGACGCCAAAACGCTTATGATATCACAATGAGGGGTCCGCATTTCATATTGATCGTGGGCGCGCCGGGAGCAGGAGCCTGCGCTGCGGCGTGCGCTGAATCTTCGGCCCATGGGCGGCCGGTGATCAGCCGGACGTTTCGGAAGGAGGAAGATCTTGGCAAAAAACATCGTTATCCTCGTCAGGCAGGAAGGGCTGGGCAGCGTCGCGCCGACTGATGAGCAGTTCGGCCTGGAGTTGTTTGACCGGTTCATTCATTCCCTGGAGGGACAGGACCCTAAACCCCGGGCAATCCTTTTCTACACCTTGGGAGTCAAACTTGCCTGCGAAGGTTCGCTTGCCTTATTCGGTCTCAGGATGCTCGCGGGCATGGGAATCCGCGTCCTCATCTGCAAGACCTGCCTCGAACATTACGGGCTGCTGAACCGGGTCGCCGTTGGCGAGGTCAGCAACATGGCGGAGATATCAAAGCTGCTTGTCGAGGCGGACCATGTAGTCACCGTTTGATGTCCCGCATGAAAGTTGAGCCCCCGAAGTAAGGCCCGCCGTATCACTAAAGTCGACGGCGGATCGGACGATGCAGTGCGCATGGACTACCGCCGGCGCGAGCCTCGATTCGAAGTCAACCAGCGGGTTACCGTAACCGACCTGGAGAAGCCGGGATGTGTTTTACCAGGAATGCTCGCAAATTTTTCGGCCAAGGGAATCCAGTTGATCCTGGACGAGAACCTCCGACCGGGGGCGATGGTCAAGGTGGAATGGGGGGGGACAATCCTGCTGGGTGAAATCATGTACTGCAC
>JAFNAG010000384.1 GCA_017860135.1 Acidobacteriota bacterium
CAACCCTCGATCAAGGCTGTGTCAAGCGAATGTGAAGACACCGGGACCAAAATGTCGGGGAGGCGCCGTAACAGCAAAACTTTGCTATAGCGCCTGTCACCGAAATTGCTGGAGTTGCCGGAGTATCGTTTCCTTGCTGATGTTCTTTGCTACCGAAACGCTGCGGAGGATTGCGTTGAGAGTGCACAAGCGCAATGGATTGTGGTCGGGAATTGCCAGCCTGTGATGCGCCGGCTGCTCACTCTGCAGTAATGATATGGCTGCCCACCTGGTGGATGCGGCGCTAGCCATAACGAGTGCATAGAAAGTCGGCCAGATCTGCGCCGGCAAGATCTCGAGGCAGCTTCATGAAAGGGCCAAAACCTCATCGCGCACAAAATGAAGCCGGATGCGACTGGGCTTTGTCTGATCGAAGAAGTAGCCTGCAACAGCTTCATGGACATGCGCGCGCAGTTCGTCCCAAGTATTCCCCTGTGTAAAAATGTCATGAGTCAAGCATTCAGCCACAAAACCTCCATCGGCTTCCTGCGTAACACTGAAGACAATCTCCATGTCTCGATTCTGTCATTTTTTGCAGCCAGGGGCAAGCTGGAACGGAGAACCCGGGCTTCTGAAAGGGGCTTTGCCTCGCCAGGACCCGGGAAAGGCCGAATAAACATGTCGAGGGAGCCGGCCACATCAGACTCAAAGCCTGACACCCTTTGCTGACCCAGATCCCGGACACATCAGGCCAGGTTTTGCCGCCGAAAACTATCGTGCGTCCATTGGGATGGATACTCGGGTAATCCATCTGGAAGTCCATCCGGTCAAGCATTCGCGGCTCGCCGCCTTCCGGGGAGATGCTCCACAACTCGTGGCAGCGATTCCTCAGGAAAAGGATATGACGCCCGTCGGGAGTCCAGACAGGTTTATTCGGAAAGACACCCTCTTTCCATGTGATCAATGTGCGAAGTTCCCCGCCCGATATTGCCAATACCTTGACGAACTTGTCGGGACCACGATTCGCGACGGCAAGGCTGCGTCCGTCGGGAGAGAGTGCCCTCGCGTCAATCTGGTTCGCTACCATGGGGTGTTAGCTCCCTCGGCGGCCTGGAGACCCATCGTAATTCCTTCGGAGCCAGAGCCGGAAATCGCCGCTCCCAGTTTCCACCCCACCTCTCCTGCAAAAGAGCAGATCCTCTCCGGAACGGAAAATCTCCAAAATAGGCGCGCCCCGAAGATCACCGAGCTCGCTTCCCATCCCAGCTGTTCTGCAAAAAAGCAAATTCCAGAGAACCTCCAGAAAAAGCGCACTTGCCGGCCCAGAAATTATTCCTGGGCCCAACTTATGACCCGCGTGTTAAGGATATTAGAAATGCATGACGTGGAGCCAGAATGAGTTGCAGGAAGCCGGTGTCATGACCTTAAAATCCTGGGCCCCGCAAGGGGCGTGCGGGTTCGATTCCCGCCCTCGGCACCAGAGCGCGCTGATCAAATGGTGGCAGGTTACCATCTTCCCATTGCGTACCGCATCCTGCCGCTTACGAAACGCCGCAACGGCGCCGCCTCTCAGAATAGCACCACCAAAACCCGCGGTTTGAGCCCGCAAATTCCCTTCCCATCCAATTGTCAATCGAAGCACCACTCGTGCGTATCCTCCGAATGCTCTTTCATGCTATAAGGGACGGCAGGAAGTTCCCATGAGGGTTACGGTAACATCAGGAGGTAGGCTATGCTGCAATCAGGCCGAATCGGGCTTTCTTTACCATTGACAGCCGCTTTCGTTTGCGTGTGCGCCGCCGCGATCGGGGCCATGCCGCCGCAGGGCCCGGGCGGCCGCGCGCTGGCAATCGAGGACTACTACAGGATCCGATCGGTCGGCAGCCCCTCGATTTCCCCCAACGGGAAGTGGGTCCTGTACACCGTGCAGACCCGTATCGAGGAGGATAACAGCACCCGTTCCGAGGCATACCTGGTGCAGTCGGACGGATCTTCCGCCCCACGCCGGTTGCAGCACGACGGCAAAGCTGTAACAGCCGCCCGCTTCAATGAGGAAGGGTGGTTGCAGTATTCCTCCGGAGGTTTGTGGAAGATCGACCCGGAAAAGCCGGACGCAGCACCCGTGAAAGCCGAGAGCCTGCCTTCGGGCTCGGTGCCCAGCCCCGACGGGAAATGGATTGCATCGACGAAGGACAAGCCCCTTCCCAAGCCGGCTCCGGACTCCTTGAGCGATTTTGAGCGAAGGCACCAGCAGCGCTTCAAGGGCGCGATCTTTGACTGGAAGGACTTCCAGAGGGACGGGCAGCCGTTTCCCGCGCCAGACCAGCGCGCGCGTCCCGCGGCGCAGGTTGTCATCACGCCCGCCGGCTCGTCCGAGGCCAGGACCCTGACGGATCTGGACCTCCGCCCTGCCGGCCTTACCTGGCATCCGGACGGCAAACTGCTCGCCTTCCTCGCGGACTCCCACTGGCGCGACGAATTGAGTTACGAGAGAACAGATCTCTGGACGGTTTCCATCGACGGCAGAGTCACACGGCTGACCGACGATCTCTATACCTATGGCGACCTTGACTTCTCTCCCGACGGCAGGTATCTCTCCTGCATCCGCAGTTACGGCACCGACATGATCATCCGGGAGAAGCTCAACCACGGCGGATCGCAGGATATCTTCATTCGCGAGGTCAACGGGAGCAAGCCGGTCAACCTGACGGCTGACTGGGATCTCGATCCCGGTTCGACACGCTGGTCTCCCGACAGCAGGTACATCTATTTCACGGCAGGAATCGGAGGCGAGAGCCATCTGTTCCGGGTCAGTGTGCCCGGCGCCAAAGTCGAGCAGGTAACCAAAGGCGCCCGCCGCATCAGCGGTCCCGCCATTGACCGGGGTTTCAGAACGATCGCTTACTCGGTCGGCTCGCACGAGGCTCCAGCGGAAATCTACGCTGCGAATATCGACGGCACAAAGGAACGGCGCCTCACGAACGTGCATGCGGACATCCTGGCGGAAATCGCCTTCAGCAATGCAGAGCGCCTGCGCTGGAAGAGCTACGACGGGACGCAGATTGAAGGATGGCTGATGTTCCCGTACGGCTACGAAGCGAGAAAGGGTCCCTACCCTTTGATTGTAATGAGCCACGGAGGCCCGCACTCCGCGACCGGTTACAGTTTTGACTTCAAGAAGCAGTTCTTCGCCGCCAACGGTTACTTCGTGTTCGATACGAATTTCCGCAGTTCGACCGGCTATGGGGACGCCTTCAAGTGGGCAACATGGGGAGCATGGGGCAAGAAGGACGGGGAAGACGTGATGTCCGGGATCGACATGGTGCTGCAGCGCTATCCCATCGATCCGAAGCGCGTCGGCCATACCGGTCACTCCTACGGCGGGTTCATGACAAACTGGCTGATCACTCAGTACCCGGATCGCTTTGCAGCCGCCATTACCGGCGCCGGCATCAGCAACTGGATCAGCGACTATGGCACCGCGGACATCTACAGGACAAAAGAGACGGAGTTTTTTGGAACCCCCTGGGACCAGGAGGCACGCGACCGCATGATACGGCAGTCGCCGCTGAGCTTTGCGGGCAACGTGAAGACACCTACCCTGTTCATTCACGGCGAGGTCGATCAGCGCGTGCCCTACGAAGAAGGAGAGCAGATGTATTTCGCCCTCAAGCGGCGCGGCGTGCCTGCCAGGATGATCCAATATGCCGGCCAGCCCCATGGCATATCCGGCCACTGGAATAACGTGCACCGCATGCTCAACGAGCTCTGGTGGTGGAATCGATACCTGAAAGACACGCGGGCAGTAGATCAGGCGTTTTAAAGCGCACGGGCTAAAGCCCGTGCTCACGATAGGGCTATGATCCGCGCTCGCGATTTCAAAATGAAAGGAAGCCTCATGAACAAGCAAAGGATCCCTCTCCGGGCTGCCGTCGGCCTGGCTCTCGCCTGCATTATTGTGTCGGGCGCGCTCTCCCGCGCCCCGCTGACGAGCGCACAGGTTGCGGCCAAACCCGGGCTTGCCGCCGAAATCGACCGGCGCGCAGCCGGGATTGAGAGCAAGGTGGTGGCCTGGCGCCGCGATTTCCATCAGCACCCCGAACTGTCCAACCACGAAGTCCGGACGGCGAAAATCGTCGCGGACCACCTGCGAAGCCTCGGCATCGAGGTGCGGACGGGAGTGGCCCATACAGGCGTCGTGGCAACGTTGACGGGAGGGAGTCCCGGGCCCGTGGTTGCGCTGCGCGCCGACATGGATGCGCTGCCGGTAGTCGAGGAAGTGGATCTCCCATTCGCATCCAAGGTGCGCACGACCTTCAATGGCCGGGAGGTCGGCGTCATGCACGCATGCGGCCACGACCTGCACACCTCCATACTGATGGGAGTCGCCGAAGTGCTCGCGGGAGTGCGCCAACAGCTTTCCGGCACGGTGAGGTTCATTTTCCAGCCTGCGGAAGAGGGCGCGCCGGCTGGCGAAGAAGGGGGCGCGGGACTGATGATCCGGGAAGGAGCGCTCGACAATCCCAGGGCCGGCGCGATCTTCGGGCTGCATGTCTTCCCTTTTCCCGTGGGGCAGATTGCGTATTGCCCCGGGGCGGCAATGGCAAGCTCGGACACCCTTCAGATTGTGGTGCGCGGGCGTCAGGTCCATGGCGCCCTGCCCTGGAACGGAGTCGACCCGATCGTGGCTGCCGCCCAGATCATCCTTGGACTGCAGACGATCACGAGCCGCCAGACCGATCTGACGCGCTCCCCCGCCGTCATCACCATCGGCAGCCTGCACGGCGGCGTCCGCAGCAACATCATTCCCGA
>JAFNAG010000385.1 GCA_017860135.1 Acidobacteriota bacterium
GCTCGGTAGATAGAGCGAGATATTCATATCGCGATTCAGGACATTTGAGTGAAAAGGGATGCTTTTCCCCAGGTGAATGTCGGTTTCTTTCTGTTGGCCGAAAATCCTTGGCATCGGTAGGATGAGGATCAACACCAGGAACAGAATCTTCACCCAGCCCTCTTTTCTTTCGATTCTCAACATGGTTCCTCCTCGGCAGACGAAAGGCGATCCCAATTCGGGTCGACGCATCGCGTCGATCCTATGTGGACCGCAATTCTTCAGGGTTCCTCATTTGCTGGCCGGCTTTGGCCGGGCGATGTAGATGTTGTCCTCCTGCAGGAAGGTCTCGATACGAATGACTTCAAACCCGGCCGCAGCCATTTGCTTGAGGAAGTCGTTCTTGCTCGTGGCTTCTTCCTTGTGTACGGTGCGATCTGCGTCGCGCTCGACGATCGCCAGGATGCCTCCCTCCTTGAGACTGGGAAGCAGGTTTCTCACGAGCTCGACGGGTTTCTCCAGGTGGTGATAGGTGTTTGTCATGAAGGCAATATCCAGGCTTCGGGGCGGAAACCCGGGCTCAGTCAAGGTGCCGACGATGGTAGTCAAATTCCGTAATCCCGCCTTCTCGCAGCGGGTCTTAAGGCGGCTGAGGGCCCTTTCGTCTATGTCATTTGCGTAGACGTGGCCGGTCGGACCGACTCTTTGCGCGAGCCAGACCGAGACGCGACCGGTACCCGCGCCTACCTCGCCGATCACCATCCCGGGGACCAGCCCAATGGCATCCATCACTTTCATAGGAGGTTGGCGGAGGTTGATCCGTACCTCCCATGGCTCGACCTCGATCTTCGGCTCCTGCCCGCCGAAAGCAGCAGCGCAGGCCAGCAGCAGGAAAAAAGCTGAACCGAACGGTCCCTTGAAAGCGCCCATGCGATTATCTCCGGTCCGGCTTCTGTCCAGGCACGTGGGCGTGGCGAGTGGCCGATTTTGTGGCAGCCCTGAACCGGTTCAAACCACAATAAGCGCGGCAGTCCGCTGCTCTGAGCGGCCTTCGCCGAAGCAGATGCCTGGGACAGCGTCCCCCAGCAAGCTTCCCCACAGTATCTTACGATCGAGCACCCGCCAAAGTTTGCCGAGATTCCCTGTAGTCCTCAAGAATAGGCATTGTCAACTTGACGGCAACGAATCCAGGTCCTGCATGCCACGGGTTGATCTGTTCCGCCAGTGAGCCAATGACGAACGTCGGTTGTTGCCTCTGCAAACCTGAAAGGAAGGCCCCGCGAAGGCAAAATGAATGCCCCTGCAACCGGATACCGTGATATTTCGTAGTATCTATATGGAAAAGGGAGACGCTGATGAAACACTTCTCAAGATTCGTCGTCTGTGTGCTGTCGGCAGTCGCGCTGTTGGGAGGCCGCCCAGGATTTGGCGCTGCGCAGGTTCTGAAGCCCGTCGAAGTGGACATGGCCACGCTCAGCGACGCCCGGAACGTCCGGCTGTTCAACCGCGCTTTGACGGTGAGCCGCGAGGACGGCCGCGTGGTAGCGCGCCTGGACGCAAGAGCGGGCGACGGGTCGGCTCTGGTCGGGGGCATCCTCCTCGCTGAGGGCATCATCGAGGTCGATCTGAAGGGACGCGACGTGGCCCAGCAGAGCTTCCTGGGCATTGCGTTTCACGTGGTGGACACGACCGCGTTCGACGCGGTCTACTTCCGGCCGTTCAATTTCCGCGCTGTGGCGCCCGAGGCCCGGTCGCATGCGGTGCAGTACGTGTCTCACCCCACCTTCACGTGGCAGAAGCTGCGGGCCGAGCGCACGGGCCAATTCGAGAAGGCAATCGAGCCGCCGCCGGATCCCAACGGCTGGTTTCATGCGCGCATCGTGCTGGCTGCTGGGCGGGTCGAGGTGTACGTGAACGGCGCGGCTACGCCGAGCCTGGCGGTCGACGATCTTGGCGCCTCGAAGAACGGCGGGGTAGCTTTGTTCGTGGGAAACAACTCCGACGGTGCCTTCGCAAACCTCAGGATCACGCCGACCACCGAGCCGGGACCGGCGCCCCAGAGCACGCAGACGATCTTCCAGGCAGCCGGCAGCGGGAACCTCCCTCGTGTACAGGCGCTCGTCGAGGGAGACGCGAATGTGGTATGGGCCCGCAGCGAGAGCGGCCTGACGCCGCTGCACTACGCGGCCCGGTTCAATCAGGTCGGGGTTGCCGAATACCTACTGGAACAGGGCGCCGATCCGAATGCGGCAGCGCGGCACGCTGGTACGCCGCTGGATCTGGCCGCCGAGGCCGGAAGCACGGACTTAGCCAAGCTGCTCGAGACAAAGGGCGGGCAGCTTACGCCGTTCCGCTTCGAGGTCACCGAGTTTTCACCTTGCATCCACCGCTTGTCGATCCCCTGGGGCATGATGAACAACATCCTCGTATTCGCCGGCTCGGACGGCGCGGTGATAGTGGACACCGGCTTCTCAGCTCGTGGCGTGGAGGACCTGAGGAAGGCCATTGCGGCCGTCGCGAAGGGCGGCGTCCGCTACGTAATCAACTCGCACGGGCACGGCGACCACGTGGCCGGAAACGCGATCGCGCCGTCGCCCGACGCCATCATCACGGCCCAGGTCCTGGCCAGCGGGGCGGAACGGTTCTCGATGACCCGGGCGACCGAGCCGCTGAAGGGCCGGACCGGACGGACGCTTCCCGCTCCCTATCTCTGGCGCTTTGGCGGTGCCGAGATCCGGATCATCCACAGGCCGGGCCTGCACTCCGCAGACGACCTGATTACCTGGTTCCCTGCGGACCGTGTCGTGGCGATGGGTGACCTGTTGCTCTCAGAGAGCATGCCCGCGCTGGACGACATCGCCGGGTATCTGGCATTTCTCGATGATGTGCTCGACGTGTTCCCGCCCGACACCCGGTTTGTGAGCGGCCACGGTCGCGATCTCACCGCGGAGGGCGTCAAGGGCTACCGTGACGCGCTTACCTCGATGATCGGCATCATCCGGAACAACGTTGCGGCAGGCCGGACGCCGGAGCAGATGGTGAACGATGACGTCCTGCAGGCCTACAAGGCGCAGTACGGGCTGCTCAATTTCCTGGTTCCCAATACGCTGATCCCGAAAGTCGTCAAGGCTCTCCAAGCGGGCCATTTGAAGTAGCGAGGCCCTGTGCGCTTTGTGGTGCCAGTGCTCGCGTTCACATCTCTCAAGCTGTCCGTGTCCACAGGCGGAAGAACCGGTCGGTGATCAGGAGCGAGATGGGACGATTATTGTCCCGAAGTCGCGTTACGGTAAACCGCCCCACCATGCAGCCCGAGACGGCGATGGATGCTCGAACGTCGTTAGGAACCGGATGGCGCGGCAGTGTCATGGGGCGCATCACAGAGGCACTGCGCCGACCATCGCCGTCAGCCCAGGGGGTCTTGTCCACAGCCGGGTCATTGTCTTCCGATCGGCAGGTCCGGCCTCCCGCCTGATCTTGAATCACCGCCAGGCAAAGCGTGCCTGTGGCAAAGCCCCAAGTCTGCAGCAGCGACTCCAGCAAATGGTCGAAGTTCACAACCAACACAATGTCACCCAGGAACTCGCCTTCTACGCCGATGATGCCACGTTCGTGATCCCGGGAGAGAACCCAATCGTGGGTAAAGCCGCCCTTCGGGACCTCTTTGAGTCTGATGCTGCTACGAACTCAGTCCTCGTATTCAAGGACATGGTCACCACTCGTGACACAGTGATCGTCAACTCAATCAAAGAGCGGAATGACTTCCTCAGATATTTGGGGGTTCCAGAACTACATTACGCCCCCGGCACGAAGATAGTCTTCAACAAAGGGCTCATCCAGAAGACGGAATTGGCGCCGTCGTCGGAAGAGGACGAGAAAATCTTCGAGAGACAGTGGCAGGACGTGATGGGATGGCTGGGTGCCGCGCATCCCGAGCTCGTCAAGGAAGCCCAGTCCGGCTGGCTTGCCCGCCACGGTCGGAAAGCCGCGCACGCGTGGATGGAGTTGCTCGCCGAATGGCAGGTCTCGAAGTCAGGTCCCAAGTAGCAAGAACGGGGCTGCAGGAGACACCACTTGGCAAGAAGGTGGGGCGAACTTCACTTTGTGCAGTTGCCGATCGTCGTTCCGATCGGTTGTGCACCGATTTGAGAACCGAAAGGATTCAAACTATGGCCGACAAGGAACTAGAGATCGTGCGAACCGTCATCGACGCTCACAACTCGGACCTAGCTCGGTGGTATGCGGCGGGTGACATTGATGCCGTCGCGGCCGTGTTTGCCGAGGATGCCTGGCAGATGCTACCGAACGCACCTCCGCTGGTTGGTCGTGAGGCAATTCGAGGATTTTGGTCCGAGGCGGTTCGCTGGGGACGCTGGCAGTTCAGTTTGGAATCGCAGCATGCGGAGGTAAGCGGTTCGCTTGCTATCGAGCGGGGCAAATACAGACTTCAGTTCACGGCCGGTCCTGCCGCGCCTCCCGGGATGAAGACCTCCGATGATTGGGGAAACTACCTGGTTCACTGGCGACGCGAGGCCGACTCGGAATGGCGGATCGTGGGCGACGCTCCAGTGAGCGAACGGCCACTCTCCCCGGCGGCCCCGAAGTAGATTGCGGACGGCGGAGCCTGACAGCGGCGGCTGGACGTTGCGTTCGTTGGTAGCTCACTTTGAGGAGACAGCAATGCAGAAGCACATCGTCGTCATAGCTCTTACCACGCTCTTCATTAACGTGATTCCGATATCACTCAGTCCCGTCTGGGCGCAGAGTGCTGAGGAAGGCTATTTCACCGGCTCTGATGGCAACCGCCTTTTCTACCGGAAGCTCGGGGCAGGCCAACCAGCGTTGGTCTATCTACACGGTGGTCCCATCAATATGAATGACGGAGGTTACGAGATCGATCGGCTAGGCCGCGGTCGAACGTTGATCGTGATCGATCAACGCAGCGGTGGGCGCTCTGAACTCGTTCAGGACAAGGAGCGGTTGGCGTTTCCGCGATATGTCGACGATGTCGAAGCTTTGCGGATGCACTTCGGCCTGCACAAGATGGTATTGGCCGGCCAATCGTTTGGAGCGTGGGTCGCCGCCAGCTATGCGGCGAGGCACCCGGACCGAGTGGAGCGCTTGATGTTCTGGAGTCCAGGTCCCCCGACGGGGGCGTTTGCAGCGGCTCGGGAGGCTGCCATGAACCGATTTCTCGGAGAGGCGGACACCAGGCGGGCAGCCGAACTATGGACTCGCATGGCCACCGCTCCCGATAGTGACGTCGTGCCCTTGTGCCGAGAATGGATCCGAATCACTTTTCGTTTCTATCTGTCGGACCCGGCCGCGTTGTCTCGGATGCGAGGAGATTACTGTGCGGGCACCCCTGCCGCCATTCGGCATCAAAACCGGGCCATGGACATCGTGGACGCCTGGTTCAAGGACTTCGACATCCGGCCCGAGCTTCGCACACTGCGGATCCCGACGCTCGTCATGGAGGGGGCTGAGACCCGAGTGCCGCTGGACGCGACGGAGGAGTGGTCCCGTGTGATGCCGGATGCCCGGCTGTTACTGCTTCCAAGGTCGGGCCACCAGACTTGGCTCGAGGGCAGAGACGCTTTCTTTGAGGCTGTAGAGCAATTCCTGGCGGGGAAGTGGCCCCCAACCGCATGGCCCGTCGGGCGCTGATATGCTACTTTGAAGGAATTCCCGCGAACGAATCGACAGGCGGGGGGGATCCGCACTAGGGGATGGAGCCGCTGCCCAACGCGTCGGCACTCTCGCTTCATGCCCAGGCTCCGTTTGTTGATAGCGTGCGGCAGTGCCCGCCCTGCTTTCCTCTTGCGCCGCCACGGCAATGCGCCTATAAGGGTGACAAAGGGAACGCCACCGCTCCCTCGTTCTGCTTGGAAAGTCACGGAGAGTCTTGAATCGAGGTACTCCATTGGGCTGGAGCACCTGAAACGATAGTCTCGGCAGACAACCAAAGAAAGGGAAAGGACCCATGGGCAAGAAGAGCACGTTCAATGCTGCTAAGAGTGGATTGACCACCTTTGGTCTCTTTTTCAAGGATGCGGTCCCGGAGATCGGACTGGACAAGGCGCTGGCAATTCATGCGAGTCACGGGAAACTCGTCGGTGCCGGGTGGGCCTGCATGCTGAAGAGCGAACTGGGCGGCAGGAAGGTGAATCTGGCGGCATGGCAAAGGGCATTCACGAAGATCTGTGATGAAGTTGGCATTGCGCCGGAGTTTGAGAAACGGCGTGGGACGCTGACAGCAAAGATCTGCGACTGTCCCATCTATGCGGGTTGCATCGAGGCGGGGCTCGATCACAAGACCGTCGAGTTGCTGTGCAGCCAGAGATTGGCACTCGAGTATGAGGAGGTGCAGTAGGAGTTCCCTCAGTTCTCCGGGCGGCTGAAGTTCCGCGCCACGCCGGACGAACCCTGTGTTGAGGAGTTTGTCATACTGAAATAGAGCGTTGATGTCAGAGACGCTTGCGGGAATCGGGATCCAGGTTGACGGACCGTCGCTCAGCCTTCTCTGCGCACTCCGCCGCACAGCATCGGCGCGCCGCGATCATCCACCGGGGATATTTCTAGCCACCGCGAACGTCTTGGTGTGCGCCCTCCGTAACCGGGTCTCTGAGATACGTCCACCTGAACCCTCATCCTGACCGCGTGGGCCATCGCATGCTGCGTGGGTGCCTGCCGGGAATACTCTTCAGGCCCCCGAAGCGGCCGTCAGGACTTGAGGTGGAATCTCAGGTTAAAACCAACAAATGAAACCAGTTACAGCACTTGTAGGGGCAGCTTGCAACTCGTTGATACCATTGGGCTAATCTCTCTGTGCCCTGCGAACTTCATTTTCAGGTCAAATGTGCAAATTTTGCTCTCCTGACAGTACCATTTACAAGTGGTAAAGTCGACCCCGGTGGTACTAGTACCGAAATCGGTATCTCCCTATTAGAGCAGATATTTGTACCCCTCCCACCCCCTTGGGTAGACATTTACCGGCGTACTTCGCTGGTACCCCTCCGAACCCCGAGGGGTCTAGATTTCCGCTCTAATAGGCGGTGGTAATGTTCCAGCCGGTAAAGAACTTGTGAACGATGGCACAAGCTCACTCCTGGCCGCTGCCTGCCCTGCGAACTCTTGACAGCCCAGCTCCACAGGTGATCGCCCAGACATGGCCTCCACCTCCCCGTCTCGGACCTCGAGTCGGCGTCTACCAAATCCGCCCGCTGTTATTCGGGGGAGGCATCTGCTGCATCGGTTTCCCGGCCGAAGGATAGTAGCCGCGCCGGCCGCGCCGTTCTCGAGCCCGCCGCCCCGCGTGAGAAGAACGCCCAGATACGTATGTCGATGTGTCTGATGTAATCTGAAAGGGATCGTTGATCCTGGGGGCTCCTGTAGCAACTGCGGGCTATTGTGGAGGGCTGGAAATGAAGTTCCTGGACAGTCGGCCCGACTGTGTGATTGTCGTCGCCTCGCTGTCTGGCAAACCCTCCGCGCCTGTCAAAGCTCGCTGGTTCCGTAACCCTGGGTGCCCTCCCTAGGCACGAGGGACTGCTTCAAAACCGAACCGGCCTGCATCCACGTCCCGAATGAACTGGATGAGGCCGCGGAAATAGGTCTGCTGGTCGTCGTACATCGCCATGTGGCTGCCGTTCGGGCAGAACAGGTATCGCCCGTGTCGCACCGCCGCCGCCATCCATTCCATGTGCCCCGGGTCCATGGTGTCATACCGGGCGCCAATGACTAGGGTTGGCACTTTGATCCTGGCCAGATCCGCAGTGCAATCCCAGTCGAGGAGTTTTCCGCTCCCGCGCAGCTCGCTGGGGCCCCACAGCGGCACGTAGATCTTGGGATTCAGGTGCTTGAAGGCACGTTTCAGCGGGTCAGGCCATTCATCGGCTGCCATGCGAAGGAAATGATGCTGGTAATAATGCGGAACGAGCAACTCCATGTAGCGAGGTGTGTCTGTTTCACCCGCAGCCTCAATGCGCTTGATCTCCCCGAGCACCGACTGATCCATCTCTGGCATTAAGACCTTCTCAGCATATTCGTTGTATCGCGGAATGCTCGCCATGACGTTCGAAATGACGAGCGCTTTGAGAT
>JAFNAG010000386.1 GCA_017860135.1 Acidobacteriota bacterium
GTCCCTTTGGGCCGGGCTTTCGCCCGCGTTTTTGTGAGAAGAGAATGCGGTAGTTTTGCTTCCTTAGGGCCTGTTGGAAGTTCAATAGGGTTGTTACGCCGCAAACTGAATCAGGAGCGCGAGCGATTTCCGCAGCATTCCCGTCCGGGAGAACCGGGCGGTTCCCGCCTCGCTTTTCCTGCCTGAACGCACCGCATTCGGCGTGCACAACAATCGACAGACTCATCTGGCTTGAGGATCAGACAGAAGTTTAAGTAGGATGGCCGCTCGTTTTGGAGGAAGGGAGGCAGCGGCGAGGCCCTTCTTTTGGCGAGACACGGTTCTCACCACCGCCCCCTCGAAGCGGTGGTTATTGTACACAGCCTTGCCATTTCAGTCGAGCAACTCTGCGCCCGAAGTCGCGACGCCCCTTGCATCGATTGTCTCCGACCGAAGTTCTGCGTTTTCTGTGGTGAACCAGCCCGGGATGCCAGAGGCGTCCTTCAGCTCGTCGGTCACGGCTGCTACTCACGCCAGGTCCGGGGCATTTCCGAGACTATCTGGATCGTAATCTGGGTGCGGCGCTTTTTGTGCCTCAAGTGCGGCCACACGATGAGCCTGCTGCCCGACTGGCTGCACCCATTGCGCTGGTATGCCGCAACCGTGATCATCGAGGCTCTCTGCCGCCATGCCATCTCAGGCGAAAGTTCGTCCGCGATCGGAGAGCGGTTTGGCCGCCCATGTGGCGAAACGGCTTGGCGCAGCCTCTTCCGGTGGCGCAGGGAGCTGTTGATCTCGCCCTCACTCTGGGGTTGGCTTGGTCCGCGGCTTGGCGTCCTCAAACCCGCCTTCGGCCGTACACAGTGCGCATCTCACCTGCGCCGCCTCCTCACCGAAGGCGGCCATCCGTTTCACTCTGCCGTTGATTTCATTGGAGAAGTCCAATCCGCTGTCCGAAAGACGCTCCGGGCTTTGCTCTTCAGCCGGAAAAAGGCCAGTCTCCCCGGGCAGTTCCCTCCAGGGAAAAGCGGACAACCACCTCCTGCCCGATCCCGCCCTTGCTTCCCCACAGAGAAAGACTCTGGCCGCGGCCCGCCGTGATGAGCATGCTGGGCGCCATCATCGAACCCTGATCAGGAGGATCTCATGAATGATGATGACCGCACCCGCGAAGCTCTTTTTCGACACGCCATCCTCGGCGAAGCGCTCAGCCGCGACCTCAGGTGGGGAGAGCTGCGCCATTTGCTCGCCGACCTCTCCGGTAGGACGTTCGAAGACCACCGCGGCCGTCAGCGCCGCGTTGCTCATAAGACCCTCGAGGAATGGCTGTACCGCTACCGCCACGGCGGATTCGAAGCCCTCAAGCCCATCGCCCGCTCGGATCGCGGCAACAGCCGGACCCTGACACCTGAGATCGAGCAGCTGATCGTTGATCTCAAGCGCGAGGACCCCGGCCGCTCCTGCCCGCTCATCGTGCGCGAACTGGAACTGGCCGGCCGCATCCGCCGGGACCAGATTGATGTCTCCACCGTGCAGCGGCTCCTGCGCCGCCGGGGGCTGTCGGGCCCCAGGTTGGAGTTGGACCGCCCGGCCCGCTACCGCTGGCAGGCCTCCATGTGTGGAGAACTCTGGCAGGGAGACGCATTGCACGGACCCGTCCTTGTCAACCCCGCCAGCGGCCGCCGCCAGCACGCGATCATCTTCGGTCTGATCGACGACCGCAGCCGCATCGTTCCCTATCTCGAGGCCGGCTTCGGCGAAACCGGGCACCGATTCCTCACGGTTCTCTACAACGCCGTCGCCCGTCGCGGCATACCCCGGGCGCTGCTGCTTGACAACCACGCGAGTTTCACCGGATACGACCTGCGGGTGCTGTGCGCCACGCTCAACATCCGGCTCATCTTCTGCCGGCCTGGAGACGGCCCGGGAAAAGGGAAGATCGAACGCTGGTGGAGGACACTCCGGGAGGCTCTCCTGGACCGGATCGATGCTCGTCAGGTCACGACGCTCGACGAACTCAATGCCCGCCTCTGGACCTACGTCGAAGGGGAGTATCACAATCACGGGCACTCGTCTCTGTCCGGCCAGACTCCGCTGCAAGTCTGGGAGGCCGGCGCCGGGGACATCCGCTGGGTCTCGGACCCCTCCTGGCTCGAGGCTGCCTTCCACGCCCACATCGAACGCAAGGCCCGCAACGACTCGACCATCCTCTGGCGCGGCGTCTCCTACGAGGTCCCTCCCTACCTCCGGGGCCGCACCGTGCGCCTCCGCTACTCGTTGCTGGAACCGGGCCGGGTCAGTGTGCTGGACGGACCCGTCGAGATCCCGCTGCGTCCGGTCAACACAATCGCCAACGCCCACCGGTCACGCGACATCGCCCCACCCGCAACGCAGGATCCGAAACCATCAACCGGTTTGAACGCACCCGATCTCATACTGGACAGCTTCCTCCGGCCGCAGGCACCCGATTCGAAGAAAGACCCCGATCCCGACGGAGGCGACCATGAATAAGATCCTCTCCACCTATGGCCTGACCCGTCCCCCATTCTCGAAGGACCTGCCCGCTTCGGAGATGTTCCAGACCGACCAACTGCAGGAGATTGTCTTCGGCCTGAAGGCCGCGATCGAAGGCCGCACTTCGGCCGTCCTGACCGGCGATTCCGGGTCGGGCAAGACCTGCCTGATCCGCGCACTGGAAGCAGACCTCCCCCAGGGGCGATATCGCCTCCTCTACACGGCCAACTCCAGCGTCAACCGGCGCGACTTCTACCGCCAGATCTCGGTCGGCTTCGGACTGGAGCCTCACTCGAGCTTCGCCGCGCTCTACGCAAACGTAAGCCAGCACATCCAGGACCTCGCCACCCAGCATAAGCTTCGTGTCATCCTCATATGCGACGAGGCGCACATGCTCCCGATCCAGGTCCTGGAACAGCTCCACGTGCTGACGAACTTCGAGCGTGACTCCAAACCCTGGCTCTCGATCATTCTCGTGGGCTTGCCCGACCTGCGCGAGACACTCAAACGCAACGTCCTGGCATCCCTGGTGTCGCGCATCCCGATCCGGTTGCACGTCCCGCCGCTCGACCCGGATCAGGTCAAGCTCTACGTCCACCATCGAATGAACACGGCCGGCTGCCGGCGCGATGTCTTCTCCGACGACGCTCTGCTGCTGATGGCCAAGGCTACCGGCGGCCTTATGCGCCGCGTCGATCTCCTCGCCGATCACTGCCTGGTGATCGCCATGAAAGGCAAGGCAATGATCGTCGATGCCTCCGTCGTCCAGAAGGGGATTCACGTTTCCGGAGATTCGCTGCAATGAGCGGAGAGGAGCCCGGCACCAGCGGGACGGGACTTCGGGACCGGATCCTGTCCCGGGTGGCTGCGGTTGTTTCACCAGCATGCTTCGATACCTGGTTCCGTCCCATCGGCGCCGTGGAGATGGAAGGGAACGTCCTGCATCTGACGGTCCCGAACGAGACCTTCCGGGCAACGCTGTCCGGGCACTACGCCGGCCTCCTGTGTAATACCGCTGAACAGGTCGCCGGCGTCGCCGGGATTGAGCTGTCGATCTCCGTGCAGGAACAACCGCGGGCGGGACGGGATGAGACCGGAAACAGTTGCGCCACGCCGCTGCCCGTCGTGCGCGCTTCGGCGCTCGAAGTGCCGGCCCGCCGCGACATCTGGCTGATCGAGCATCTCTGGACCCACCAGGCTGTCGGTGTGATCGGCGGCTGCCCCAAGTCGGGCAAGACCTGGCTCGCGCTGGAGATGGCCGTATCGGTCGCCGCCGGCAGTCCGTGTCTCGGAGCCTTTCCGGTCCACACTCCGGGCCCGGTCCTGCTCTATGCGGCCGAGGACTCCGCCGCCGATTTGCGTGCGCGCATCGAAACGATCTCGCGGGTCCGCGGTGTCTGTTTCGAACAACTCGACGTGCGCGTCATCACGGCCGAGTCGCTCCGCCTGGACCGGCTCGAGGATCAGGACCGCCTCGAAGCCACGCTGGCCCTTCATCGCCCCGCCCTGCTGATCCTCGACCCTCTCGTCCGCGTGCATGCCATCGACGAGAACGTTGCCGGGCAGGTCGCCGCCCTGCTCGGCTATCTTCGCTCCCTGCAGCGAACGAACGGCGCCGCAATCACGCTCGTTCACCACGTCCGCAAGAACGCGTCACCGACGTCCGGAGCCGGCAACAACCTGCGCGGCTCCGGAGACCTCTACGCATGGCTCGACTCGTTCCTCTATCTGCGCAAGCACCAGGGGCAGCTGGCCCTCTCCTCCGAGCACCGATCCGCTCCCTCTTTCGGCCCGGTAGCGCTCGACCTCGCGCCAAGGGACGGCCACACCCACCTCCGGGTTATAATGGATCCTGCTCCCGTCCCGATACCTGCACAGGACTCCCTTGCAGACCGCGTCATCGGCTTACTGTCCGGCTCGGCCGAACCTCTTACCGTCGAGGCCCTCAGGACGCGGCTGAAGGTCCGCAACCAGAAAGTCGTGGAAACCCTGCGCCAACTCTCGACTGAGGGAAAGATTCAACGGCTCGCCCAGGGGTACGCGATTCCGACCTTCCCAAACCAGCCGGTTCAACTGAGCCTGTAGATCGTTCCGTTCCCTTCCTACCCTATAGGCGAGAGCGGGAACGGAACGGTCAGGCAGCCGAGGAATGCGGCAGCAACAAACCTTATGAGGATCTCAGCAACACCTGCAGGAACGGACAGCTCTGATCGAAGCTCAAATCCTGCTCAGACAGAAAAACCCCTGGGACAAAGTGCGGTATCGATCCCGGATCACCGTGCCGCGTAACA
>JAFNAG010000387.1 GCA_017860135.1 Acidobacteriota bacterium
AAAGTCCACCTTCTATCCCGCACTCATCTGATCAAAAACAAGCAGGCCTCAGGCCGCAAGCAGGATCCGGCTGACCTGGAATGGCTTGACAGTCATTCCCCAGAATCGCCAGGCAAATAAAACGGATCGCGCTGCGAATGCCGGTCGCCCGGGCACATTTCAAGCGGCGGAGCCCATATCTGGCATCCAAATGGCGCATGCAGACTGCTCCGGCGTGCCCGGCGAAGCCGGAATAGCATCGGCTTCTCAGTTCCTATATCCCCGGCCCGACACGATGATGCTTCGGGCATGGTTCTTCGCCCGCGTTTCCCAGTCTCAACCGCGGGCAACTCCGTCCTTGAACCTGCTGGAAACATCATCCACCAGATTATGGAAGGAGTTGCGAAGATCCATCCCCAGAGCCTCCGACTTGTGCAGGGCCTTCCTGCCCATATGCCGGAGCTCCCGGCGCGTCCTTTTGCCGGATTGCGGCGCGAACAGGATCGCAATGCCCGCACCGATGAGCCCTCCGGCCACAAAAGTCCCAATGGTTCTTAGCTTTCCGTTTGGCATCTCCATCACAACCCTCCTCTGGCGCAATCAACACGTTAAGGTCCCTACCCATCAAACCACCCTTTCAGTATGGATGACGCAGGGCGCCGTAAGTTTCACTTGCATCGGATTGTTGCGGCGCCCGCGCAGCCGGCCGCGTCAGGAGTTTGTCGAGGATCCGTTTGTGATTGGAGATGTTGAGCGATACCTGCGGCTCGCCATCCAGGTCGCCCTTGATATTTCCGACCACATTGTGGCCGGCGACCGGTTGGGTGCCGTGGAGGAGCATCGGGACGCGATCCCGTTGCCCGGTCAGAGCGGATATTTGCCGGCAGAGCTCGCGCAGCGGCTCATTCCGATGGCAGGCCTGCGGGACATCCTGGTGCACGATTACCTCGAAGTCGATCGGGGCGGAATTCACGATCTCCTGCAGGATGGTCTCGAAGACTTCGAGCAGTTCTCTTGTCAGATCGGCCGGCGCCTTTGATAAAGCCCGGACAAGTGAAGCAGGGATCGGCCGGATCTTTACATCGCTGGAGGCAAAGGCTCCGGATTCGGATCCGCCGGTGATCATCAGTCGCGCACTCTGGGGACATTTCTTCGGTTCCGATTCTGGCATTATTGGCAGGCCTGTGAAACTCAATGGATTCAATTTCACGGTCGTAGGCGTAATCTCCTCTGCGTTCAAGGATATAGGATCCAAGCAGCCTCTTCTCTTTGGGTGCCTGTGAGCATGATCCAGCGCGTCGGGAGCAGGGACCTCCTGGTCGATCGTCGAGCCGGTGGGCGCTGGGTAGTCGGTCGACTGAAGAAGGGAGTTGTGAACCTCCCTGGAATGGCCGAGGCCCCGAGCGCAACGGTTCTCGAACCGGAGCTGGCCAGTCAGTTGGAGTTGCAAGTCTCCATGCACACGACGCCTTGCGTCGGATTGACAAAGTGACTACTAGTGGTTACCATGAATCTATGAAAGCGGTAGGCGTGAAAGTACTAAAGGCCAGGCTGAGCGAATATCTGCGCCTGGTAAAAACCGGTGAGACGGTTCTGGTAACCGAACGCGACGAAGTGGTTGCCGAATTGCGCCCCGCATACCATCAAGCCACCGCACCCTCGACATTGGAGGAAGGGTTGGAGCGCCTGGCGGAACGCGGGGAGGCGGTTCTGAGGAGCGAGGAGATCAGCGGCTGGAAGGGACCGGCGGCCGTCCTCAGGTTACGGGGGGTGTCCAGCCGGGCTCTTCTCGATTCGCTGCGGGAGGAATCCTCATGACCGCGGTTTTCCTCGAGACCTCGGCCCTCCTGCGGATGATCTTCGGCGAGCATGGCGGCGATGTCGTCGTAGAACGCCTGCAGGAAGCCGACAGGGCGATCGCCTCACGACTCTTGCGGGTGGAAGCAGAGCGCGCCCTGATACGCCTCAGTCTGGACCATCCCAGGAGCCACAGGCAGGTGTTGGGGCTCGAGCGGGAATTGAAACTCCTCTGGCCGAAGATTGACTTTATCGAAGTGTCGCGCGACATATGCGACCTTGCGGGAAGACTTGCACCACGGTCGAGACTTCGCACGCTCGATGCCATCCATCTGGCCACGTTCTTCCGAGCGAGAGAACTCGACCCGGCGATCGAAATCCTCACGTATGACGAAAGAATAAAGCAGGAGACATAGGCAGGAAGCCCTCGCAGGTTCATCTGTTACCGGCAACTTCATGGAACACTGCGAACGCCTGGAGGGACCGGCCTGTCGTTCCGGCAAATGCCGGTATCCCGAGCCTGTGGCATCGACCTGCAGATCCGATTAGGTTTGGAACAGCCTCGCCTTTCAAGCCGGACCCAATATCATATAAGATGGACTGGGAGGAATGCGCGATCGCAGGTTCTGGTGGTCCTGGTTAGCGCATTCCCGGCAAATCGAGAGGGAATCATGAAGAGGACAATCGTTGTTTTGGGCGCGTTGATGATGCTGGCGGGATCTGCAAGCCGGCAGCAGTTGACGAGCGAAGTGAGAATGGTAGAAGGCAAGCCGGCGCTGTTCGTGAACGGTGTGCAGAAAAGCATGATTCTGGCCGCGCCCTACCGGCAGGGGCCGAGGGATTTCAATACGTTTCGCGCCGGCGGGATCGAGATCTTTAATTTTTATGTGCGGTTCCCCTGGACCGGACCCAATGAGTGGGACTTCAGCGGAGTGGACCAGAAGCTCGACGAATACAAATCAATCGACCCGGACGCGCTCTTTCTGCCGCGCATTCTCCTGACACCCGGAGAGTGGTTCGGCAAGATGTACCCCGACGAGATCACGCGCCGCGACGACGGCAGCCCGGCCGGCATGTTCGGGAACGTGACGCACCCCTCTTTCGCTTCGGAAACCTACCGCGAGCTTTCGCGCAAGCTGATGACCGCCTTCATCACCCACCTGGAGGAAAAATACGGCGACCGCATCATCGGTTATCAGGTAGGCAACGGGTTCGGCGGCGAGTGGCTGCCCTTCAATTCGTTCTGGGAGACGCGCGGCGACGCGCCGCACCCCACCAAGTTCGGCGTGGAAGATTACAGCCGGGCGTCAATCCAGGCGTTCCGGAAATGGCTGCAGGGAAAGTATAGCGACGACGTGCAGGCCCTGCGGAAAGCGTGGGGCGATGCCACCGTGACCTTCGAGTCCGCCGAAGCTCCCAACGAAACGGCGCGGTATTCCACGACCAAGGGCATTTTCTTCGATCCGGCAGTGAGCAGCCGGGCGCCAGATTTTCTGATGTATTTCAACGATTCCGTGGCCGACGTTCTGCTCGAAAACGCCCGGTGGGTCAAGGAAATCACCAAGGGCAGGAAAATCGTGGGCAGCTTTTACGGGGCGATCTGGCTGAATTTCCCCAACCTTAGCTCGAACAAGGCGGGGCAGCTGGCCTTGACGCGCGTGCTGGCCTCGAAGGACGTCGATTTCATCTGCAGCCCTTACACCTATGACAATAAATATGTCGGCGGGCCCCACAACGCGCAGAGCCTGCCGGAAGCCGCCAATCTGCACGGCAAGCTCTACTTCAGCGAAACGGACACGGAAACGCACCTGACCAAGCGGCAGTGGCGCTGGGGGAACTCGCTGCGCAATCCGGAGACCTGGGAGGAAACCAAAGGACTGCTGATCCGGGACTTCGGCTACGCGTTTACCAAAGGGGTCGGCCTGTGGTGGACCGACCTCTTCGGCGGGACTTTCGATGACAAACGCACCACGGATCTGCTCGCGCAGTTCAAACGCATCGACGTGGAGAACCTCAAGGCGGACAGGCGTTCGACCGCGGAAGTGGCGGTGATCCTGGATGAGGCGTCCTTCACATATTGCGGGGACGGAGAGCCGGTCTTCAACGCCTGGCTGACGGCGCAGAAGCAGTGGGAACTGGGGTTCATGGGGATGCCCTGGGAACCGCACCTGCTTAGCGACATGGACAACCCGGCACTGAAAGACTTTAAAGTCTACATTTTTCTGAACACCATCAAAGTGTCGTCCCAACAGCGCCAGGCGATTCACGCCCGTCTCCGCCGCAACAAAGCGACAGCCGTCTGGGTCTATGCTACCGGGTACATCGACTCCCGGTGCGACGTGGCTAACATGTCGGCTCTGACCGGGATCAAGTTGGCGGAAGATATGCGCGCAGGCGAACTGCACGTCGAGGTGACGAACCGCGGGCATCAGATTACGCGGGGCTTGCGGGAAGGGCTCGCGTACGGAACCGACGAGCGGGTGCAGGAGATCATCCGCTATTACGACCATCAGATCTACCTGAAGGATCCTCGCGATCCTGGATTGAACCGCGACCTGCCGGGATTCCGGGTCAGCCCCCGGTTCTATGCGGATGATCCGGACGCTGCCCTGCTTGGCGTAATGGGCGCAGGAATCAACAAGCCCGGCCTGGTCGTAAAACAGGTGAACGGATGGCGGTCGATTTTCTCCAGCGCGCCGATCCTGCCGTCCGCGCTCCTGCGCGGCATCGCGCGGGCAGCGGGAGTGCACATCTACAGCGACGCCGGCGACGTCGTGACCGCGAATCGGAATTTCCTCTGCATCTACGCTCCCAAAGGCGGGAAACGAACAGTGCACCTTCCCGAGCGCGTTACCGTCGTCGACCTGATCGACCACCGCACGCTCGCGCGGGACGCAATGCAATTCGACCTGGAAATGGCGGAAAACACCGGCGTCCTGCTGAAGCTCGAAAGAAACTGATCGTCATCCGCCGTCGATCCCCGCCCGCCCATCCATCGC
>JAFNAG010000388.1 GCA_017860135.1 Acidobacteriota bacterium
CGCGCAATGCAGATGCCGGGGCCAGGATTGCCCGTCCTCCGATGCATCCGCAGAGCGATCGGAGTCGCACGCCGCAGCAAGCGGGCGCCTCATTGGCATTCCAGGACAACTGCTCCCTGACAATCGCGGTTCGGAACGACTTGTAATCGCGGGATTCGAACCACCGGCGCTGCGTCAGGAACAACGCGACACCGTGTATGCCGCTGTGTATAATGACACACTTGCAGCCGTGCGCGCATCCACGGCACGGCTTCGGCGGCCGTCGTGCGGGCTGCACTGAAAAGTGGATCGCCTTGACTGAGCCCGGGCGCCGGGGAAAAGCGGCCGGGGTTTGGCGGACTCCGGCGTTGGAAGCGAAATGCGAAGTGCAAAAAAAATCATCGGTGTGATTCCCGCCCGCTTGGATTCGAAGCGCCTTCCGGGCAAAGTCCTGCGTCCCATCGCCGGCAAAGCCATGGTGCACTGGGTGTACGAGAATGCGAGACGGTCCGCGCTGATCAGCGATCTGTTTGTAGCGACCGACAGTGAAGAAGTGGAGGGGTACTGCCGGCGGCACAATCTGCCGGTCACCATGACGGGGAGACACCCCTCGGGAAGCGACCGCATTCACGAGGTCATGGAACGGAGCGACGGGGACATCTACGTGAATATCCAGGGGGACGAACCTACTTTGCGCCCCGATCATCTCGAACTGCTGCTCGGCCCGATCCTGTCCGGCGCCGCGGCAGTGACCACCTTGAAGGTAGCCGTCGAGGAATCGGCGGCGCGAGATCCCAACAATGTCAAAGTCGTTACCGACATGAATGGGTTCGCCCTCTATTTTTCACGGCATCCGGTCCCTTACGACCGGGACGGGAGCGGCGGTATCCGCTACTTCAAGCATATCGGGCTGTATGCCTACACCAGAGAGGCATTGTCGCTGTTTCACAGGATGCCGCAATCGTCGCTGGAACTGGCGGAAAAACTGGAACAACTGCGCTTTTTGCAAAACGGGATTCCGATTCTGGTTGCCGAGACTCCCCACGATACGATCGGAGTGGATACCGAAGCCGATCTGCAGCGAGTGATCCGAATCCTCTCGTGACGACGCGCCGCAACGCGGACCGGATCGTTCTCTGCATGCCGCTGCGACTGCCTCGAAAAGAAGCTTGCGGCATGGCACAAGGAAGGGGATAAGTTTCCGGCGGGTGCAGGTTTATGTACCTGATATACAGCATCCTGATGGTGGCATGGGGGGTGATTCTGCTCCCTGTCTTCCTATACAAGGCATGGCGTTACCAGAAGTACCTGCCCGGCCTGAAACAGCGCCTCGGGTACCTGCCTGGATCATTGTGCGACGATGGCCGCCCGACCATCTGGTTCCACTCCTGCTCTGTCGGCGAGACACTCAGTGTGCAGCCATTGGTCCATGCACTTCACGAAAGCTTCCCTGAGGCGCGCTTCGTTTTCTCCACCATCACCAACACCGGCCAGGTGATTGCGAGACAGCGCTTCGTCAAGTATGGCGAGGGGAACACATTCTTCTTCCCGATCGACCTGGCCTCGGTGGCAAAGCGTGTCCTTGCCTGGATGAAACCGGTCATGATCGTCATCATCGACACGGAAATCTGGCCGAACGTGCTCCATCAGGCCTGCCGGCGCAAAATCCCTGTGATTCTGGTCAATGGCCGGGTTTCGGCAGCATCTTTCCGCTACTACCGGTGGGCACGGCCGGCACTGCGCCGCGTTTTCATGAACTACCGGGTGCTGATGATGAAATCCGAAGAGGACGCCTTGCGTATCCGCGCCATGGGCGCTCCAGCCGACAAGATCCTTGTCACCGGCAACCTCAAGTACGATCGCGACCTGGTGGAGCGCGAAGTCAGCGACCTCCAGGCGCGCTCATTAACGGAGGCTTTCGGACTCAACGGCACAGATGACCCCCTGATTGTCGCGGGAAGCACTCACCCCGGGGAAGAACAGATCCTCCTGGACGCGCTTCGGCGCGTTCGCCGGACACACGGGCTGGAACGAACCCGAATGCTGCTGGTCCCGCGCCATCCGGAACGTTTCGACTCCGTGGCCGATCTCGTGGCGCGCGCCGGCTTCGAGGTACAACGCCGGACAAATCCGGCGGGCGCGTCCTCCGCGCCGGTCCTGCTGCTCGACACCCTGGGAGAGCTTGCCACTGCATACCGGTTCGCCGCGGTCGCTTTCGTCGGTGGAACCCTGATCCATCACGGCGGTCAGAGCATCCTGGAACCCGCGCTGTACGCCAAACCCATCGTTATAGGCCCTTCTATGGAAAATTTCCCTCAAATCATCGATGAATTCCGCTCCCGGGGCGGAATCCGCCAGATTTCTGCCCCAGTCAGCGACAAGACGGCACAGGCGGAAGAACTGTCGAGGGAATTCATCGCACTGCTGAAGGATCCTGCGGCGCGCGAAACATTGGGGAAGGCGGCTTACTCGGTGTTCGAGAACAACCGGGGCGCCGCACGCATGACGGTGGGTAAAATCACGGAGATTTACAACGAGGTCACGGCACGATGAAACCTCTCGGCACCCTCCTCGTCCGTGAAACGCACGGAATCCGCCGGTTTCTGTATCCGCTCGCAACGACACTCGAACTGCCGCATGGCGTCGCACCGGCAGATCTCGGATTGGCGCGATCCGGCGGGCAGCCGGTGCCGCTGCAATGCACGCTCGAGCCGAAGAGGGATTCCGCGGCGGTCAGGATCGACTTCGCAGTCTCCCTCGCCCCGTACGAGCAGGTCACATTGATTCTGGGAACCGGCATGGACACCGGCCTGATCGACGACCCTATCAGTCTGCGCGCAGCCGACGGATACGTCAGCGAGCAGCGGCGTGTGCGTCTCGAGTTCGAGCGGACAGGATCGATTTCCCAGATCCTCTACGACGGCATCCGACACCTGCGCGGGCCATCCAGGATCACCCGCAACGGCGAAGCCGCAGCCGGCACCGATCACGTCATCAATGCGGGCCCGCTGGGCGCCCGCCTGCTCGCACAGTGCCGATATGCAGACGGTTGCCGCGCCCGAACCACCCTGGAGATCAGCGCCTGCAAATCCTGGGCGATGCTCACGCACGTCCTCAACGAACCGGACCCGCACGACATCGTTTCGTTCACATTGCCGCTCGAGGCGAGTTCGCCCCTGATCACCTGTGATTTCGGCCCCGGCGGCGGAGTGTACGGCAAGCTCCAGGGACCGGCTTCTCCGGCCGTCTGGCAAACGGAGTTTTCGGAGGGGCGCGTGCACTGGACTCTTGCCACCGCAGGCAGGGTGGACTGCCAGGGAACCATATCAAGACCCGAAGAATACCGTGCACAATGCTGGTTTCACTGGATTGACCGCAACAAATCCCTTGCGGTCGCCATCCCCGGTATTCCGGAAGACCTCCGGCAGATGACGGCGAATCTTGGCGTTGGCGGGGATATCACTCTGTCCTTCGAGCTCGGCAGCACGGTCAGAGGCCCGGCTGCCGTCACCGTGTGCTATCACTTCCTCAACGACATACCCCCGGTATCCGCCGCGACCAGCCCCCAATCCATCCTCCTTCCCCCGGTGGTGGCATTCAGGCCCGGCACCACCGCCTGAGGGAGTGGGGAGACAGGAGCAAGAAAAAAAAGAACGCGAGCAGATGGTGGCTGGACCAAGGCTATCCCAGTTCGTCCGGACATCCGACAATCAGGCGTATGCGGTCAGCCAGCTGCATCCTATGCGGCGCACCGCGGGATGCCCGGTGTCCCATCAGCCACCTTCTGCGCGAGGACTACATGGATTCGCTGTCATCGGCTGCGGGACAGCTGAGGCTTTTGCTATACATCCCGGACCGATCGAAGCAGCAAGGGCGTCGCTTCCCCGCAGCGAGCATCAAGCAGGCATTCCTGATCCGACGCGCGCGAGTCTCTGCTTGCTTGGCGGAGACGATCCAGTGAATCCATTCTCTGCGCGCGATAGGCGTGATGTTCGACCACAACTCCCGCGCCTTCGGGGCGGCCGCGAGAGCCTTCCGCAGATCTGCCGGCACCCTGGGTTCCGGTTCCTTTGCCGCCGGCGCGATTTCCAGCGTGACGATGTCGCCCGCCTCCGCGCCCGCCGCTTCGCGCAGCCTTCGGTCCACCTTGAGCCAGTGGCCTCCTTGGCCGGTTGGCTCGAGCGTGGCTCGAAAGGGGAAGCCATTGAGGATGCCTTCAACGGACGTCATGCCCCGCGAGGGGAGCTTGGCGCTGGCTTCCATAGGCAGGGTCAGAAAGGTCCAAGAGACGGCCTTCGCGGTCGCCCTCGGCCGGAAGAGTGTCGCGCTGAAACGGATCTTGGAAGCGGCTTCGGAATCGCCGAGCTCGCGAATCCGCTTGTCGATCATCTGCGAGGCGGAGTTGGGAGTTCGGGAGCTGTCCTTATGCGGCACAGGTGGTCTCCTTCGTGGGCTTGCGGACTGCTGGCATGGCGATCGCCTTGCGCGGTTTGGCCGCCATCGAGGCGACCTGCGCTCGTGCGAGCTCGGCAGCGTACGCAATAGCAGCCTGAATGGCTTCCGGCGTTGGCGAGGGATAGCTCTCTAGCACCGCCTCCAAAGGTTGCCCCTCCGCCAGATTGTCCAGAATGACAGAGACCATTATACGGGTTCCGCCGTGATACCTTGGAGTTTTCCTGATCCACGATTTCCTCTTTTGCGGATCCGATCGAAACGAGCGAAAGACAGAAAAACCTCTTGACAAAGGAACCGGGGGGGGGGGGTAGACTGCAGTCACCACAGTGGGGATAGGATATGTTCCTCACTTCTTTGGATGTTTGCTTCTGTTTCTTTCCAGATTCCTGGCGCCTGACATAGGCAAGCGCCAGAGCAGGACTCTCACGGTGCAGTGAATACTGCCGGTTTATGCCAATGGCATAATGGTTCCGGCGATGCATCCACCCGCGCACCGATAGCATTGCAGATTTCTATTCTGATGAAACCGGCCTGGGCCGGAACGCGACCGAGGATCTTTCCGGAACCGATACGCCTGTATTTGCTTGCGCCTGGCTCATTTCGAGGTGACTGCGCTCCACCGCCGCATCGAATTGTGAAGCGTGCATCCGGTCAGGCGGGATTGCTGTGCCGGGCGCAGACCTTCGCCCGCATGATGGCACATATGGGAGGGTCTTCCGAGGGAGACTTCTCTCAGAGTTTCAGGGAGACCGATATGATCCAATCAGGCATAAGCGCTGCAATCGTGATTGCATTTGTTCTCAGCGTGATTCCGGCTTTACCGGCTGGAACCGGGCTTCTCTTCGAAGGAAAGATTTGCGCGCGCGACGGGCGTCCGGTTGCCGGCGCGGAGGTCGCGCTCGTGGATGCATCGGGTCGGCAGCGATACCACGCCTTTTCCGATCTGCAGGGCCGATACCGGTTTCCGATTCTGCCTGCGGCCGGGGCGGCGCCCTATGGGATCGAGGTCACGCACCTGAGGTATCATACGCTCCGGCTGCAGGATGCCGTGCAGGGCGCCCTCGTGACCTCGCCGGCGCCCGAGGACTTGGCCCCCGGCATGACGGCGGCTCTATCGGCTTCGACGGATGTCGTGCGCCGCGATTTTCTGCTCACTCCCTCCAAAGGCACTCCCCGACACCCGGCGCTCGGCCCGATCGATCCGAATTTCGCCGAATACTGCTACCAGCAGGGCTTGCGTCTGCTCGGCCATGACAAGAAGGGTGCGGTCGAGCTGCTGAAGGTCTACGCGCAGACCGGGCACAACCTCAAACAGGTTGGCCGCGCCCTGCAGCTCATCGCCCAGCACGACAGATAACCGCCGGGCATTCGCTGTCTCACACACACGCATTTTCACGGAGACGAGCCATGAAATCATCACAATCGCAGTTGCATCTAGTCTGGTCCCGGGCGGGAATCGCGGCATGGATCCTGGCGATTCTCCTGGCCGCATCGCCCGCCCCGGCCCAGCAGCCTCCACCGGGCGGTTACCGGCCCGCGGTCACGATCGACGGCGCCAGCCAGCCGGAACGGGTGCCGGA
>JAFNAG010000711.1 GCA_017860135.1 Acidobacteriota bacterium
CCGCCGACAGCGTAGTACAGGCGCGCCTGGGGGATGTTGTTTACCCACTTGCCGTCCCAAACGCCGGCTTCCTCGGTGCCTTCAGTCTTAACCACGTCGGCAATTTCGTCCACGAGGATATTCCCCTTGCAGTTGCCGAAGATTCCTACCTGCTTCCCCTTTTGCCTTGCGAGGGCACGGATTTCCTGGAACAACGTGCGGACGTCAGCCGTGCCGCCGAGGCCGTAGTCGTAATAAAGCTCGTCCACACCCGCGTCGATCTGAATCGCCGCGTGATCGAGCACTTCCTTGCGGAAAGCCATGCTGGAGACGTCAGAAACATACGAGCCGCCCTGGCTGCGCCACATCCGGTCCCCGTACTCGTCGCGGGCAATCCAGTTATCTGCGGCGGGATTCATCAGCAGCGTCCGGATCGAAACACCACCCAGGGAGTTGAAGCCGACGGCCTTCATCCCCTTCGAGTGCAGGCGGTCTATCAGGGCCCTGGAGCGCTGGTAGGCTTCACTCTTCGTGTCCCGCGGAACGCTGACACTGACCAGGTTGACGCGGGCCTCTTCGAACATCTGGAACATGCGATCCAGATCCTTGTCCATCCCGGACCGGTAGAAATTCACCTTGCCTCGTATCGACCACTGAGGAGCGTCTGCGACACTGTACCGCTCCCGTTCGTTAATACTCATGATTTTGTCGAAATCGCCGATCGTCGCCGGGCGCCCCCGCGCCAGCAAGTGGTACGTCTGCGCCACAACGGTGGACCCGGCCTGGTTTACGGACTGGATCTGGGCACCGGTGATCTCGTATCCCTGCTCTCCGCTCTTCAGGAATTCCAGCTCGTTGATTCCGGGTTTCAGATGCTCAGGCTTCAGGACAACTACAATCTTGGATATGACATCGGCACCGCCTCGCTCATCGGCATAAAACGAGGCCTTGCCCCCTCCCTCCTGATTTTCAGGAGCTTTGGCTGTTCCGCTCAAATCGACATCCTGGGGAGGGACGGCATACTCGTTGCCGTTGACCTTCAGGATGGCCTGGTCAGCCCGCTCGATCCCGGATGCCAGGAAAACCAGTCCGGGCCTGCTGAGCGACTGCGGATCATCGATCCGGACTGCAAACCCATGAACCCAATTCTTGCCGCCGGCCATGTGATATGAATAGGGGGCCTCGACGGTCACACCTCGATAAACAGTCCCCTGCTGGCCATGGGCCGCGTCAGTGGGGGACTGCAGCAACAACGCGGAAACGAAACAAGCAAGCGCAACAAGATCGCCCTTTCGCATGGAATCTCTCCTTGACCTGGTACAAAATCCAGACGCATAGCGGCGCCAGCATAGCACTATTTCGAGAGAACCGCGAAATCAGGCGGTGTAGGATAAACATCGCTGTAACAGGACCATTTGAATGTGCGAGTGGAGATGATCATGGACAAACCGAAGAAGCAGTGCATTTCAAGGCGGCAATTCCTTCCGGCAGGCATGGTGGCACTGTCCGCAAGTGCTGTTCCGTTATCCGCGGCACCAGTGCCGGCATCCAGGTATCCGACGCTCGAGACGACGGAGGTCCTGGTCGTGGGCGGCGGGCCTGCCGGCATCGGGGCCGCTCTGGGAGCGGCACGCTCCGGCGCCGCTGAACCAGATGCGCCCCGAGAGCAAACCGCGCTCACAGGTGCACGAACTGCTGATACAGAAGCTCCGGGCCATGGGTGACCAGGCGGCGAAGATCACCGTGCACGGTGTGCTGACCAACGTGGAATACCTGAAGGTCGCGGTACTCGACGCTCTGGATGAGGTCGGCGCCAGGTACCTGGTCCACGTTCGCGCGGTCGACACGGTCGTGGAGAGCAGCCGCGTGACCGGGGTCGTCGTCGGCACCAAGCGCGGATTGATGACGATCCGGGCCAAGGTGGTGGTGGACTGTACCGGAGATGCGGATGTTGCCCATTACGCGGGTGCGGAGACCATGATGGATCCCAAGGAACTCATGCCCATCACGCTGGGCCTGGCCCTGACCAACATCGACTCCAGTAAGGTGCAGGCCGAGGAGATACTGTCCACAATCCAGCGCGGGAAGACCAAGTACCCGCTGATCACCTCGGGCTTCATGGAAATGCTTCCCATCGCCAACAGTCACAGCTGGTGGATCAATCATGCCGGGACCTCGGACCTGGGCCGGGTGGACGCCACCGATCCTGTCGAGCGTACGATGGCTGAATGCTGGAGCCGTCGGCAGGTGCTCCAGATGGTCCAGGCGTTGCGCGAGTCCGACAATCCTGCACTCAACCAGATCGAATGGGTCGCCGCGGGACCGCAGGTGGGCGTTCGCGAAACCCGCCGTGTCAAAGGCGTCTACATCATCACCGAGCAGGACGCCCTCGCCGGCAGCTGGCGTGCCGGATTCGTAGACCAGGGAGGAATCAAAGGCATCGAGAACTTCCGGATGAAGATCCACGATGTTCCCTACCGGGCGCTGCTGCCCGAGAAAGTCGACGGGCTGCTGGTGGGCGGGCGCTGCATCTCCACAACGCATGTCGCCGCAGGCGCCGGCAAGGCGATGGGCAATTGCATGGCCACAGGCCACGCTGCGGGCGTAGCGGCCGCGCTTTCTGTCAGGAAGGGAATCATGCCTCGAGAACTGAAGGCGGGTGAGATACAGGCCAGGCTGCGCGCCGATGGTGTCGACCTGGAGGTCAAGGATCGCGCCCAGAAAAACCTGAGAGAAACCTAGAGTTTTGGGGACAGGCTACTCAACCTCGAAACTGACTGCAGCGTGATTGCCCCAATTTCGAGGTTGAGTAGCCTGTCCCCAAAACTCACTCGTAGCGCAGGGCCTGCATGGGATCGATCCGCGAAGCACGATGCGCAGGAGCAATGCCGGCGCAGAACGCGACAAGTGCCAGGGCAACGGCAGAACCGGCAAGCACGCCGGGATCGTTGCCGCTGAGGT
>JAFNAG010000126.1 GCA_017860135.1 Acidobacteriota bacterium
GCAGTTACTGGATTATCTGGGAGGGAAGCCTGAGCGCCAGCCGCGGAGTTTGGTCCTCCGACGAAAGCTCTGAACCGATCCCCACCCTCGACGCCCGCCGGCTCATGCTGCTGTTCCGCTGCCATGTCCTCCGCAACCTCCTCGCCTCCGGCCGCATCGGCCAGACCACCCTCGACATCCTGGACCGCTTTCACCATTCGGGCTTTTCCGCCTGCGAAGGACAGGGTGATCTGCTTGGCAATGCGGGGACACCCCCGGGCGGGATTGCGCAGCTTCATCTGGACGACGGCTTCAATGAGTTCTTTGTCGGGTCCATTGGGTCCGGGCCTGCCCCTGCGCGATTATTCCGTGAGATAAATCCACGCCTCGTGAAACATTATGGCTGTGGAAACCGACGTCTACGGAACAAGCTGCTCAAGAAAATGGCCGCGATGTCGTCTGGCTCACTGGCGAGGGGGAAGCGACCGTGCTTTCCATCGGCGTGCTAACGGACGGTTGCCCGGGGCATGCGTTTGCGCCGCGACAGCGAGGTCTATTTGATAGCCTGAACCAATCTGAAACCCGAAGCGCAAGAGAGTGAAACGAATCCAAATGCCAAAATTTCAGATGAACGAACACGCCGCTTCCATCATCGTCGACCTCCGGATTCCCGGCCCGTGGTCGCATCCGAGGGATCTGATCAGGCGATTGCCGGATGGCTGCCATGTGACGACGGAGGCGCTGATCTTGCCGGATGGTGCGCGGATCGACTTGGGGTTCTTGCCGCCCGATGACCAGTTTCCCGGAATCTTCCGTTCCTCATGCCGGCGGCCGCCGACTGAGGAAGAACTGGCCACGGCGTACGGCTACGCGGTCAACGTGACGCTCAGCGGCAATGGGGGATCGAGGGAAGCTGCGCGGACGATCATGAAAGCCGGAGCGGCCATGGTGCGGGCTGGCGGGGCCGGTGTATTCATCGATAACAGCGCGCTGGCTCATGGCGGCGAGCTTTGGCTCGAGATGGCCGAAGACGGCGGCGCCGACGCTTTGAGTTTCGCGTTTGTCGGCATCGTCCGAGGCAACACAGACATCTGGACGGTCGGGATGCACGTGTTGGGCTTGCGCGACATCGTGGTGAAGCGAGCAGAAGTCGAGAAAGGCTTTGATATAGTCGAGGTAATCCGTTATCTGGTCCAGGACGACAAGCCGGCAGAGGACGGCCATATCCCGGCCGACGTGAACGGGCCGTGGTTCAGCTGCTGCGCGGAAGACGGCGACCCGAGAATGGTCGGCACTCCCATGTACAACCCCTTCGGCCGCAACCGCCTGGTGAAATTGCGGCATATCGCGAGTAACAACTAGTGTAGTGTCCCTAACGCTTCTTTACATTTGGCAATTTTTTCATGATCGCCGCCGGTGTTGCCGTCCAGACAAAAGCCTGTGGATTTTGGTTATGATTCTGAATGTAATCGTTAATAGCTTTGATCAGACACCTGACGTTGGCGAACGTTCCACGTCGCAATCTTTTATCCGTGATCTCCCGGAACCAGCGTTCCACCATATTGAGCCAAGAGCTCGAGGTCGGGATAAAGTGCATATGAAAGCGGGGATGTCGCTGTAACCATGATTGGACACGCGGATGCTTATGGGTTCCATAATTATCTACGATCAAATGCAGATCCGGAGCATGGGGTGTCTCAGTATCAATGCGCTTAAGAAATCGTATGAACTCCTGATGACGGTGGCGCGGCATGCAATCGCCGATGACTTTACCATCAAGCATGCTCAAAGCAGCAAAAAGAGTGGTCGTGCCGTTGCGTATATAGTCGTGTGTCTGACGAGCAGGCAGGCCAGGGCGCAAAGGCAACAAGGGCCGTGTCCGGTCCAGTGCCTGAATCTGGCTCTTTTCGTCAACGCATAGAACCAAGGCTTTGTCCGGAGGATTCAGATAAAGCCCGACAACGTCATAAAGCTTTTCCAGAAAGCGCTTGTCCCGGCTGAGCTTGAAAGTCTCAAGCAGACGAGGCTTGAGATTATGCTGTTTCCAAATGCGTTGCACGGTCATGCGGCTCAACCCCTGAGCTTTGGCCATCGAGCGAGCGCTCCAGTGAGTCGCGTCAGGCGGGGTGGCATGGAGCGTGGCCTCAACAACAGCTGCCACTTTTGGTTGAGGAATCCTCGGGAGCCGTCCCGGACGAGGGGCATCCTTTTCCAACCCCGCCAATCGAAGCGAGAGAAAACGATCGCGCCAGAGTTGCACTGTGGGACGCGAAACCCCCAGTTCATCAGCGATGGTCTGATTCAAAGCCCCGTCAGCAGCCATTTGAATGATCAGGGCACGTTGCACCAGTCTCAGTGGCAGAGCGCGTGCCCGACTCCAGGTTTCCAAGGTCGATCGTTCCTCGGACGACAAAATAATTGGTTCGGCTCGATTCATGAGCCCAAGTGTAATATGTCCGCGTTCAAATGTAAACCTATTTATGGGACACTACACTAGGACACTTTGAAATATACCGAATAGCGGCGGTCGAAGAGGGTGTTGATTGGCACCAGCGTCAGGTCTTTCTGCTGACCCGTCGCCGTAAAAGTCAACGGCTTGCCGGCCGGTTTGATGAACGACTCCGGGTCGGCAGATGAGGCCTTCAGTGCCGGCATCTCGATCCCCGGCAGCGGTGGGGGGGCGTCGGGCCTCGGAGTGCCTCCACGCCCGCCGGCCCGTTGGATTGCCGGCGTGTTCGTTCCCACCACGTGCTTCGGAGTAAGGCCTTCGTTGCCCAGGTCGGCCGCCAGCACCAGGGGGCCGTAGAGGAACGCCTGCATCTGGCGATCGTCGGGCATCGCCTCGGCGTAGAGGTGCATAGGGAGCTGCATCTCAAGCTTGTCGCCGCCGTTCCACGTCCGGCGGATGGTCAGGTAGCTCCCTGGCGCCGCGGAAGCGTCCAGCACCTTGCCGTTCAGCTTCACGGCAGGCGCGGTCTTCAGCCACCCGGGCACGCGCAACCGGATGGACAACGTCTGCGGCTTCGCCGCCGTTATCGTCAGCAGCGTGCTTTGGGCTTCGGGGAACTTCGTCTCCTGGCGCAGCCTTAAACCCTTCTCCGTCCAGTTCAGCTCCGACGGGACAAACAGGTTCACGTACAGGCCTTCGGCGTCGTACCAGTAGATGCTGTCGTTCAGCTTGGCGTATTCCTCGACTCCCGAGCCGGTGCAGCACCAGAACGACTGGTCTTCGCTGTTGAAGGTCTTCCAGGCGCCCGGGGTCAGCGAAAGGTAGTACTGGGTGTAGCCCGTTTTCGGCTGGATGGTGCCGATGCGCATGTTCAGCAGCGAGCGCTCGTAGTAATCGAAGTACGCGGGATCCGGGTTCCAGCTGTAGAGCTTCCGCGCGAGTTTCAACATGTTGTAAGAGCAGCAGCACTCGGCGGTGGAGATGGAACGCGGCAGTTCGGCGGCCAGCCGCCGCGGCCCAACCTGCCACGATTCGCCGTTGCTGGTTCCCGTGGTGACGTAGGAACGAGCGCTGCTGACTTCGTAGAAGAAGAAGTCGGCCACGTCATGGAAGCGCATGTCGCCGGAGATCTCATAACGGCGGGCGGCGGCGATCACTTGCGGCACGTGCGTATTTACGTGGAGGCCGCGCAGCTCATCGCGGCGCAGCGCGAGAGGGTTGATGAAGATCCGCTTCTGGTAGCGGTCGCCCGTTCTGGCCCAGCGGTCGTCATTGGCTGCCGCCGCGAGATTGTACAGCGTCTCGGCGATGCCGCCGTACTCGGTTCTGAGAACGCGCTGCATATGCTCGTCACTCTTCGAGCCGGTCCATTCATCAGCCCACGCAGCCATGCCCTGGAGCACCTGCAAAGCCTGTTTGTTATCCGCCAGCGAGTACATATCGAACAGGCCGGCCGCGATCTTGTGAATCGTATAGAACGGCGCCCAGACACGTTCGCCGGCCGCCAGCCGGTCCCAGAAACTGATGGGGAAGGCGCTCAGGTACTTGCCGCCCAGCTTCTCCTGGCATTTCGCAAGTTCGGCCACCATGTATTCGGCCTTCGATTTGGCCTGGCTGTCGCCCGTCGAAGCGTAGAGCAGCGCGCTGGCCGAAAGAAAGTGTCCGGTGAAGTGCCCGCGCAGCTCGCTGGAACGTTGGTCGTTGGCGGGCTGCTCCCAACCGCCCAGCGGCTGGGCCGAGCCCACTGGAAGTCCGGCATTCGCGCGGAAGTTGTAGAGCAGCCGGTCGGCGGTCAGCCGCGACATGTAGCCGCGGTTCCATTCCTGCGCGTCGTAGTAAACGCTGCCGGGCAGCAGGCGCACCTGCGTCATGGCAAACGGCTTGGCGCGCAGCGCAACGTCGCTGCGCGCGAACTGCAGCGGGTCGTCAAACGGCGCCGGCTCGGGCGGCATTTGCCGGCTCGACGGCGGCGCCTGTTGTGCGGGCGCTTCGTTCACGGGGCGCGGAGGAGGCTGCTGCGTTTGCGGCGGATTCTGCTGCTGCGCGGCGAACGCCGGAACGGCCGCTCCCGTGGCAGCCAGAAGGGCGCCAAAGCGGCGCCGGCTGATCGGCTTTGCTTCCTTTTTCGTGTCGCTCATATTCACCTTTCCAAACGAGTCGCTGTTTCCGGTGTGGTATCACTACAGGGCGTTCGCAGTCAAGCGGGATCAAACTGCAAAACCTGGACAAGCTCATCCGGCAGCAGGCCGAGGACTTTTGGGGTCCCAGCTTGGAATTCCGGTGCCTGATCCTGTGGCTCACTATTTTCAACATCCTCAAGTTCGCCAGATTCGGCTTGTGCCAATAGTAACACGTGTGTTACCATCCGCCATGATCACGATCAGGGAGTACCTTGATTCTAATGGTCACAGCCCTTTTGCGAAGTGGTTCAGCGGACTCAATGCACCGGCAGCAGCCAAGGTTGCCACCTCTCTGGTTCGGATCGAGCACGGGAATTTTTCGAACACGAAGGGAGTCGGTGCCGGCATCTTTGAATGCCGAGTTGATTTCGGGCCCGGTTATCGAATCTATTTCGGGAAAGATGGCGATGCGCTCGTTATCCTGGTTGGCGGCGGAGCTAAAAAACACCAGGACACCGATATCAGGACCGCCCATGAGCGTTGGGAAGACTATAAGGAGCGCAAAACCAGGGAGAAATAGCTATGCCTCTGACGCGCGATTTTAAGGAGACCATTCAGGCCCGCATCGAAAGCGATCCGGCTTTTCGGGACGAGCTTTTGCGGGAGGGCGTCGAATGCCTGCTCGCCGGCGAACTGGAGACCGGCAAGGCCATTTTGCGCGATTATATCAACGCCACGATTGGCTTCGAAAAACTGAGCGGCCTCACCCACAAGCCGGCAAAGAGCCTCATGCGCATGCTCGGTCCGAAGGGAAATCCGCAGGCCCGCAACCTCCTGGAGTTAATCGCACACCTGCAGAAAACGAGCCGCGTCCGTATGGAGCTCTCCCTGAAACACGTCTGATCCTCACTTCTTAAGCCCCACAAAGAATGTGTTGTATCCGCTGGGCAGATCTTGAACCCGCGCGAGGGGCAGATGTGGCAAAAAGGAGGCTGGTTGTCATGCAAATCGATGGAACCAGGATCGTTCATTAGTCGTCTTTAGTGTTGGTTTCCCCTCGAGCTTCTGCAAGAGATCTTTCAACTTCTCCTGTAGAAGCAATAGGGAAGGAGAGACCCAAATGCGCCTCGATTTGCCTCAAGGTACGCTCGACCTCCTTATCCTGAGGACCCTCGCGCTCGAACCCCAGCACGGCTGGGCGCTGTCGAACAGGATCCGCCAGCTATCCTCCGAGGCCGTGCTCATTCAACAGGGCACGCTGTACCCGGCTCTGCACCGCCTGGAGCGCAGGGGCATGATCCGCAGCCGCTGGGGACCGTCCGACAACAACCGGCGCGCCAGATATTACGAACTGACAAAGAAGGGATTCAGGCAGCTTGAGCACGAAGTGGCAAACTGGCAGCAATTGGCGACGGTCGTCGCCCAGGTGCTCAACACGGTTTGAGAGGATGACGACATGTTCAGCGATATAAGATATCGTATCCGGGCCCTCTTTCGTCGCGACCTCATGGAGACAGAATTGGCTGAGGAGATCCGCCTTCACGTCGAGAGGGAAGTGGAGGAATCTGTCCGGCGAGGTGTCGGGCCCGACGAGGCGAGGCGCCTGGCTCGGTTGGCGCTCGGGGGACAGGAACAGGTAAAGGAGGAGTGCCGGGATGCCCGCGGCGTTGCGCTCATCCGAATGCTGATCCAGGATTTGAGGTATGCGGCGCGCCTGCTCAGAAAATCACCCGGGTACTCGGGAGCGGCCATCCTGACGCTGGCCTTATGCATAGGCTCCACAACTGCGATTTTTACGATCATCAACAGTTTTCTGTTGCGGCCTCTCCCCGTCTACCAGCCGGATCGTCTCGTCGGCATTCGTGAGTTGCGGGTGGACAGGCCCATCCCATTCCTGGATCCTTATGCCTGGGAACAGATCCGGAACCGCCCCAACCTGTTTGAGAGTGTGTGCGGCTGGACGCAGACGAGGTTCAACATTGCGGAACGCGGCCAGGCCGACAACGTCGAGGGGCTGGGGGTGAGTGGCGAGTTCTTTGAAACGTTGGGCGTGCCGGCCATGCTCGGCCGCATGTTCACGAGGGCTGACGACCGGAAAGGAGGAGGCCCGGACGGCCCGGTCGCGGTTATCAGCCACGGATTCTGGCAGCGGCGGTTCGGCGGCGCCGGGAACGTGATCGGCCGATCTGTGTCGCTTGACCGCACGTCCTACATCATTGTAGGGGTTGCGCCGCCGCGCTTTTTTGGTGCGGAGGTCGGCCGCAGTTTCGACGTGGCGGTCCCAATTGCCGTGACAGGAACCGCCTCCTGGCTGTACGTCACAGCGCGGCTGCGTCCGGACCAGACACCAGAATCCGCTACTGCCGCCCTCCGTGCTGCCCAGCCCCAGATCCGCGAGGCGGCGCTCCCGAAGGCAGTCGCGGCAGGAGCGACTGCAAACCTGTATCTAAGTCAGCCTCTTTCGGCCACGCCGGCGGCGACCGGCCAAGCGACAGGCTCTACGCCGCTGCGAGACCGTTTCGAACGCCCGCTTTGGGCGATGCTGCTCCTGGCCATCCTGGTGGTGCTGATCGCCTGCGCCAATGTGGCCAACCTCGTACTTGCGCGGGCTGTGGCGCGCAGGCATGAGTTGAGCGTGCGGCGCGCGCTTGGGGCTTCAGGGTCAAGGCTCGCCTGTCAGGTCCTGGCCGAAAGCCTGCTGCTGTCTGTGATTGGGGCGTCGCTGGGCCTGGTCATGGCCGGCGTGTTCAGCGAGGTGCTCGTCGGGATGGTTTCCTCCGCGACCAGTCCGATCTTCCTCGATCTTTCGTTGGATTGGCGTGTGCTGGGCTTCACGGCTGCGATCTCGGTGGGTACAGCATTGCTTTTCGGCCTGATCCCCGCTCTGCGCGCAGCTCGCGTGCAGCCGCAGGCTGCACTCAGGGAAGGCGGTCGCAGCCAGGCCAGCGCGAAGCGGGTGGGAGTGAATCATGCCCTGATCGTGGCTGAGGTGAGCCTGTCGTTGATTCTCGTTGTGGCGGCCGGCCTGTTTGTCCAGACCTTCACTGGCATGGCCACGACAGTCGGCTTTGACCAGGGCCGGACCCTCATCCTGAGACTCAACGCCAATGACGCCAAGGTGCCTCCCGCTGCCCGGCCGGCCCTCTACGAGCGGGTGCGGCAGGCAGTGGCCACCGTTCCCGGCGTGTCCGATGCCGTGACACTTCGAACCGTTCCGGTAAGCTCTGACCATTGGGTCGCCAATGTGATGGTGAGCGGTTACCCGCCGCCTGCCGCTGCCGAGGCACCGACCTTCCTGAATGCTGTCGGTCCGGGCTATTTCGCGGTCTTTGGCACACCGATTCTGGAGGGACGGGGTTTCGCCGCGGAAGATCGTTCGGGCACACCGCTGGTAGCGGTTGTTAACGAGACATTCGCGAGACGACATGTAGGCGACCGCAGCCCGATAGGGGAAACTCTGACCTTTGGGGAAACAGGGACATACAGCCCACCTTTCCGGATCGTGGGTTTGGCGAAGGATTCCGGGTCGGCGATCTATTTCGGCCTGCGCGAGGGGATCCCGTCGACCGTGTATCTCAGCATCGGACAGATGAACCCGGAAATCGCAAATTTCGCGCCTCCGGCGGCATTCCGTGTCGCTGTGCGCTTCGCGGCCGGTTCCCCGGCTGCACTCGCGCGCGCTGCGGCGGTCGCTGTCAATCGGATCGCACCGGACATGAGAGTGGACGCCAAGTCCATGGCAAGCTACGTTAGGGACAACATAGCAACCGAGCGGCTGACGGCGATGTTGTCGGGATTATTTGGTGCGCTTTCCCTGTTGCTTGCGGCGGTCGGCGTTTACGGCGTGGTGGCATACGCAGTGATGCAACGCCGCTCGGAAATCGGCATCCGCCTGGCACTCGGCGCCTCTCCCGCCGAGGTGATCCGAATGCTGCTGATTCGCACAGCGCGGGTTGTGGGAGTCGGGCTGGCAATCGGCGGGGCCATCAGCTTCTGGACCTCTCGGTTCGTTGCCGCGTTGCTCTTCGGGCTCGAGCCCCGCGATCCCGCGACTTTTGCTTCGGCTGCGGTGGTGCTGGCCGCTGTCGGCTTGCTGGCAGGCTGGCTGCCCGCACGTCAGGCGGCCCGCATCGACCCGGTATCGACACTGAGAACGGAATAGGTTTTGAATCCGTACTGAAAGGACAGACATAAAGAGCTGTCTCTTTGTTCCCCGCTCTTCCTGATATATTCCTCCGCCACTTCTGATTTCGGGCACTATGTCAACTTGCGCCCGCCCGGGCGCTTCAGTGCATTGATGTATAATTCTCAGCATGTAGCACGCCGGCCCCCTGGACCTGCCGTCGTCCTGTTGCTGAGCCCATACGATCGTCGAAGACAAACACTCTTTCCGCCTTGACGCACATGCCGATGTCCGGTGTCAGGCTGCGCACTCCTCGATTGCCGTCAATCGGGATTTACATACCATTAAAGGATACTGCCGGGCTACGTTAACAAAAAGGGCAGCATTACTTCCGGAAGGTCCAGCGCAGCTTCGCGGCAAGCAACTCCCTGACGGAATCAGGGACGTGTCTTCCGGAGTCCACTCCAACTCAGCCTTAGACAAGAAATGGGTCGGATGTCCCCGAATTTCCCCCACATATGCCCCACACGACCCCGCAGTAAGCGTTGCGCCCGGCCCCGGCCCGTGACAAAATGCACGTGTTTCTCAGTGCTTCAACCCAGCAACGATTGAAAGGTGTGCCACGATGAAAACCAGCCGGGCTTTGTTGAGCAGCGCAGCTCTGACCGCTCTCTTACTTTTCCTCTCTTACAATCCGCTCCACGCGCAGGGATTCCAGGAGCCCACGGGGCGTTCCGTCGGCAAAGTACGCGCTGAGGGTAACCTGATCTACATGACGTTGGACGAGGGCGTCTTCGGCAAGGAAACTCTGTTCGATCTGACGAAGCGCACGGTGAAGTTCACTCCCGACGGGGCGGGCTACCGCGTCGAGACCTTGCCGCTGAAGTGGGACGCCGATTTCGGCGCCGAACTGAGCGGCGCCCAGGTCGCGCTGAAGAAGTTCACCTTCCCCTTCTCCGGCAAGAGCTGGGATTCGCTCACGGTCGGCATGAACGGATCGATCGCCTTCCCGACCGCGCCGGAGGCAGGCGCGCAGGGTCGCGCGGGCGCGGGCGGGGCACAGGGCGGCGGTCGCGGCGCCATGGGCGGCATCTCTGTTTCGAATCGCTTCGCGCAATTGCAGGACGTCGCGCGCACGCTGGTAAACACTCAGCCGGCCATCCTGGTTTTCTTCAGGCTGCGCTTCCAAGCCAAGCCGAATACGCCCGGCCGCTACGTGAAGGAACTGGACGATCGCCTTGTGATCACGTGGGATGTTACCGAGCCGTTCGCCGGAATCCAGGATTGGAGCTGGTTCCCGACCGACAACCGTTTCCAGACGGTCCTTTATAAGGACGGCTCGGTTGAGATGTCCTACGAGAAGCTCAACGCCAGGGATGCCATCGTCGGGCTGTACCCGATGGTAACGGACGGCGCCGAGCAGGCGATCGCCACGCTGACCGGTAAGGAGAACCCGGCGGTCGCCGGTCACCTCAATATCCGGGGCGTGAAGTTGTCGTCTGCCGGCGGCATGTTCCTGAAGGTTGCGCTCGACACGCGCGGCGCTCCGCTTCAGGCAGGCGATCCGGGCGCGGCAGGCGTTACTTATCGGGTGACGTTCACCCCGTCAAGCAAGGTTGCTGCCCCGGGGGCTGCGACCGCGAAGGCCGCACCGACCGTTCCACCGGTCGTCTGGGTGGTTCGTGCGGGCGGCATGGGGCGTGGCGGCAACCGCGGCGGCGCGCCCACCAGCTACGCGGCTTCCGGGCCGGGCGTATCGCCGGCCGTGAAGGTTGAAGGAAACACCATTTCGTTCCAGGGCATCCTGCCGGCAGAACTCGCCAAGGCGGGCACGATCACCGTGGCGGCGGACGTCAGCACCCGCCCGGCAGCATCTCCAGCGGCCCAGGGTGCCCAGCCCGCTCAGGCCGGCCAGGGCGGCCAGCGCATCACACCGACCACCGTGGACGAAATAGCGCCGCAAGCGGTGAAGTTGGCCGGGCTCCGTAATCCCGAAGCGGACCTCTCCTCGGTCACCGCTAAGGACGACCCGCTCCCGATCGTTTACGAGTCGTTCCATTACGTGTCGAAAACTACGATGATGCGGGACCTGCCGTGCACAGTGATCCAGGGACTGGGCGATAACTTCGACTTCCTGGTTTACTACTCCGACTTCCGAATCGACGACCCGGAGGCCGGCAGTTCCAGCAACGGTCCGCGCGGCGGCGATACGGGTCCGTATAGCGTCCAGGGCCTGCGCGACAGGAATGGAAACCCCCAGGCCTATTGCAGCGACGGCCGCTTCCAATGGGAATTCATCCAGCCGATAAACTCCGGCGCGAACCAGATGCAGGAGCGTTCTCCTGAAGGCGTGATGGCACAACGCGCGGGCGGGCCCATGACCGGCTACGACTTCGCCATGTCGCAGATCGCGCACGAGCTGGGCCACCGCTGGAGCGCCTTTGTGCGCGCCAAGGTCGGCGATGAACTGATCGAACTCGGGCCGACGCACTGGCAGCGCGGCTTGCAGGCGCCCGTCGCCTTTCCCTACAAACGCACGGTGGAAGCCTCGCTGATGGGCGGCGGCTTCTGGCAGGACAACTTTGACGGCACGTTCACCCAGCTTGACGACGACTACTATGTCCCGGCCACAGGCTGGTCGTACCTCGAGCTTTACCTGATGGGCCTGGCCACGCCGGCGGAAGTACCGGACTTCTATCTCCTGCGGAACCTGGCGGCCGCCGGACGCGATGCGAACGGCCACCCGATCTTCAAGGCCGACCGCACCAAGATCACGGTAAACGATGTGATCGCGGCCGAGGGACTTCGCACACCGACGCCCGATAAGTCGCAGCGGAAGTTCAATACCGGCATCGTGCTCATCGCCGCCCCGGGCGCAACGTCTCCGAAGCCCGACACCATCAGGCGCGCGAACGAAATCGCCGCAAAGTGGATCGAGTATTTCTCGATCACCACCGGACGCCGCGCCAGCACGACGGTGAGCCCCTTTGGGCCCGACAAGCCGGCCGGCAAGCAAAAACGATAAGGGGAAATAGGGATGCTGCGTGTTTTTGCGTCGCGTGGAGTCCCCGGCGATGTTTGGAGTCCATCCGAGAATTCAGTGGGGACTGTAACTCCGTGGTTTCCGCGAACTCTGAGAGGAGCCTGAAGAATGACGCTGAACACCAGGAGGAATGCGATTTCCGAATTGAAAAAACCGGTCAGCGTCCCCTGTTTTTCACATAAGGAGATTTTCTGCATTGGATATTCCACGGATCTTCAACATCACCGAAAGTGCTCACCGCATCCATAACCCGTTCACACCCGAAAAGCTCGCCAC
>JAFNAG010000389.1 GCA_017860135.1 Acidobacteriota bacterium
CCATTGGGCGATCTCGAACCCGAAGATCTCGAGCGGCCAGCTCTCCTTCAGCTGCTCGGGCGGCACGTGGCCGACCCAGGGGTTCCTGGCCTTAAAGCCGTTGAAGTAATCGCCCCAGAACGCCTCCTCGTCGCCACCCCAACGCAGCCGTCCCTCGTAGGCGGCGCCGTCGTTGGTGGTGAGGCGGCCGTAAAGGAAGCTCCGGCAGGCCTCTGAAGCCGCCGGCCCGGTCGAGGGGGTGATCGCGGACGCGGTCGCCGCGGCCCGGTCGACGTCCTGCTCGCGGACCCAGAGAGCGGCGGCGAGGGCGAGGGCGAGAAGGATGAGCACGGTGGCGATCACTCCTCCGGCGATTGTGGCTCTCGTCATGGTCTTTTTCCTCGCAGAAAGCACGAGTCTCATGCCGCGTGGCGGCGAATCGTCATGCTTCCAAAGCCGGCTTCGCCATTTCGAGTCACCGGCACAACACACTGGCGAGCTGCCTGTGCCGCAACTATTATAAGTCATTCTGAATTCGTTGTGCCCGCCGAAACGTCCCCGGCGCCGGCAAAACAGCGGCCTCGAAAGAACCTGCTGTGACAACATGAGACCTGACCGTTTCTGGCCGGCGAGCACGCTTTCCTTTGGCCCGCATGATTTCGCGGGTGAACTCGTCGCTCAAGGGATCCTGGCCACCGCGTCAACGTCAACTCAGCGGTCCTTCTTGCAGATCAGGCTTTCCGGGCTCACGTTGACCACATTTTCCTCTCCGCGCATTTGCACTCTCAACCTGATCCGGCGTTTGCAGGCCCGGACGACCAAGCCGGGAATCCGCTCCAGCCTCCAGTTTCCAGTAGAACGGCTGCTGGTCCCTGGCATATAATGCTGTGAAGACCGCTATCAGAGAGTTGAACGCGTCGAGTCCGTAAGCTCACAGGCTGGAGGGCACTCCTGTCGTGATCGGGAAAAAGCTCGGCCGTAACCGCATCGTGGAGAAGATCGGCGAGGGCGGAATGGGGGCAGTCTACCGCGCCCAGGACGAGCATCTGGAACGCGACGTTGCCGTCAAGATTCTCCCCTCCGGAATTCTCGACGACAAATCGGCACGCCGCCTGTTCCGCAAGGAAGCTCTCGCCCTCTCCAAACTCAGCCATCCTAATATCGAAACCATCTACGACTTCGACACCCAGGATGACATCGACTATCTGGTTATCGAGTACATCCAGGGCACAACGCTGCGGGAAATCCTTGTCACGAGACATCTGAGTGAAAAGGAGATTGCGCGATTCAGCGTCCAGCTGACGGACGGGCTCGCCGCCGCCCACGACCGGGGAATAGTGCACTGTGATTTGAAGCCCGGAAATCTGATGGTCACGCCGGATGGCCGCCTCAAGATTCTGGATTTTGGGCTGGCGAAGCTCTCCCGGATAGAGATTAGGGAGGAATCCACAGGGAGTTCGGGGGAGCCGGTCAAGGCGCGGGGCACACTTCCTTTTATGGCTCCGGAACAGCTTAAAGGTGAACCGGTCGACCCTCGAACCGATATTTACGCCTTAGGGAATATCCTGTATCAGATGGCGACCGGCTGTCTGCCCTTCCAGGAGAGCTTGCCGACGGCACTGGCCAACGAGATTCTTACCAAGCTCCCGCCTCCGCCCGGACGCCTCCGGCCCGATCTCTCGCAGCGGCTCGAAGAGATTATCCTGAAGTGTCTCGAGAAAGATCCGGAGAATCGCTACCAGTCGGTCCGGGAGATTGCGGTGGACCTGCGCCGCCTTCCCAGCGCTGAGATCTCGAGACCTGACATCGTGCGTTCGCCGAGGCGCGGCTGGCGAGCCTGGCGCAGCGCGGTGATCTCGCTGGCGGTCGCTGCAGCCGTGCTTTTTGCCTGGCTCCTGTGGACTGCCGGAATCGGCGGCCCGCACCGTCCTGAATATACTCCTAAACGCATCAGAAGCGCGGAAAGATGGGAGGGAGAGCCGGTGATATCACCGGACGGCAAGTGGATTGCCTTTGCCTCCTATCGGCTCGGCCATAAAGACATCTTCATAACGGACGCGGATGGGAGAAACCCCAAGGAGTTGACGAATGATGATGCTGTTGATTCCGAACCGGCCTGGTTTCCAGATTCAAAGACGATTGCGTTTGCCAGGCAGGAGGAGGGGAAATCGGCCATTTGCCGGGTCGGATTTCTGAACGATACGCCAACTTTGCTGTTGTCCGATGCCTCGCACCCGGCCATTTCTCCGGATGGAACCATGATTGCTTTTTGCCGGAACCTGGAAGGCAACTCGATTCAGATAGGAATCGGCGACTTTGCCCCGGATTCCCAAAACGTATCCACGATCCGGATGCTGGCGGAAACCCGGGAGAAAGCCGGGAGGCGTCTCGACCCGACCTGGTCTCCTGATGGGGCGGAGATCTGCTATGCCGGGCATGACGGGCTGCGCATAATAAAAAAGGAAGGTGGCACCCCAAAGAGCCTGCACACAGGCGGGGACTATGACTATGATCCCTGCTGGTCTCTGGTCGGGAACACGATTTATTTCTCCTCGCAAAGGGAAGGCATTCTCTCGCTCTGGTACGTCAGTGCCGAGGGAGGGACGCCGCAGCGCCTGACCGACGGGCACGGACAGGAAAGCCACCCGAGCATCTCGGCAGACGGCAAGTTCCTGATCCACGCAGCCGACATGTCGCGCCGGTACCTGATGCGTCTGGATCGCAAGTCAGGCAAGACCCCATATCAACTGCCTGAACTGGATTGGGCCTATGGCGCCATCGCTCCGGGAGGGACCTCCATCGCATATGCGAGAAGTGTCCTCGGATCCGGCACGAACCTCTGGGAGCAGAAGCTGCTGAATGGCCTCCCGGACGGTCCGCCGCACCAGATCCAATACGAATCCGGAAACGCTGTGCTGCCGGCCTATTCTCCCGATGGCAATTGGATTGCTTATCAGTACGCCCTGGAGGGGAGAACCGACGTTTGCATTCTCCCCGCTAAAGGGGGGCAGTCCAGCCGTATTACCGCCGAAGGTTCATTCAATGGCCAACCTGCCTGGTCCCCGAAGGGGAATCAAATCGTCTTCAGGTCCAATCGCACCGGCACGGGCCAACTCTGGGTTGCAACGGTGAAAAACGGCAAAGCCGCCGGCACCGCCCGGCAGCTCACTCACGGGGACTATGATGCCCTCCTTCCGGCCTGGTCGCCCGACGATAGGAAGATCGCCTTCCTGAACCACAAAAACGGGCAGGCCGACCTGTGCTGGGTCGACGTGGACGGCGCGTCGCCGCCGGTCAGGCTGGCGGAAGGCATAAATGCCATGCGGGTGCGTTGGTTCGGGGACTCGGGAGAACTTCTGGTCAGCGCGCGTTGGGGTGGGGGAAGAATCGCGCTGTGGATCTATAATCCCGCCGCGAATGACAGGCGCCCCTTTCCTGATGTGCTGGATTTTGGCGGACCTAGAGCCATGGCCTTTTTCGATGTATCAGCGGATGGCAACCTCCTGCTTTATTCCAAAGAGGATATCAAGGTTGACTTGTGGCTGTTAACGGCGGGAAGTAAGTTTTTTTGAACTATGACCATGGAGGATGTTTCAATGGCGACACGGACCGGGGAGTGTTCGGAATATGAGGGCGAAGATTGCTGCTCTGAATGGCCTAATTTCTGCTGCGGCTGCGAACTTCCGAGTGAGGAGGAGAGAACGCAGATGCCCAAGCTGGAAAATATCGCCAAAGGAGTAGATCAGCTGAGGAAGACAGCGGACGGGATTGCGAAAGCACTCGATCTGCTCATTCACCCCAAGCCGTTGGCATAGCGGAGCGCCCAATAACCTGCATCATTTATGAATAATTGGGCAGTATTCTCGGATGTGGAAGCACGCCGCCGAAAGCTCTTACCAGCGTTCTTCCGCGTGCCATCTCACAACTTTCATACTTGTCCACTCCGGATTCATGAATGATCCGGGATAATCCTGCGTGAACACATATCGACAGGTTTTGCGGATTACCCGGACTGGCGCAGAAGAGCGATTGGCTGGCAATATCAAGACGGTTCAACTCATCCTGACTGCGCAGTGCAACTCGCGCTGCAGCTATTGCTATCAAACTGCCAAAAAGAGCCTGAGAATGGAATGGGGAGTGCTGCAGGCCTCGATTGACCTGGCGGCGGCTTCCCCATCCGAGAAAATATCGCTGGTGTTTTTAGGCGGAGAACCTCTGCTGGAGTTCCCAAGAATCCGCGAAGCGGTGGCATATGCCGCAGGGAAAGCTGCCCGGGAGAAGACCTGCCAGTACAAGATCAGCACCAATGGGCTGGTGATCGATGAGGGCATCGCGAGCTTTTTGGATGAGCATCGCTTCGAAGTGCATCTGAGCTTCGACGGTATTCCGGAGGCCCAGGACCACCGAACGCAGGGTTCGTTTCCTGTCATCGACAGACTGATCAACCACCTGAAGCATCGGCATCCCCGGATGTACGAACGCAGGTTTCGGATCTGCATGACGTTGATTCCCGCAACTATCCCCTATCTGGCGCGCTCGTTCCACTACCTGCGGAAGAAGGAGGTCGGATCGGTATCGATTTCGCCAAGCGTCCTGCCGCACCCTGAATGGTCTCTTGAGCAGATCAAGGAGCTCGATGAGCAGTTCGCGCAGGTGTACACGGAGAGCCTCAGTCACCTGGAGAGGACCGGCGATGTGCCCATGCGCTTCCTGCGTAAACGCAAAGGCGATAGTGGTCCGAGGCCTGCCGGCGGTCCGATGTGCGGGCTGCCGTCGGGAACACAGGTGGCTGTGGATGCGGATGGACAGGTTTATGGCTGTGCATCGCTGGCGGAATCCTATCAGGAATTCCCCCGGCACTTTCACATGAGCCGCCTCGCGCCCCTGAGGATGGGAGATCTGAGGGATCCCCTCTTTCCGGCACGGCTCGCGGCTTTTCCGGAAATGACACACCGGGCCGGGATATTCCACCACAGAGAGGAGAAATATTCCTCGTATGGCAAGTGCAGCGACTGCACCTATTCGAACGCCTGCGCCGTTTGCCCCGTTTCCATCGGGCTCGATCCACGGAACACCGACCCGCATCGCGTCCCGGATTTCTTTTGCGCCTTCAATCAGGTTGCGCTGAAATATCGCAGCCGCTTCCCTCCGATATACTAGTACTGCTGTGCCATAACGATAGGTCATCCCGCCATCCGACAAGGTTCGGCCTATCTATCTCGGCGGACGATTTGCCACGCGCGATGGAAGGAGCGCCTTGAAGATCATCTCGAGTTGTCTCGC
>JAFNAG010000127.1 GCA_017860135.1 Acidobacteriota bacterium
AACAAAGAAGATCCGAGGAAAGACAGCCAGTAGTGCCTCCGAGACAAACGTGGACACCCACCGTGCTCGGCATTATTAATGGGTGTCCATGTTTTCTCTCCATGTTTTTTCATCGGCATTCGAAATCAGGATAAACCAACGATCTTCTGTCTACGCCGATATTGCTGCCTCTGCCACCCACAGGTTTTGCTGAGGGAGCATAGAAATGACAGGTAATTGCTTTCGAGGCGCCGGATGGAGTGACGACGGTTGCACATCTTCGCTTTCAGGCCCTTCTTCCAGGCAGAAGAAGCGAATTGCGCGGATCTGGGCTCAATGCGTCTATCGGCTGTAGATTCCGTTGAACAGGAACCGAAATGTGCCGTGCGGCTGGGCGCGCTGCAGGATCTCGTTACCGAAGAGCAGGACCCGCCCCTTCCCGACGCGCGCCTCTATAGCGATCACACCGCCGTCCAGATACTCCTGGCCCCAGGCCCAGCCGCTGCGCAACGGCGTCCTGGAATCAAACCACGCGATCGGCCGGATGCCCCGGGCCGCCGCGTCAGAGCCGAGCCGGAACACCGGATTGTTGTCGAAGAAGACGTCGGTGTTCTCTTTCATGCCGTGCGCGACCGGATGGCTTGTGTCAACGCGGGCGCGCAGCAGCGACCCCGGCGCGTAGAACCTGGTGCGCGGCAGCGGCTGGCCGTTTTCCACTAGGTGATTCTCGACCGGGAGGTTCAGATGTCGCGCCAGGTTGGCGGCGGAAGTTCCGATGGCGATCACCGTGCCGCCGTTTTCCAGGAACTGGCGGATCTGCGGCAGTGTGCGCTCCGACGTCACGCTGCCGGCCTGACCACGATATTCGGCAGGGATGTCCATTGGCGTGCCTGATCCTCCGGCAGCGCCGCGGCCTCCTCCCCTCGCGCCGGAACTACCCCCGGGGATGCCCCCCGATGGGAAGATGAGTGTGTCGTATTTTTCGTTCAGGCTTCCGCCATCGAGCTGAGGAGGGAAGACGCGGTCAAACGGAAACTCGAACTGCTCCAGGATCCACTGCGTCCAGCCCGAGGTAATCGATCCGCCGTATTGATCCCAGAGACCGATGCGCGGCTTTGCCAGCCTGATTGCATTTGCCGGCGCTGGGCCGGCAGCGGCCTCAAAACTCAGGCCCCGATCCCTCGACAGGAAGCGCAGCAGCGCCTGTGTGGTCGGTTTCGCGGTGATGAGAAAGGATCCATCCGCTGTGCGGAACACCTCTTCGCCGGTCGCCAGCAGCCTGTTGACTGCCGCGAAGGCGTCGAGGACGCTTGCAGGGATCCTGTACCCGGCGACATTCGATCCGCCGGCAACGGTTCCAGCGGGCGGGTTGACATTCCACTCGGTGATCTTCTGGAACGGACCGGTAAATCCCTCGAGTACCCGGTCGAACTCGATGCCCATTTGAAATGCCAGCGTCCATCCCGCGTTGTCGTAGGGCGGTGTCGGCGGGGCGCCCTGATAAGGGAAGTTGTCCGGGTGGTCCTGCGGCTCGAACATGTCGATCACGTGAGGCCGGAATGCCTGGGCTGCGAGGACCACATAGGACCCGGTGCGATAGTTCTTTCCTTCGACGGTGAAGTCCCTGGTAGCGCGGTGAACCGTGATTCCTGTCTCGAGCAGCGCGTTCACGAATTTAGTCGCAGTCGGGAAATCGGGCTGTCCGGCCGGGATGATGAATCCTCGCGGATCGCGGTCCTCGGGCCGGTGGAGAGCGGCCCAGAGCGCGCCGGAATCGGCGGCTGCGGCGCCCCCGCGACCGCCGCCTGTCGCCGCGCCCATCGAGGCGGCGATGGCTGCGTACCGGTGGGGTCGCGGCGTCCAATTGTCGCGGCTGCCGCGCTCGATCGAATTCTTTCCCATGAGGTATATGTTGTACAGGAAGTTTTCCTTCATCCTGGACGCGATATCGAGTACTCCGCGGTTGGTCGCCATTGAGTACTCGATCGACTGCTTGAAGTGCCACTCCTGCGGCGGTACCGGGTAGGTCAGGTCGCTGTTGGGCAGCTGCCTTTCCAGCGCGAGCGGGACGCGCATCGGGGTCGGGTTGCCGATCATCTCAGTGAGGATCGCGACCATGTTGTGGAACGCGGCCGTATTGCGCAGCCCGCCGTTCCACCAGCCGTCGTACGGCCCTCCCGACCGCATCGTTGCACCCGGCTTTCCTTCGGCGGCGAGCCGGGTGTGCAGCGCGAGGCCGACCGACTGGATGCCAAGGACGAGCAGCGGGTCCTGGTTGTAGTTGAACGGGTCGCGCAGCGGCGGCGACCAGAGCACGGTGCCTGCCGGACCGCTCTGATGGTGGTTGTAAATGATCTGCGGAAACCACTCGTGGTACAGCACGCGGTTCATGTTTTCGGTCTCGACCTGCGTGGACGCGAAGAAGTCGCGGTTGTTGTCGTGGCCGATATATTTCTGGTAGAGCCTGGGAAGGCTGCCGAGGCTGCGCTTTGCTGGATCCGGGTTCCTCATGTACCAGTCCGCGACCAGGTCGTTGCCGTCCGGATTCGCGTGAACGAACAGAATGATCACGTCGTTCAGCATCCTGGTCGTCTCGTCGTCATCCCGGCTCACCATCTCGTACACCATCTGGCCGAGCTGCTGCGCGCCGACCGTCTCCGAAGCGTGCAGGCCTCCGTCGATCCACACGACGGCCTTGCCCTCCCGCGCCAGCGCGCGCGCCCGGGAGTCGGACAGGCCTTCCGCCTGCGCGAGCCGCGCAGAGATCTCCTTGAAGCGCGCGAGGTTTTTGTGGTTCTCGGGCGAGGTGACGATCGCCATCAGCTGTGTACGCCCTTCGGCGGTCTTGCCGATCGGTTGCACCACGATGCGGCGCGACTCGCGCGCGAGCTTCTGCCAGTACGCCGAGATCTGCCCGTAGTTGGCGAGGAAGTAGTCGTCGCCGAAGTTGTGGCCGAACTCCTCGAGCGGCGACGTGATGCGTCCCTGCTCCTGGGGCGGCCGTGCTGCAATCATCGGCGCCAGGGCAAACAGCAGAATTCCGGCGAGAAACCGTGTGCGGTGGCGGATCATGTCGGGTCCTCCCAATAAAGATTTGTGCCGGGGGGAGTCTAACCCAGATGAACCTCTGTCTCAATCCCCTGTCGGACAGACGGTAAGACAAGGACATGGCGTCTGGATTTTCGGGTTGCTTCCCGGTGCCGGTCCTCGGGAGCGTGAGGCTCCAGATAACCGCCGCTTATCAGGGAGATTTGAAAAGTACTTTTTTATCTATTGCTCCTGATGGTTCACTTTTTTTTGATAAACCCTTTCCCCGGTTTTTCGTCCAATATGGGTAGATGGAGAACGGCATGGAGGATTTCGAGGCTATCGTCCGGCAGCACCAGAGGCGCATCTTTCGGATTTTTGTGTCTCTCCTGCGCAATCCGGACGAAGCCGACACGCTCACGCAGGAATGCTTCCTCCGCGCCTACTCCCGCCGCAACGGATTCCGCGGCGACGCCAGCCCGGGAACCTGGCTGCTCCGAATCGCCATTAACCTCGCCCGGGACCACCTCAAGAGCCGGCGTCAGGGGTTCTGGCGGAGCCTGCTGCGCGGCAGGGAAAGCGAAGCGCAAGCGGTTCGCGACGCGCGCCGCACTCCCGAGGATGCGATCCTGAACGGGGAGCGGGTGGCCGCCATCTGGATCGCGGTCGAAGATCTGCCCGTCCGGCAGAGAACCGTATTCACCCTGCGGTTTGCAGAGGAAATGTCGCTCGGCGAAATCGCGAGAGCGATGAACGTGCGGGAAGGAACCGTGAAGGCCCAACTGGCGAGTGCGGTCCACGCGGTCCGGCACACGCTGAAACCGGATCCTTCCCGACGGCTCCGCGCTTCCGCGTGAAGTTTTTTCTCGCGCGGTGGCACAGAGAACAAGAGTGAGAAAGAAGATGAGGTGCCATGAGAACCGGTGAAATGGATGTGACGAAGGATCCGCAGTTCGAAAGCGCCCTGGAGGAGTTTCGGGATGCAGCGCGGATTGCCGCGGAAATGCCTGAAGCTTTCTGGGCGGAACAGCGGCGGGCTGTGATGGCCCGGGTGGCGCAGTCGCGCGCATCGATATCCGGCAAGCGAATCCTGGCCTGGGCGACGGCCGCGGTGCTGGTCGCCGCGGCGCTCGCCATTTGGGTGGAAGGCCCGCGCGCTCTGCCGGCCCCTGACTTCGCCGCCGGCTACGACGACAGCCTGCTGAGAGACATCGAGCGCCTGACCGCCACCGACATGCCCCTGGCCCTCGAACCGGCCTCCGTGCAGCACTCTGTCCCATCGGAACCACAGCGCCCGCGTCCCGAATCGCAACCCGAATCGCAAACCAGACAACAACGCCGTGTCCTCAAGGACTTTGAAAACTGCCTTTGAACCGTCATGCGCAAACATGATTACATGATGCAACAGGAGTCCCCATGAAATGTATCCTTGCCATATGCCTTCTCCTCGCCCTTACCCCCTTCGCCTCCCTGGCGCAATTGCCCCCTCCGGTTCCCCCTTCGCCGCCGCAGGTTCCGCCCCCACCGCCCCCCCCACCCGCGGCCCTGGGCAAGTGGTGGAAAAACGCGCAAATTGTGCGCACTCTTGAGCTCTCGGATGCCCAGGTCGCCCAAATCGAGGAGGTCTACGTTCAACATCAGCCGCGGCTGTCCAGCCTGCGTTCTGCGCTCCTTCAGGAAGAGGAGCGGATGCGGGCGCTGCTCGAATCCGACCGGTTGGACGAACGGGCGGTCTCGGCCCAGGCTCAGGCTGTCGCCGGTGCCCGGGCGACCCTGACAGCCGAGAATACAGAAATGTTCCTCGGGATGCGGCGCGTGATGACCTCCGGACAATGGCGCAAGCTCGAACAGCTGAGGCAGGAGCCGGCGGTCCCTCCGGTTCCACCGATTCCAGCCAGTCCTCCATTGCCTCCGGACATTTCCGGGCAGGAGGTTTTTGACACTTCGACCCCGGGCTTGAAGCAGCCTGAGCCGGTCGCCAAGCCGTTACCCCCGTACACCCCCGAGGCGAGAGACGCAAAGATTGAGGGTCTGGTGCTGCTGCAGGCAGTGATCAGGAAAGATGGAAGCGTCAGCGATGTCAAACTGTTGCGCAACCCGGGCTACGGCCTGGGTGAATCGGCGGCGGAGTGCGTGACGACCGGGTGGCGCTTTCGTCCCGGCACATTGAACGGCGAAGCGGTAAACGTCCGCGTCAACCTCGAGATTTCCTTCCGCCTGCAAAAAGAACCGGAGCCGACATAGATTTGCAGCGGTAATTACGTGTAAGAAATCGAGTCGCGGGAGTGCTGTGGGCTTATCGTGCAATTGGCGAATCACAAGCCGGTGGAAGGTCGCACCCAGCCTTGGGCGCTTTGCGGGATCACTGAATGAAAGGCAGGCATGGCTATGCGGCACCCATAGGCCTGATCCGCCCGGCAGTCGTCCTGATGGCTCCTGCGGCGTCCTGCAGGGAACGCATTCCCCGAATCTGCCGCACCTCAGCTCATTCTTCCCGCCCTTCCACGTGTCCGGGATACGCGGTTAGCACCTGATTGAAGCCCGGTCTTTGTATGAGATGCCGAACACTATCTGAAGACGGATTCTTGATGATTTCATCGGGCATTCCCTGCTGATGAATGCGGCCTCCGATACAGATAAACATCTTGGTGGCAATCGTAACAGCCTCTTCGAGATCGTGGGTTACCAACAGGACCGGGATGTTCAGAGACCGCATCACCTGGCCCAGGCAATGACCCATATGCAATCGCGTGGGATGATCGAGGGCTGAGAACGGCTCATCCAGGAGCAGCAGATCCGGTCTCCCAATCAGCGCACGAGCGAAGGCTACGCGCTGCTTTTGGCCCCCGGAGATATTTCTCGGATAGTGGAATTCCAGCCCTCCGAGTTGAAATTCCCGCACGAGTTCCCGGGCTGCTGACAGTGCTTTGTGTTTTGACTGGCCCCTTGCGCCATACACGATGTTTTCCAGAACGGTCATGTGAGGGAAAAGTGCGTGGTGTTGAAACACATAGCCGATCCGTCTCCGCTGTGGCGACACCCAGACGAGATCAGGGCCGTCCGCGAACAGACAGCGGCCGCCAAGCGTCACCCGTCCCCCGTTGGGTTTGATGAGCCCTGCAATCATCCGCAACGTAACACTTTTCCCTGCACCGGAAGGACCGAAAAGAACACCGACATTCCGGCCCAATGAAAGGTCGATGGCCGCGTCGAAACCCGGGAAAGTGTGTCTCAGCTTAACTTCCAGGACCGGGATATCGTTCATATTAACTTCCGGGAGATCTGTCTCGCGACGAGAAGGAAGGCCACAGAAAGGAGTGTCAATATTGCCACGAGCACATGAGCGTTTTGCCAGTCACCGGAGGTGGCGTAACCGTAAATTGCGAGCGGCATCGTGTCCGTTCGTCCAGGAATATTGCCTGCCAGCATCAGGGTGGCTCCAAACTCGCCGATGGCTCGAGTGAATGCCAGGACAATCCCTGCCAGGATTCCTTGCCATGCCAGAGGCAACGTCACCCGAATCGCGGTTTCAATCTGGGAGTACCCCAGCATGGTTGAAGAATCGATCATCTCCCTATCCACCGATTCAATGGCGGATTGGGCGGTGCGGACCACAAGGGGGAGCGCGACGACCGAAGCCGCCACCACGGCGGCCTGCCAGGTGAACATGATGTTCCATCCCGTCCACCGGAAAAGCGGCCCCCCCAGGAAGCCAAAGCGCCCAAGCAGAATGACCAGGTAGTATCCGGTAACCGTTGGTGGAAGAATCATCGGAAGCAGAAGGAGGCTCTCGATGAGGCCTTTGCCCCTGAACTTCGCATTCGCGAGAAAATACGCGATGACGGTGCCCAGTACCGTTACCAGCAGGGTCGCCAGCCCCGCCACCTTGAGCGAAAGAACAAGCGGGCCCACCATGGCATTCATTCAAATCCATACCTTCTGAATATCCTCCGCGCCTCTTCGGAGCGAAGATACTCGACGAATTTCTTTGCACTTGCGGCGTTGTAGCCGGTCTTGAGCGCCGCTGCCGGATAAAGAATAGGCGTGTGCCGGTTCGCTGGGATGATTTCCACAACTTCCACCTTGGATTCGGTCAGTGCGTCCGTCCTGTAAACAAATCCGGCATCCGCTTCACCACGGACCACGTAATCCAACACCTGGCGCACGTTTTCGCCGAGTATGAGTTTGTTTTTCAGTCTGTCGTAAAGGCTCCCGTTTTCAAGGGCTTGCTTCGCATAGCGGCCGGCAGGTACTGTGACAGGATTTCCGATTGCTACACGGACAATGTCCTTGTTTGAAAGGTCCTCCATCCTTTGAAAGTGAGGCCCTACTGTCCTATTGCGGATGAGAACGAGCGAATTCCCTGCAACATCGTGTCGGCTGTTCTTGTCCGTCAACCCCTTCCGTTCCAGGGTATCCATGTCAGCAACCGCTGCAGAGATGAAAACGTCGGCAGGCGCACCGTTTTCTATTTGAATCCTAAGCTGTCCGGATGCGCCATAGTTGAACGTCAGCTTGATTCCGGGATTCGTTTTTTCGAAGGCCGGCTTGATCGAGCCCATCACGTCCTTCAGACTCGCCGCGGCCGAAATGAGAATCTCGATGTTGTCCTTCCTTTGCCGCGCCGGCGCCGAATCGGACATGGCGCACACCAAGGACTGCGCCAGGATCATGCACGCCCAGAGCTTAGCGATGTTTTTCACTTGCCTTCTCCTTGGCGACGCATGCGGCGCAAAGGCCATGAACCACCAGTTGCTTGCTGTGAATTGCTGCACCCGCGGGGGGCGAAACCCAGGGAAGGGGCTGTTCCGGCAGGCAGGACATCTGAGCGCATTTAGAACAGAGGAAGTGGATGTGGTTGCCGGCACATTTGCCGGGCGATTCGTATTTGTGCCTGCAAAACCGCCAAGCTCCATCCGTGCCTTGAATTCGGTGAAGAAGGCCCGCTACCTCCAGAGTCTCGAGGGTCCGGTAAACCGTCACCCGGTCGAATGATCCTGTCCGGTTTCGTCGTCTGAGGATGTCCTGGTGCGAGAGCGGGCGCCCTGCATTGGCAAGCAACCGCAATATTGCCTCACGCGCAGCCGTCCGTCTGAGCCCGTTTTTCCTTAACAGGCCAATCGTCGCTTTCATGGCAACTCCGCACTTCTCGAAGTCTCAATCGAGAGGGTATTATTTATGCAACTGTGTTGCAAACAGAATTTGCGTCTAACCCGAGCTTTCCTGCCAATGTCAAGTGCCGTGCCCGGAACTGCCATCGGACTGGCTCCCCACATGGAGCCGAATCTCGACCCGAACGATCCACGCAATCGCCGTAATCCTCCGGTTGATCCCAATCATCCCCGGCCGCCACAGGATCCGCCCACGGTGACGGAACAATTATCCAGCCCGCCGTTCAGGCTGACATCAAAGGGCATTCAGATCTCACCGTGCGCTTGCGTCAGGGTTTGTTGCGTTTCGAAGCCGGTTCAGGAAATCAGTAAGAATCCACTGCCAGATTCGAAGAGTTGAATATTGCCGAATGTAATTCTTTCGCAAAAGGTCGGGGCCAAAACCCAACTCACTGATCGTATTGCGGGCTTACGCGTCATGAAAGGGCGCCAGTGGTTTCGGCCACGGAATGCAGCACAGGTCCGGAAAAGCGGCTGCTGCAATCCTGGTACTGAGTCGGATGGACAGGATGGGGCTCTGCCCCAGATCCCGGGATTTTTGAAGGCATGGCTCCGGTATGCGATCTGCAGAAAAAGCCCCTGACGACTTTGGTTGCCATCTGGACCGAGTGCCTACTTGCATTCCCTTTTCAGACGTTCAATAGTAATGATGTTGCACGGTATACTTAATTAAATGAAGCAGGAAATCGTGGACCTTCAGCTCATAGTCGTGACAGGCGCGCCGGAAAATCTCGATCCCGCGGTCGTCGAGGTGCTGACCGATGCGAACCTTTCAGTTGGGAGGGCAGTCCGCAATCCGGATATGATTGGTGCAACGACAGCTTCTGCGAATCTGTTCTCGCGGTCCACGACCGCAGCAGGGAAAAGCATGTCCTGTCGTTTCCGACCGACAGTTCCGGGAATGGGCTGCGGTAATAAATCTCAATTCCAAGAGGAGATGCACCCATGAAAAAGACGATTCCAATCTGCGCTGTGATACTCATCGGCGCGGCAAGCCTGCTCTGGGCTCAGCAGCAGCCGCTAAGTCCAGCCGCACAGACATCGGTCACAATCGGCGGCAAGGTTCTCACCATCAAGTACAGCGCACCGAGCGTCCGCAACCGGCAGATATTCGGCGAGGGAGGAGTGGTCAGCAAAGACTCGACCTACCCCGTCTGGCGAGCCGGCGCCAACGCCGCCACTTCCTTTCACACTGATGCCGATCTTGTTATCAAGGGCCTGGCCGTACCCAAAGGCGACTATACCATCTATGTGCTGGTAAATACCGATCCGTGGCAGTTGATCATCAACAAACAGACCGGCCAGGGGGGCCTCACATATAACAAAGACCAGGATCTCGGCAGGGTTCCGATGGATATGAGCAAACCTTCCGCCTTGATTGAAACCTATAAGATGACTCTTTCAAGTGCGGGAGCCGATGCCGGCAAGCTCCAGCTGGAGTGGGATAGGTACATCGCGTCAGTTCCCTTCACCGTCAAGTGATGCCGATCATCGTCGGGCACAATTGCCGGAACCATTTCGCCCGTGTCAGTCCGGTCCAGAGACTCGGCCTGTCCGACTCTGCGTTTCGATACAACTCAATTCATTGCCGCCCTCAGTGCGCGTGATGGGTTTCCGACGAATCGAGCGTGAACCATGAAGTCAGGATCGATCCCAAAGTCTCGCCGGCGCATTAGCGCGTCTCTGTCCCTGATAGCCGTGAGTGCCGTCCTGGCGGCCAATTTCCAGGGCGGCATGCCCAACAGCGCGCCGGCCATCCCGGCCTCTTCCATCGCGCAGGAATTGCGAGCCTTTGGAGTCTTGGGCAGTGTACTCCACATCGCGGCGCACCCTGATGACGAAAACACGCAGCTCATCACCTACCTGTCGCGCGGCCGCCATTACCGCGTGGCCTACCTGTCCGTGACGCGAGGCGACGGAGGCCAGAACGTCCTGGGCCCCGAGTTCGGCGAGGAACTCGGAGTGATACGCACCCAGGAACTGATGGCTGCTCGACGCATCGACGGCGGACGGCAGTTTTTCACGCGTGCCATCGACTTCGGCTACTCGAAGAGTCCCGACGAGACACTCAGAATCTGGGACCGCCGGCAGGTGCTCTCCGACGTTGTGCGTGTGATCCGCACCTTTCGCCCCGATGTGATGACCACCAGTTTTTCCCCTGAACCTGCCCGCGGCCAGCACGGTCATCATACAGCTTCCGCGATCCTGGGGCTGGAGGCCTTCAAACTGGCCGGCGACTCCAAGGCATTCCCGGAACATCTCGACACTCTCACTCCATGGCAGGCCAGGCGCATCCTTATGGGTGGTGGCCGAGGTGGGGCGGCGGAAAATGCGCAAGCCATCCGCATCGATGTCGGCGGCGCCGACCTGCTGTCCGGAGAGCCGTTCTCCTCAATCTCCGGCCGCAGCCGTTCACAACACAAGACTCAGGGCTTCGGCAATATCTCCGGCCGGGGCGGCGGCGGACCGTCCTTTCAGTCATTTGTGGTCCTCGGCGGCGCACCCGCGACAGTGGATCCGATGGACGGCATCGACACCACGTGGGCCCGGATCCCGGGTGGCGCCGAGATTGCCAAGATCACGGGCGAAGCCATCGAGAAATTCGACCCGAATAATCCAGCGGCCAGCGTCCCCATGCTGTTGGCAATACGCGCCAGGGTGGCGGCCCTCCCGGGCGACGCCCTGGTGGATGAAAAGCGTCTGCAACTGGACAAGATCATCCTGGACTGTCTCGGGCTTACCGTCGCAGCGACGTTGCGCCAGGCTGAAGTTGTCCCCGGCGAAACGCTCACCTTGCGCAACACGGTCACGGTGCGATCAGCCGTTGTTCCGGTCAAGTGGCAAGGACTCCGCGCACCCGGCATGGCGCGGCCGCTTCAACTCGGGGAAGCGCTGCGGGTAAACCAGTCGGCGAGCCATGAAGCCCAGCTGAAGCTTACCTCCGACATGCCGCTGAGCCAGCCCTATTGGCTGCGCGAAGAGCCTGCCACGGGTCTCTACCGGGTCGACAAACCAGGGCTTATCGGCCTGCCCGAAAATCCACCCGCTCTCCTTATCCGTTTCGATCTGGAAATCGACGGCCGGCAATTTACGGTCACCGCCGAACCGGTGCAGGTGGATTCGGAGGCGGGAAAGGGCGGGAACGCGGACCGCCTTTTTGCCGCAGCGGGTCGCAAGCTGGAGGTAGTAGCGCCGATCGCGCTTGCATTCGCTTCAGAGGTCCGCCTTTTCGCACCCGCCGCCGTGCGAAACGTGGAGGTTGAAGTCAGGGCTCTCCGTCCCGGCGCCGCCGGCTCGCTGCGCCTTGACGCGCCCACCGGCTGGCAGGTCGTCCCCTCCGCGCAGCCCTTCCGGCTGGCAAAGGTGGACGACAAGGCGAGACTCTCGTTCCAGGTCACTGCGCCTGCCCAGCCGGCCGCGGCGGTCATCACCGCCGAGGCGGAGGTTGGCGGCCGACGCTACCGGACTGCGCGCATTGACATCCATTACGAACATATCCCGCCGATTCTGCTGCAGCCGCTCGCGCGCATCAGGGCCGTGAGCCTCGATCTGCAAAGGCGCGGCAGACGCATCGGTTACTTGCCGGGAGCCGGCGACAGCGTGGCTGGAGCCTTGGCACAGATGGGCTACGAAGTAAAGCTGCTGACCGGCGCCGATCTGACCGCCGACGGACTCAGCGGCCTGGACGCCGTTGTGATCGGCGTGCGCGCTTTCAACGTCCGGGACGACCTCGCCGCCCGTTTGCAGACTCTGTTTGAATATGTCAAGGCCGGCGGCAACGTCCTCGAGCAATACAACCGGCCCAACGG
>JAFNAG010000390.1 GCA_017860135.1 Acidobacteriota bacterium
GTGCCCTGGCCGTAAATCGTTCAATCTTTCCGCGGCGGCGGCCTGATTCAGTTTGTCATCAATGGATGAAATGGCAACGGCGGGCGCCTTTTCGGCGGCAATCAACCGCATGGCGGCCGACAGATGCACGGCATCAAAGCCGCGCAAACCATAGCTTTCAGCCAAGCGGCCCGCGACCTTCTCGTCGAAGTCCATCACCACAAAATGACGCCACTCACCAGTGAAAGTCTTCACCACGAGTCCATAATCCGATTTCGTCAGATCACCGGTTCTGAAGCGTCTGTTCAAGGCCGAGATCATCTCGGGATAGGCCACGCGACAGGTTGCGAGAATCTCCGCCTCTTCCGCCCAGCTTCTCACAAGACCGGACCCGGCCTCCGTAACGTATAGTTTTACCAGGCTGCTGGTGTCGAGATATAGAATCATCTGCGATTCTCAAGAACGGTTTTGGACAGCTGCCCGCCTCTTGCTTTCACGCCCTTCAGTCCTCCAGGCTTGCCGCCAGCCCAGGCCGCTGTTCCCGATGCCACCATCTCCTTGGCTGCGCTCCGTTCCCGTGACACAGGAATGATCATGGCAATTTCATTGCCGCGGTCCGTGACTACGATCTCCTTGCCGCGGCGCACCCGATCCAAATGCGCGCTCAGCTTTGCCTTCAATTCCTTGACTCCCACGGATATCATATTCCCTCCGATTCCCCATGAGGTAGTCACTATGATAGCATAAAAGTGACTACCGAAGAAACAAGAGCGGTCGCGCTCAATCCTGCCCGGCAGACGAAATTCATCGGCGTCGCCAGATCGAGTTCGCTGCGGCCTTCCCGCCGGCGCAGGGGCGGCTGGAACGGCGGTTTTTCGCCGAAGGCTGCGGCATCTTCGTAAAGGGCTTCCACGGGGACACGCGGGGCGGATTCGAGCAGCTCGTCCAGGTTTGTCGCAAGGCTCGTGCGCTGTGCCAGGAACACATTCAAGGAGGGGAGGGGAAGCGATTTTCGTAACCCGGGCCACAGGGAGGCAAGCGCGTCACGGGCCTCCTGCTTCCTGCCCGACTCCACCAGCAGGCGGATGCGGTGGTATTGCACCGTCGGATACGCCGGGGAATCGGCTGCCAGCTTTTCGGCGGCAGTCCTTCTTCCGGCGCCACCGGAATGTTGTTCCCTTCGGAGCAATTGGAGAAGACAGCGTTCTGCGCCGCAACCCAGCTACGGATGCCTGCATGCCCGGCGCCGAATGTTTGGATTCGTTCGTCCAGTGTGTCTGCCGCGGACTGGAATGCGTTGTCGAGGCAATTCGGGAAGCGCTGCCAATCGTATCCTGGAACCTTGCGGTACACCTCGATGCCCGGAGCTTCACCCGCACCCGGAACCTTGCCGCGCGCCTCCTGCCACGCCGTCACTCCGGGGTAGAATTCCATAGACCGTTGCGTCCACGTGTCACCAACGGATCCGGACACCCTTCGCCTCCCGCAATGGCCACTCCAGCACGAGGGTGTTGTCGACAGTGCGTGTTTCCGTCCTGGTGCCGTAGGAAACCGAGTATCTGCCCGGGGCCAGGCCCGCGATGACGATCCGGGCAGCTTCGGCGAGCGAAGTCGAGTCGGCCATTTCCAGCGCCAGGGAACGGCCGGACGCGTCGGACGTGGCCCGGAGGATTTCCCCCTTTTCGGCCTCGACGTCGATCCGGGAATCGACAAACCGCAGCCGTTTCTTCAGGCCGTCCCGCAGTGTTGCGGTGACCTTGCTCCCTTCTGCCTGAACGTCGCAGCCCGCGCCGATAAAGCCGAACGATTCGTCCCGGAAAACATAGGACTTCGCCGCCTTGAAGAAGCCATACATGCCGATGCCGTTGTCCAGTGTCCGCGGCGGATCAAATGCCTGAACTCCTGGTGTGGAAACATAATGTCCGAATCCCATGCCGTCCGGAAGCAGGTTGGCGGTGACGGCCATGATCCCGGCGTATCCCTTGAGGAGAAGTTCGATATCCCCCGTGTCCTCATAGGCTGCGAGCAGGGGCCTGCTGTTGAGGGCCGTCGTGTACCAACCGGCCATATCGCCCCGGTTGTCGTTTCCATATCGGAACCAGACGGGCTGGCCGCCGCCCCGCAGCGCCTGAATCACCTGCAGGGTTTTTGACGCCTTTTCCGCGTGCCCGAAATGGCGGGTGAAAAAATACACATGCTCGTGGGCGGTCTGATCGACGAAAAGCTCCGAACTGTAGGGATACGGAGTATCGACAAAGACCCGGTTGCAGGTCTCCACCTCCTTGAGCAGCTCGGCGTGCTCGGCGCTCAGGCCTTCCGCCTTCAGGTCCGCGAGGATGTTGAGGGCGTTCGGCCCGCCCATCACGCCGACATGCCTCCACGGCCCGGTCCGGAACCATTTCACGCCGGTTCTCGCGGCCAGCCGCAGGTATTCGAGCGGGGTTTGACGCGTCGTCAGCCCATACCTTCTGCCGATCCGGTACAGGGCGTGGTAGATGTTGGCGGCGTGCGGGTAATTATATGTGCGGTATGTCTCCTTGGATCTGGCCTCGGTCCAGTGCCCCCACGGGCTCGACGGAGTCCGCTCCTTCCAGTACAGCGACGCGCGCAACGCGAAAGTATCCTGATCCTGGATGTGCTTTCTCAGGCAGTCCTCGACGTATGTCTCGAGCGTCGCGATCTCTGTCTTGTCCGGATAGTAGACGTTTTTTTCGGCGAGAAAAAGAGGTTCGGAAAATCCGTATTCGTCGTTGCCGCCAACCTCCCAGACATTGTCGCTGTCCCGGAACGTGCTCCCGAGCTGATGGTCGAACGGGAGGAACATGTGATGGCGGTTGTAAGGGTCCTCAGGATTGTCGTAGAACTGGCGCTCGACGATGAACCGGCTCCGCGCCTTGATCAGGCTCTCCAGATCCTCGACGCAATAAAAGTGCAGGTTCGTCCACTTGCCGCCGTCGTACGTCAGTTTCACGCTTTTTTGGCCGCGCCCCCGGAACGTGAAGGTCAGCAGGGTCCTGTCTCCCACCCGCTTCCTCTCCCTCACGACAATGTTGTCGGACAGGAATTCGAGCGCAGGTTCATGCCGGGACTGGACCTCGACGAACACGGGAGTGTTTTCCGGCGCCACCATGGACGGGATGACGCGCAGGCCGAGATTGCCCTGGCCGGCGATTTCCCTGCGGATGCCGGGATATCCGTCGATGAAGGCGAACCGCAGGCCGAAGCGTTTCCGCTCCCCCGGTTTCAGCAGCAGCGAGGAGTGCCCGTTGACCCACGGCGTGCGCCAGCCCCGGCTGTTTTTCACTGCCAACGAGTGCATGGCCAGGACGTTGGCGCGGCCGCGCCGTCCCCCGCGTCCGCCGGCGTCTTCCTGGCGGTAGATGCACTCGTAGAACGTGTCCCCGGTCGGGTGCACCAGCAGGAATGGCGGGTCGCCGAGCAGTCTCTGGATCAGCGAGTAGGAACTGTGGCCGGCGACGAAATGGTGTCCCGTGACGCGTTCCTCGTGGATGGTCTTCTGCTCGCCGACCTTGAGCCGCTCGTCCTCGTAGAGGACCTCATAGTCGTCGACCTCGTTTGTGTAAGGGCTTTTCTCCCTGACGCTGGAATAGTTGTCATTCAGGGTCATGGGAAAGCCGAGTTCGCCGATTTCCAGCAGGCGCCCCGTCGTGTTCACGATGTCGATTTCCAGCACGAGGGACTGGTCGGGCGCGAGCCGGTAGGCCAGGCTGAGGTCGTAACTCCGGATGCCTCCCTCGTTCTTCGATGCCCCGGTGTAGCGCACCGTGAAGGAGCTTCCGTCGAAGGCGACGCGGCGGATGTCGGCGGAGTTCGCCGTGGTTTCCTGGCGCCAGCGGCCCGAAGGGCGGAAGGAAAACGACGGAATGAGGACAATCGGCCGTTCCGGGAGGCTGAGTTCCCAAGTCGTGCTGACCATGTGGCCCGTCCAGGCCGGATTGTCAAAGTCCGTGCCGGGGTAGGTCGTCGGATTGCCGAAATAATTCGTTTCGAAGCGCCCCTTCGCTTCGCGGAGCGAATATAACGCTCCGGTGCGCCGGTCGAATTCGACGGCCATCCGGGAGTTGGCGAGCCGCACGAGGAATCCCTCCGCCGGGGCCTGAACACCTTGTGCCTGCACGGCCGCCGCGGCCCAGAGAGCGAATGCCAATCCGATCCATTGTCTCATCTAACCCTCCCTTCGTTGCATTCGCCGGGCAGAATAGCACTCCCGGAGGAATAATGCAGGCAGGATTATCCGCGGGGCGAATGCGAAGAGTGCAGATGTCTTCGGGCCCGTGAGGGTGTCCGACGGTCAGTTCGCCATGAGCCGGAACAGGATTGCTCCCCCCTGGAGAGCGCGCGTGCTGCGCGCGAGATTCGCGTGGATTCTGCCTGCATGTGACTTTTTTTGCGTACTTTGTGAATGTGCCCTACGAAAGGGCCCGGGTACGGCCGGTCCTTGGGGGCGGGACACACACGCTCCCAGGGAATCAGCCGTTGGGCACCCTCTCGTGCCCATGCGCTTTGGCGGCGGATTGACCTGATTGATGCGGATATTGGCTTGCAGGCATGGATTGCCTGCAATGCATGCATGAAAAGCGCTCAATACACGATCAGAGGGATTTCCGAGCGCCTGGATGCGCGAATCAGGGAGAGAGCTGCGGAGGAAGGGAAATCGCTGAATGCAACCGTGCTGAAGGCTGGTTTGGGTTTCGGCGCTGACCAGGTGCGATATGACGACCTGGACGATCTCGCGGGAACCTGG
>JAFNAG010000391.1 GCA_017860135.1 Acidobacteriota bacterium
GCAGGACTATTTCGTCCGCCACCTGCTGGGTGTGGAACCGCCCGACTGGAACCGCCTACCGCCTTCTTCCGAGCGGCGCTAGCCGGAGACTAAGTGGTCAGTTGCATAAATACGATGACGTATTCGAAGGGAAAATCGCCACAGATTTCACAGATTACATAGCGCAGCCATGAATCGGTGTTTGATGAAGACGCAATCAAGCGGCGGTTTGGCTGCGGGAGATGATTCCCGTACCTTGGCGACCACCATCCAGGGGCCGGCACTACCGCGGCTCTCGCGCAGAACCGCTTCCAGTGCGGCCTCGTCCCTTACCGTGCGCGCCTGTGCGATGCCCACGGCGCGCGCGACTCCCTCCAGATCAGCTTTGCCTGCGGTGGCGGTGTGCTGGCCGCCCGTTGTGCCGTGGACTCCGTTGTCCAGGACGACGATCAGGAGATTTGGCGGTGCGCCAGCACCGATCGTGGCCAGGCTGCCGAGGTTCATCAGCAGCGAGCCGTCGCCGTCGAGCGCCACGATGCGCCGGTCGGGGCAGGCGAGTGCCAGTCCCAGGGCAATCGAGGTCGTGAGCCCCATGCTGCCCCAGGTGTAGAAGTTGAGGGGCCGGTCTCCGGCCGCGTACAGGTCGTAGGCAGGGTGGCCAAGGCTGACGACGACAGGTTCGTCGGTCAGCAGTTTCGAAATGCACCGGATTGCATCGATTCGTTTCACGCCTGTCCTCCCGGAACCGTAAGCCGCCGCGGCAGGAGGCAGGCAGCCGGATTGCGGGTGCCGAAAGCGAGTGCGGCCGCGGCGCGGACCATCTCTTCGGCTGCCTCCGGGCGGTCAATCGTGAGGTGCTGCACCCCGAAAGCGTCGAGCACGGGAACAACCGCCCGTCCCATCGGCACCTGCGCCGCATTCCACTCGCCGGGATCGCCCCGCATGCTGATGATGAAAAGAGCCGGGATCTGATAGCAGAGGAGCAGGGAACCGAGGGCGTTGAGCGCATTGCCCAGTCCGCTCGATTGCATCAGCAACGCCGGCCGCGAGCCGCCGAGGTAGAGGCCGGCAGCGATCCCCAGCGCTTCTTCCTCCCGTGTCGCCATCGTCGACCGGACGTCCGGGTAGTCCCGCTCCAGCGCGCGCAGGATGTGAGAAAGCGGGTTATCCGGCACATAGACAACCTCGCGGCACCCGCTCGCATGGAGGCCGGCACAAATGCCGGCAGGCCACAAAAGTGCGCCCGGAGTGCCGGCCCTCTGATTGAAATTTCCGCCCAAATCATTCATCCGATAATCCCGATTCAAGTTCTGTGGCTGTTTTCCCGATCCCGTTTCATGCATTGGGGCGGATGCTGCATTACCGCTTTTTCAGCGTGATCCCCAATCCCTCTCCCTCCATTAAAAACAATGTCTCCAGCGCCGGGTTGGTGGTCACCAGCTTGTCGTAGTCGCCCGCCATGCCCACGTTGTGGGCCAGAATCAAGCCGCCCGGCCGCACGAGCGGGAGCAGCTTGTTCAGGTAATAGATCTCCTCAAAGCTCAGGACGTTGAAACCGATCATCAGGCTTGCGCCGATGATGGCTGCGCCTGTGCGGTCGACACGGAAGCCGGGCAAGCGGCCGATTGCCATCACCAGGTATGTTCCGAGGAAGATAAGGGCAGCTGCAAGCACGCGATAGTATCCCGCGGAACGCCTGTGGGAATCAACCGGTCTCCCCCAGAAGTGTTTCGATGGCGCGGTCCACGTCCTCATTGGTGAACTGGCGGTTGGGATCGTCCCCGGTGAGTTTGTAGCGGAGCCGGCCGTCCCGGCCGTAGATCAGCACGGCCGGGATGCTCAGCAGGTCTAATTTCTGGAAGGCGTCTGTGATGTTTTCGTCCATGAGGTAGTTTTCGAACGCAGCATTCTGCCTTGCCAGGAAAGAGCGGGCCTGCTCGATGGCGCCCTTGTCGTCACGGTCATCCAGGCTCACGGAAACAAAGCGCACGCCGCTCTCCTTGTAGCGCTCGTGAAGCGCCACCATGTGAGGAAACCGTTCCAGGCAGGGGGCGCACCAGCTGGCCCAAAAATCGACCACGGTGATCGTTCCCCTGGCGCCGACCAGCTTCTCCTGCCAGGCCTCGAAGGTGATAGGCTGCAGGCCGGGTGCAGGCTTTGCTGCCGCGATATCCCGGGGCTGCCTGGAACAGCCTGCCGCCAGCAGAAACGCAAGCGCCGCCAGGTATGGAATCCGTTGATTCATCAGCGGCTCTGTGCGTACTCGATGGAACAGCCCTGGGGCCGGGTTTCCTCGTTGGCGATCTGCCCTTCGCCCAGGAGTGCGTTCACGGCGTCCTTCACGTAGAACTCCATAGGTGCGCCCTTCGTGTAATTGATCGTGCCGTCCGTGCGCATGGAAGCCGGCGAATTATGCAACAGGCCCATGTAGACCAGCCTGCGTTCCTTGTTGAACACGAAAAACTCGGGAGTGCGCGTGGCGCCCAGCTTGCGACCCAGTTCCTGGCTTTCGTCATAGACGTATGTGAAGTTATACCCTAGCTGGGCTGCGCGCACCTTCATTGCCTCCAGTGCGTCATCCGCGCGCCTGTTCACGCTGACGCCGACGAATCGGACGTCCTTGCCACGGAAATCGTTAACCAGTTTGATCAAATCCCGCTCCGTGCCCCTCACCCAGGGACAATGGTTGGCCAGAAACGCCAGAACCACCACACTCTCCTTGAGGTCGCTGGATGACAGGATTTTCCCATCCGTGCCCGGCAAGTTTGAAAACTGGGGCATGGGGGCTCCGATATCCACGATTGTGTTGTATTTTGCAGCGAACATGGGGACTGCCGCAGCCAGCACTGACAGAATCAAGCCGGCCGACGCGGTCCTGAAAAACCCGTGACGCATCATCGGTGATCTCCTTATCCACACTTCCATTGATTTGCCGCCCGGTCAAGATCTGGCAACCTTGCCCGGAACTTGCCCCAGGAATGTCGCGAAAACACGCTTTCACCTGCAATCGCACGCATCCCACCCGAGAGGGGCTCCGTCCGACTCCTTAAATGATAGGATGCGAAAGCTCGTTTGGCAAATCCCGCGCAGCAGGTTTTTGACTTGCCTCGTTGCATTCTCACCACAGTGTGCATGGCGCCGCCGCTATGGCGCCGACTCTTGAGCGGCGGGTGTTAAAGAAATGCAAAGAGTTATTTTGCATATATTTAACACGCAGGGTTCCATATCGGATCGTATTAGATATCAGGGGACCGGAATGAAACGGGTGGATACCGGTTGCCTGAGCTTGGGATTCGAAGGAGGAGGCCGACCATGAAAGATCAGTATCGAAACAACGCGAAAGGGAGGAAGAGGGCCAAGTGGCTCGTCCTCGGAATCGCCGGTTTGCTCGGCGCACTCGCGGGCGTTGCGATGTTTCACGATGAGATCGGGGCTCGCATTGGAGTCATCAACCCGTTTTCCGGGGGGGAAGACCCGATCCCGGTGCTGATCCTCGAAAAGGCGCCATTCCAGCTCCAGGTGCAGGCCGGGGGGGAGGTTGTCGGGCTCAACAGCGTCCCCGTGGTCACACCTGGAACCGGCGCGGGCGCACTCAAGCTGGCATGGATGATCGGCGAAGGCAGCATGGTATCCGAGGGTTCGCCGGTAGTCCGATTTGACAGCGCCGATCAATTGCTCAACCTGGAGTCACAGAGCAACGCGCTCAGCCAGAACCTGCTCCAGACGTCGATTGATTCCGGCAATCAGCAATTCGAAGAGAAGGACCTCGGTCTTGAAAACGCTGCCGCAGAAATTGATTACTCGTACGCCATGAGCGTCCTGCCCGATGACGAGACGATCTTCTCCCAATGGGAGATCATCAATGCGCGTCTGGACGCGGAGTTTGCAAAAGCAAAGATCGAAAACCTTGCGGCACGGCTCGACGTCCAGAAACGGATGAACCTCTCCCAACAACAGGTTCTCGCGATCGCCAGAAACCAGGTACAAACCGAAGTCGACATCATCCGGAGGACGTTGTCGGCATTGGAGGTGAAGGCCCCGGCGAGCGGGCTTGTTGTCTACCGGCGCGACCGCAGGAGAGATCCGGCAATCGGAGACAGTTGCCAGGCAGGCCAGGTCCTCATCGATCTGGTCGACCTGAACGCTCTCCAGGCGCGAATCTATGTGCTCGAGCGGGATGCGGGCGGTCTGGCCACGGGGAAGGGTGTGATTCTCAAACTGGACGGGCTCCCCGGCAAGGAGCTGCATGGCGAGGTGCGCACGGTTTCGGCTCTGGCGGCGACTGTGGAACGCAACTCGCCGCTCAAATATTTCATATGTGATGTCACCATCCGTGATGCCGGATTGTATTTGCGGTCGATCAGGCCGGGCATGACGCTGCAGGCCCGGGTTGTTCTCGAGACATACGACTCCTGCTTCGTGGTTCCGGCCAGCGCCCTGGACGTCAAAGATGCCAAGACGTACGTCTATGTCAAACAGGGGGATGATTTTGTGAAGAGGGAGGTGCAGGTCGGCCTCGGGACGCACGGCCAGGCAACCATCCTCGGCGGGGTCGACGAAAAGGAACAAGTCGCCTTGAAGAATCCCTTCGAGACACGGCAGCTGAAACTGCCTGACTTCACCAGGTCGACTGCAATAGTGGAGCAAGGGCGCGGCGTCGGCCCGGCCGGCGGGGGGAGAGGCAGGTAGAAACCCTGAGAGGGTGCGGGCCTCAGCGCGTTGGGAGAGATCAGCCTGGCGGGCACGGGCTAAAGCCCGCCCGCAC
>JAFNAG010000712.1 GCA_017860135.1 Acidobacteriota bacterium
TGCCGCGTGGGATCCCCAGGCGCGGTTGCAGCGTCCGGTTCCAGGATCCGCAGGCCGGGAACCATCTCAAAGCGGACTTCATCGTTTCCGCCGAGCGGGAAATTGAGCAAGCAATGCAGGTCTTCCGCGATGGAACAATTCGGCTGCACCGGCTTTCCGTTGAGCAGGACTCTCTTCACCTGCGCACCGGCTTCGAATCCCGGGGAGAACTCCAGCCGGAATCCGGCCAGCCCGGACGATTGGATGCGGAATGAGGCTTCCTCCGGGCTGCGGGACATGTCCAGCTGCAGCGATCCGTTCCCTGCCTTGAGATTGCGCACAGAAGCCTGATTCCAGCGGGCCGGCAGGTGCGGTTCCAGCCGGATGGCCTTCTCATCAACCGCCGGGTAAAACCCGAGCATTCCTTTGACCAGCGGCGTCAGCACTCCCGAGGACGAGAAGAGCTGGTGCGGGACGGCGGTATCCATGGGCGCATAAAAATCCCCCGACAGCAGTTCGGGCAGAAATCCCAGCGCATGGACGGTCGTCAGCCGGGCATTCTGGACCCAGTGGGCGAAGCCGGACGCCGCCCGGTGATTGCGGAACTCGGCCCAGCTGAGCAGACCGTTCAGAAAAGGCCACACGGCGCCGTTGTTATAGCTGATCGGGTCATAGAGCTTGCTCGTGTTCGTCAGCATGCGCGCGCCCCAGTCGGTGCTGAGTTCGCCGGATGCCATCCGGTCCAGCATCTGCCCTGCGTGCGCGGCATCGATCAGGCGGAACAGGATGGGCACCGCGGGCCACACCGTCAGCTCGTCGCTTCGTCCGCCCCCCTCGGTCAGCGCGAATGAGAGGATGTTCTTTTCGGGGTTCCAGAACTGCCGGTTCAGGCTCGCAAGCGCGAGGTCGAATCCGGCTTGCGCTTTGGAGGCCGTCTCCCCGGCCTGCAGGACCTGCGCCATGCGCTGCATCGCGCGGTGCGCTTCGACGCTGACTCCGGCCAGGTAGATGTCCGTCGCCAGCCGGTTCAGAAGAGTGCCGGTTTCCACCGCCGCCAGGCCGGCCTTGGAGTTATTCATGAGCCCGTCATTGTCCGAGTCGGTGGACAGACAAAATGCATAGGCCCTGTTCAGCGATTCCCAGGATTCCTGCAGAAACGCCCTGTCCCCCGTGTGCTGGAAAAAGTTGTCGGCGGCGATGATGTAGAGCGGTAAGCTCCTGGCGCAGTGTGGCGAAATCCCCCATGGACGATACGGCGAACGAATTGATGAACGTGTCCCCTCCGAAGTACCAGCCGAACCCGGGACGCGCGCTGGTTCCCGAAAGCCCCAGACCCGCGACCTGGCCGCATCCCAGCTGGGGATTGCACACGAACCCGGTGTCGAGCGCAACCTTGGCCCATTCGACCGCACGATCGATTCCGGCATCCGGGGACCGGAGCTGCAGGAAATCGTTGCGCACCTTGCCGAAGTGCTGCGCATTGCGCTCGTACAGAGAGCGGGCTTCCGCCAGGATGCGCAGGTAGATCTCCTGGACTTTGGCCGCGGCGTCGAGCCCGCCGGCAATGGCGATGGGGATGAAGTTGCGGCGGGCGTATTCGGGATCCACGTCGATGTGGAACTGCGTCGGCGAGTCGGGCAGGTTGTGAGCCGGCTGCAGCGAATAACCTGTCGCCGCCGGCGACCCGACGATCGCGGAGTGCTTTCGCAGGCTCTCGCTCAAAACGAAGGCCTTGAGGTTCGCGTCCCAGTAACTGTATTGGCCGCCGAGGCCCCCGGGCCACATGGGGACGAGGTCGATGAGGAAATTGACCGTGACCGAGACTTTGCGGTTGGAATCGATGTCCAGCAGGATCAGGCTCCCCGGCTCCTCGAGCGGCGTGAAGAAGTGCGCCCGCACCACAAACGCGGGATGGGAGTAGGTGATGGTGGAACACTCGGGACGGACATTAATCCACTCCGCAAGATCCGCGGCGCTCAAAGGGTAGGAATAACCTTCCACGGTAAACGAAAGGCGCAGGTCGCGCACGATCTTCATCGGGTACACCCAGGATTCGAACAATCCCTCCTCGCGCCCCATGAGCACGGCCCTGCGTCCCGCCGATTCGATATATTTCCCGCGCCGCACCGGCTGCGAAAACTGGATCGGGCTGTCGGCAATCGCAAATTTGCCGATTACCGGCAGCGTCCGGCCCGGCTTCGCTGTCTGCGCATGAGCCGGCGCGCCCAGGAGCACGGCAGTTGCCATGAAAAGAGAGGCAAATTGAGTGGAGCGGTGCAAGCGGATCATCTGGAGTTCCTCCGGATCGCCCGATTGTATCGCACTTCCCACTGCCAAAAAAGCACACCACGGAGCGCACAGAGAACACAGGTAAAATTCTATTGAACGCTAAAACCACGACCTCTGGCCGTGTGACCCTGGAAAGCACCGCCGTTCCGGCGAACCATTTCTTGCCGGTACCTAGAGGATCGGCCTTTCTGGGAGCGCGGGCGTCCCGCCCGCGCCCCCATGGAATTCGACAGTGAACACGGGCTTCAGCCCGTGCGCTTTAAGGCCGCTTGTCTTCCCCAGCGCTCGAGTGTATCCGTCCTGAAGCGCGCGGGCTGAAGAGGGTGTCCAACGGTTGATTCACGGC
>JAFNAG010000392.1 GCA_017860135.1 Acidobacteriota bacterium
TAATCAGGTTCTCGAGGCGCATGGTTGTGCGGACCACGACGAGCGCCATAACCACCATGGCGAATCCCGCGAAGATTGCGCCCACCACAAAGTAGGGTGGAAAGATCGTCATGTGCCAGCCGGGCACGAGCGAAACAGCAAAGTCGAATGAGACGACGCTGTGCACCGATAGCACCAAGCCCGTGGCAAGCCCCGCGAGAATGAGATAGGCGCGCTCATAATGCTGCCAGTGCGAAGCCGCTCCGCGCCACCCCATGCTCAGGATCGTATAAACAACCTTCCGCACCCTGGTTACGGCCCGGTCCCTCATCGACGCCAGGTCCGGAACGAGTCCCAGGAACCAGAAGAGCAAAGAAACGCTGAAGTACGTGCTGACGGCGAACACATCCCAGAGCAACGGCGAACGGAAATTCGGCCATAGGCCGCGCTGATTTGGGTATGGCATCAACCAGAACGCGATCCAGGGTCTGCCGACGTGGATGAGCGGAAACAGCGTCGCGCAGATCACGGCGAAAATCGTCATCGCTTCCGAGAAGCGCGAAATGGCGTTGCGCCAGCGAGCCCTGAACAACAGCAGAATGGCCGAGATCAGAGTTCCAGCATGGCCGATCCCCACCCAGAAGACGAAATTGATGATATCGAACGCCCACGCGACCGGGACGTTGTTGCCCCAGACGCCGATGCCCGTCGCGATCGTGTAGCCGATCAGGATGAGCCCCAGCAGCATCGCCGACGATGTGAGCGCAAAAGCCACAAACCACAAAGGCGATGGCTTGACGCCGACCTGCGCCAGCACCTGATCATCCAGCCCTCCCAGGCTGACATGTCCCTTCAGGACTGGGGGGGGCTTCAAACGGTCAAGTATGCGGTCCTCAGACGTCAGGATCGATTCCGATTTCATGCCCTGTCCTTGGTAATCGCCGGATTCGCAATATCCGTGAGATAGGTCACGGATGGTTTGATTCCAAGCTCCTCGAGCAAGCGGTAATGCCGGTCCATCTTTACCATCTTCGAAACCCGGCTTTCAGGATCGTTCAGGTCGCCAAACACGATCGCACCTGCCGGACATGCGGCGGCGCATGCCGGTTGGATCTCTCCGTCCCTGACCTGCCTGGATTCGAACTTCGCGAGCTGACGCACGTCCTGGATCCGCTGCACGCAGAAGGTGCATTTCTCCATAACGCCTCGCGGCCGGACCGTAACCTCGGGGTTATACACGAGGATTTCCGGCTCTCTCTTCGTCGAGGTGTAATCAAAGAAATTGAAGCGCCGCACCTTGAAGGGACAGTTGTTGGAACAGTACCGGGTTCCCACACACCTGTTATAAGCCATCTGATTCAGGCCATCCGGGCTGTGGGTCGTGGCGTTCACCGGGCAGACGATTTCGCAGGGCGCATTGTCGCAATGCTGGCACAGCATAGGCTGGTGGAGCACCGACGGAGAGCGCAGATCCCCCTCATAATAACGGTCGATCCGGATCCATTGCATGTGCCTGCCATCCAGGATTCTCTCCGGTCCAACCACCGGAACGTTATTTTCAGACTGGCAGGCGATGACGCATGCGCTGCAGCCGGTGCAGAGCGAGAGATCGATGGCCATTCCCCACTTGTTCTGCGGAAATTTCAATTCCGGGATCAACGACGCGGTGTGGTGCGGTTCGTGTTTCGCATGCTTCTCGCCATGATGCTCCGGCTCATGGGAGTACTCCGCCAGCGTCAGCGACCGCGCCAGTTGCCGCCCCTCCATCCGGTCGTGCATCTGCGTCTTCGGAATCTCGCGCCGTTCCCCGGAGCGGATGATCTTCACCCCAGTCAGCAGGTACGGCGATTTCGAAAGGATGTTGATCAACGGATAGGCGTTCACCCCGATTCCGACCGCAACGCTTCCAGTCCGGCGTCCATAGCCGAGGGCAAGCGCGGCGACTCCAGGCGACTGCCCGGGCTGAATGATCACCGGCGTTTCGACAGTCATGCTCCCGATGGAAATGCTGACCACGTCCTCCTGCTGGACCCCAAGCCGCTCCGCGTCGGAAAGGGAAAGCAGCACTGGATTGCCCCAGTCGGATTTGGTCACTGGATCGGGCAGTTCATTAAGCCATCCATTATTCGCGTACCGTCCATCGTACACTCCGGAACCCGGGGAAAGGACCAGCTCCAGTCCGCCGGCAGTTGCCGGGCTCGATGTCGCGATTGCATCCTTGAGCGCGGCCGCGTTCATCACGAATGGCGGCTGCTGCCTGGGCTCCCGCCTGGCGCCGCCATCGTGCAGCGCGGCATTCCAGAATGATTCAAACGGAACGGGACTCCCTGCCGGAAATACATCCGACTGCCACCTCGATTTTAGGTAATCGCAATAGCTCGGCCGCGTCCGGACTTTCATGCGCCGCAGACACTCGAGCAGAAATTCCTCGGCCTGCATCGTGTCGTGAATCGGCCCGGATACCGGCTGCCGCAAGCTGACATAATCGGAAGAGGGTTCGAAATCGCCCCACGACTCGAGCCAGTGGTGCTCGGGAAGTCTCCACGCGCAATCGAGCGCGGTTTCGTCCTCATACAAACCGATCCGATACGTCTCCGGGATTTTCGCAACCGCTTTCTTCCACAAAGAATGGTCCGGGAACGCGTATGCGGGATTCGTGCTCCAGAAGATCCCGATCGCGAATTCTCCCTGTTCAGCTTTTTGCAGGAGAGACTGGAGTTCGGAAAAACCGGTCAACTCCGGCGGCGGTGGAGCACCGGCCAAATCAAGTGTATTCCCCACGGCGCCGAGCATAGAGTTCAGGAGATAACAGGCGGCATGAGCCTGTGGCGTGAGGGCCGGCCCGGCAAGCACCAGGGCAGACTTGCCTGCATGCGCGAGATTATCGGCAAGTAACCTGAGCGCGGCTGGATCGATTCCCGCGGCCTGTGCTGCACGCCGAATCTCGAACGGCTTGAAATCCTCAGGCGTCAATCCTTCCGGGAGCGGCAGAGCGTGCTTCTGATTCAACAACAGCGCCAGAGCAAAAGCAACCCCGGCCAGCGCTGAAGGCCGCGCCTGCAGCCGTTGATCCGCGTTGGCTCCCGTGAGAGTCATGCTCCCCTCGAGCACCCAAAGGCGGTTCATCCCTGAGCCGCGCCCTGACACGGCTCGGCGGCGCGAAAAATCCCGCGTGAATACGGGCGCGTTCGGATCTGTTCCCAGGAAATCGGATTGAAGCGACAGGACCACACCGGCCCGGTCGAGATGCACTCTGGGAATGATAGCTTTCCCGAACAGCGCTGTTGACTCGGCAATCTCCGGCTGGGGAGCAGCGGGTTCGAAGGCGGCGTGACGCAAGCCGGGCAGCGCGAGCCTCAGGTCGTAGAGCAGCGCCTTCTGGGTGGGAGAAACAAGGGCGTTTGTCAGGAAGAGCACCCGCCTTTCCATCAGGCGTGCGTCCGAAAGCGCTTTGGCCAGCGTTTTCCGAGCGTCTTCCCATGTTGCAGGTTCGCCCTTATATAAAGGACCGCGCAGACGGTCGGGATCATACAGTCCCAGGAGGTCGCCCATTGCGCGCAGGCTCGCGCTCCCGCGGGAAACGGCGTGCTCGCTGTTCCCCGCAATGTGGATGGGCCTTCCCTCGCGCGCCTTTACAAGGACTCCGTGTGTCGCCAACCCTTCCTGGAACGTGCTGGCGTAATAGTTCGCAACTCCCGGAATGATTCCGCCCGGTCTTTTGGTAAACGGCACAATCGTTCCGCGGTCGATTCTGGAACAGGAGGTGCCGACAGCCAGGGATGCCGAAGCAGAAAGGAGGGTCAGGAACCTTCGGCGCGAAATTGCATCCTTTCCGTCGGGCAGACGCATTATTGATTTCCTTCTTCCCGGGGCCGCATCTCCAAAGGCCCCTGACTATCAACGGTGACAGGCATAGCAATGCTCCGGTCCGCTGGTAATCGCGGAACCGGCGGGAAGCGCATATTCGGGATCCCGGTGGCATCCCAGGCAATTGCTCATCCGCATAGACATGTTCTGATAAACCACATTCATCGTTTGCACTTCGCCGTGGCAGGTCTGGCAAAGAATCCCGCCATTCACGTGCGGCCTGTGATCAAAGTAAACGTGGTCCGGCAAAGAGTGAACGCGCCGCCACTGCAGCGGAGTCCCGGCAGCGTACACCGCTGCCAGCTGCTTGATCTGCTCCCGATCCGTTTTGGTCACCTTGTGGCAGTTCATGCATTTCTCGACGGACGGGATGCCGGCCTGGCGCGACTTCGCGGCGCCGGAATGGCAGTAAAGGCAAGGGATCCTGAGCGTGCCGGCATGGAGCTGATGGGAATAGTAAATCGGCTGCTGCGGCTGATAGCCGCGAACGAACCTGTCGGGCTGCGTAAACCAGCCGACTCCGAGCACCGTGCCGAGGATGGCCACGGCACCGACAGGAAGAACGTATTTTGAATATTTCAGAAAGTCCTGGCCGGACTGCCGCCCAATGCCCATGTGGAACTTATCCCGGGATGAAGACTGCGGTTCCACCTCTTCACTGCCCAAACTCTATCTTTTGCTGCAGACCATCTTTCAACAGGACTGCACGCAAGTCAAGGTGATGCGCCGGAAATTGCGGATGGTACTGAATGCAAAGTATGGTTTTTTGGGATGCGAGTTTTCGCCAGATCGTCCTGGAAACGCCGGCGTCTCGCCTAACCCGCATTTCTCACAAGGTTTCGTAGCGAGGCGGCGCAGACGGGCGTGGATACAAGGCGCATCTGGCCGTTTT
>JAFNAG010000021.1 GCA_017860135.1 Acidobacteriota bacterium
ATCCAAATGAGCGAACATATTTGTGGAGGGTGTGATTATTCCAACCTGTGACCCATCCTGTACCCTTGCGACCCCTTTTCTTTTTCGTTGTTGTTTTGCCAGCCCGAAGAAAACTGCCACGAATGCCACGAATAATCACGAAAGCCGCGTGGCATGCCTCGCATCAAGGGAGATGATTCCTCGTGAGAATTCGTGAAACTGGTGGCTTTATTTGCAGACCCTTAACGGTTCCGAGCCGGCTAAGCAGTTACTCTTTTTCAGCAGCTTGAGACGTTGCCCCGGAAGGCGGAGGGATCAATCCCCAGGGTTTGGATGCGGTGGCGCAGCGATGGTTTGGTCAGCTGGAGGTAAACTGCGGCGAGGGTCTGATTCCCCTCGGTGCGCCGCAGGACCTGGCAGATGATATCCCGCTCCAGGCTTTGCAGAAACTCGTCAAGGTGGAAAGATCCTTCGGGAAGCGTGAACGGATCCCTCATGGTGGTGGGAGGAAGTTTCCGGACGGCATCGGGGAGGCGGTCTACCTGGACGGCTTCGGTGGTTTCCAGGGCGACGGCGCGTTCGATGGTGTTTTCCAGTTCCCGCACGTTCCCCGGCCAGTGATAGCCCTGCAGGCAGCGCAGTGCTTCGGGAGATATGCTGAAAACGCGTTTCCCGCACTTTTCGGCGTACTGGGTCAGGAAGTGGAACGCCAGCAGATCGATGTCTTCCTTCCGGTCCCGCAGCGGCGGAAGCTCGATGGTGATCACGGCAATCCGGTAATAGAGGTCTTCGCGGAACTCTCCCCGCTGAATGGCCGCATGGAGGTCACGGTTGCTGGCGGCGATCACGCGCACATCGACGGGAACTTCGTGCGTGCCCCCGAGGGGTCTGAGCTTTCTCTCCTGCAGTACCCGCAGGAGCTTCACCTGCATCGCCGGGGTCATGTCGCCGATTTCGTCGAGGAACACCGATCCGCCGTCCGCGGCCTCCAGCAGCCCTTTCTTGTTGGCATTTGCCCCCGTGAACGCACCTTTCATATAGCCGAACAACTCGCTTTCGAGCAGGGTTTCGGGGAAAGCTCCGCAGTTGATCGACACGAAGGGGCGGTCTTTGCGCAGCGATGCCTCGTGAACGGCGCGCGCCACCAGCTCCTTTCCCGTCCCGCTCTCTCCCGCGATCAGGACGGTGCTCTCTCCCATGGCGACGGTGCCGACCGTGCGATAGACCTCGAGCATCTTCTTGCTCTTGCCCACAAGCTGGCTGCGATGCAGCGCCTGGAAGAGCTTCTGTCCCTGCTGCGCTTCGATCTCGTTCGTCGGGGCGGCAACCTCGTTTTTCAGCGCCTTCTTCTCGAGGGAATGGCGCACAATGTTGCGCAGCTCCTCCATCTTGAACGGTTTGGTGAGGTAATCGTAGGCGCCGTGCTGCAGTGCATCGATCGCGGTTTCCGTGCTGGCGAAGGCCGTCATGAGAATGAACACGGTATCGGGGGAAAGCTGCCGGGCCTCCTTGAGCAGATCTACTCCCGACATGTCGGGCATGCGGATGTCCGAGATCACGGCGTCGACCGGATTGCGGCGCAGCAGGTCCAGAGCTTCACGCGCCGAGGACGCCTTTTGAACTTCCATCCCTTCGTCCCGCAGCATGATCTCGAGGATTTCGATGATGTTGGGCTCGTCGTCGACCAGCAGGATGGAAGCCTTGGGAATCATATTCCGCCGTTGATCCAGACTGCGAACGCTGAATTTGGAAAGCCCCCTTCAGCCGATCGCGATGACCTTACTGCAAACCACCGGGAAGGGAGAGGGTGACAAGCGTGCCGCGCCCTTTTTCACTGTCGAACCGGATCTTCCCCCTGTGTTCCTCGACAATCTGAAAAATGATGCTGAGCCCGAGGCCGGTCCCCCCTCCAAAATTCGAACAAAACGGCTGGAAGAGCTGGGCTTTCTCCTCCTCGGTCATCCCGGCGCCGGTGTCCTCGAACATGATCTCTACACCGCCGTCATTCGCCGGACCCGCCGTGATCTTCAGGCTGCCGCCCGACGGCATTGCCCGGAGCGCATTCTGCGCCAGATTCCAGAAGACCTGCTTGAGGCGGTCGGCGTCTCCGTTGACCGGGGCCAGTGGGCCTGCGAACTGAAGCCCGATCTCGTGCCTGTCCCGGACCTCCCGGCTGTTTTTCAAGAGCGTGACCGAATCGCTGAGCAGGGAAGCCAGGTCCAGCGGCATATGGGTGCAGCGGGACGGCCTTGCGAAGCTGAGGAAATCTTCGACAAACTTGTTCAGCCGGTCGCTTTCCCGGATCAGAATATCCAGGAGGCGTTCATCGGCCGCCGCGAGTTCGAGCCGGGAGCGCAGGATCTCGACGGATCCGCGCATGGCTGCCAACGGATTCCGGATTTCGTGTGCGATTCCCGCTGCCATCCGTCCTACCGCAGCCATCCGGTCTTTCACCCGTACTTCCTCTTCCAGGCGCTTGATCTCAGTGAGGTCCTGGAACGACACGACGTAGCCGATCAGCTTCCGGCCGTGATCCAGCAACGGGGATACGCTGAAGCCGAGGAAGCGCCGGGATCCGCCGGGAAGTGTCAGCCATTCCTCGTGTCGCAGGGCACGTGCATCCTGCAAGAGGTCGACCTCATGGATTCTGTCCCACAATCGGCTGCTGAGGATGGACTGCAGGGAACGATGGAGCACCGCCGCCCGTGGCGTGCCCGTCAGCTCTTCGGCCGTGCTGTTGAACAAGGTGATGTTACCCCGCAGGTCCGTGGTGCACAGCCCGCTCCGGATGCTCGTCACGATGTGTTCCGTGAGCCTCTGCAGTTGCCGCAGCGAGTCGGTCTTCAGCACCAGTTCGGCTTGAACGGCCTGCAGGCGCTGCGACAGGTCGGCGCCGAGGAATGCGACGGAAAAAAACCCCAGCACATGCAACCCGATTCGATAGGTCAGTGCATTCAGCTCTGTGGGGCCGATTTCAGCAGTCAGGAACCCCATGCGGCTGAGCGCGATCATTCCGGTATAGAGAATGGTGCTGAGCGCAGCGCCGATGACTCCGCCGTTCCTCCCCAGAGTCAAGCTGCTGTAGATGATGATCAGCAGGTAAAAAGACAGGAACGGGCTCTCGCTGCCGCGGGTATATGCGACCAGCAGGGTTGCGGTGAAGAGATCGACTGCGATCTGAAAGTGCAGCTGCGTCAGGAGCCCGCGCCCGCGCCACCAGAGTACCAGGTATGCGGAGGACAGCGTGACTGAAAAGACATTGAACAAGGGAACGAACGGCAGCGGGCCGATCCGGTCCGGAAGGATTCCAAGCGGGCGGGCGAGGTTCAAGCCGAGAAACAGGATCGCCGTCCGGGCCGCAATCAGCCAGAGCAGGCGCCGGCTCAACTCGTCGCCCTGGTTCGTCAGGACAGCGGCGGATTCCGATCCTGCGGGGATCCACGCCCGGGGAACCGGGGCGTCCAGCAAAAGAGTCTTCGCCACACCATCCTCTTAAGGGCAGCCAGCAGTCGGCAGCAGGCAGTCGGCAGTTGTTAACCTAAAGATCCGCAGTTTCCTATTGATTCCCACTGCCCTCCGCCTTTATCCGCCGGACAGCGTCTGAATGAGTTTGAACAGCGGCATGTACATGGCAATCACGATGCCGCCCACGATCACGCCCAACACCACCATAAGCATGGGTTCCAGAATGGTCATCATGCTTGCGACGGTGTTGTCAACCTCCTCCTCGTAATAGTCGGCGATCTTGACGAGCATGGTGTCCAACTCGCCCGTGGTTTCACCGACCGAGACCATCTGAGTGACCATCGAAGGGAAGAAGTTGGACTGTTTCATCGGTTCTACGATCGTTTTTCCTTCCTCGATGTTCTTGCGCACTTGCAGGATGGTGTCTTCGAGGATCGCATTTCCGGAGGTGCGGGCTGTGATGTCCAGGCCCTCGAGAATCGATACGCCACTCGTCAGCAGAGTGGCCAGGGTACGGGTGAAGCGTGCGACCCCGATCTTCCGGAAGACCTCGCCGAGGACGGGGATCCGGAGCAGGAACCTGTCGATTGTGTGCCTTCCGTTGTCGGTCTTGTAATAGGATCGGATTCCGAAGGCAATCAGCCCCACGGCTGCGACCATGAAGATGAGGTACGTCTCGAGGAAGCTGGAAGCGGCAATCACCATCCGGGTCATCAGAGGCAACTGCACGTTGAATCCCTCGAAAAGGGTCCGGAACACCGGGATCACCTTCCACAGGATGATACTGACCACGATAGCGGCAATCGACAGGACCACTACCGGATAGATCATGGCGGAACGCAGCGCCCGCTTGAGCTTGACGATCTTTTCAATAAAAGTCGCGAGGCGCTGCAGGATCGTGTCCAGGATACCGCCGGCTTCCCCCGCCGCGATCATGTTGGTGTACAAGGGATCGAAAACCTTGGGATGCCTGGCCATGGCGTCCGCCAGCGTGCTCCCGCCCTCGACGTCGCCGCGGACCTGCTCGAGCGTGCTCTTGAAGGCGGCATTCGGATTCTGCTGCGCCATCGCCTCCAGGCACTGTACCAGGGGCAACCCGGCGTCGAGCATGACGGAAAACTGCCTCGTGAACAGGGCGACGTCCGCCTGGGGGACTTTCCGGCGCAATGTAAATGTCCGGGAGCGATCCGCTTTCTCGCGGATGGAAATCGGGGCGACCTGCTCCCGGCGCAGCACTGCGGCGAGTGCCTGGGCGCTGGCTGAAAACCTCTCCCCCGTGATGCTTTCGTTTGTGCGGATATTTCGTCCGCGGAACGTGTATACCGGCATAACGGCCTTTCCGGACTAGCGACCGAAGCTGCCAACCGGCTCGGGGCGGCGCATGCGCGGCGCCGCCGCAGGGGTTGCCAGCAGATTCAGTCCTACTCCGCGACGAATGAGTTCTTGCAGTTCATCCACGTTGGAGGACTTGCCGAGTGCGTCCTCCTCCGTGATCTGCCGGGTGAGCACCAGGTGGGCCAGGGACTGGTTGAACGTCTGCATTTCGTATTTTTCCTGGCCGGTCTGCATGGAGCTGTAAATCTGATGGATCTTATCCTCGCGAATCAGATTACGGATCGCGGAGTTCGGGATCATGATCTCCATCGCCATGGCGCGCCCGGTGCCGTTGGAGCGGGGGATGAGTGATTGACACAGAATGCCCTCCAGTACCAGGCTGAGCTGCGCCCGGATCTGCGGCTGCTGATTGGACGGGAAAATGTCGATGATGCGGTTGACGGTTGAGAACGCGCTGTTGGTGTGGAGGGTAGCCAGAGTCAGGTGTCCGGTTTCTGCGATGCGCAGCGCCGATTCCACGGTCTCCAGGTCCCGCATTTCACCGATGAGGACCACGTCAGGGTCTTCGCGCAAAGCCACACGGAGCGCGGCCGAGAACGAATGGGTATCGTTGCCCACCTCGCGCTGGTTCACGATGCAGGACTTGTGGGTGTGCAGGAATTCGATCGGGTCCTCAATGGTCAGAATGTGTTCGAACCGCTCCCGGTTGATCTTATCGATCATGGCGGCGAGCGTGGTCGATTTGCCGCACCCCGTGGGCCCGGTGACCAGGATGAGGCCGCGCGGTTTCTGACACAGCTTTTGCACAACCGGGGGCAGGCCCAGGGCTTCGAAGCTGCGAATCTCGAACGGGATCATGCGGAACACGGCGGCAACCGCGCCTCGCTGGGTGAACACGTTGGCGCGAAACCGGCACAGATCTTTGATGCCGAAGGAAAAGTCGAATTCCAGTTTTTCTTCGAATGCGTGCTTCTGGGTGTCGGTCATGACGCTGTATGCCAGGCGTTTTGTATCCGCCGGCGTAAGCGCCGGCACCTCCATGGGGCGCACCCTGCCGTCGATACGCAGCTGCGGCGGGGACCCTGTCGTCAAATGCAGGTCGGACGCACCCGCCTGTATGGCCTTCTGAAGCATCTCCGCTAGAGTGAACATCAGACGCACCTCTGCCTAATTGAGTACGGTTTCACGCAGCACTTCATCCAGCGTCGTAACCCCGGATTTGATCTTCTGCAACCCGCTCTGGCGCAGCGTGAGCATGCCCTCTTCCACCGCTTTGCGCTTGATTTCGCGTGCCGAGGCGCCGACCAGAATCAATTCCTGGATCTCCTCGGACACGTCCATCACCTCGTACAGGCCGATGCGCCCCTTGAAGCCGGTTCCATTGCAGACCTTGCAGCCTTCGCCGCGGTATATCTGGATGCTCTTGGCCTCTTCCGGGGTGAACCCGATGTTGACCAGGGTCTGGAGGGGGGTCTTGACCTCCATCTTGCATTCGCCGCAGATCTTGCGGATCAGGCGCTGGGCGCAGATGAGGTGCACGGATGTTGCCACGAGAAACGGCTCAATGCCCATGTTCAGCAGGCGGGAAATAGTGGAGGGCGCGTCGTTGGTATGCACCGTCGACAGGACGAGGTGGCCGGTCAGGGCCGCCTTGATGGCAATCTCGGTGGTCTCGAAATCGCGGATTTCGCCCACCAGGATGATGTTCGGATCCTGGCGCAGGAACGATCGCAACGCTGCTGCAAAGGTCAGGCCGATCTGGTCCCTGATCTGCACCTGGTTGATGCCGCGGAAGTTGTACTCCACCGGGTCCTCGGCGGTCATGATGTTGGTTTCCGGCGTGTTAAGCCGGTTCAACGCGGAGTAGAGCGTGGAGGTCTTGCCGCTGCCCGTCGGCCCGGTCACCAGCACCATTCCATATGGTTTCAGGATCCCGGCCTCCACCCGTTTCAGGGAGACCTCCTCGAAGCCGAGCCGGCTCATGTCGAGCGGCAGATTGTCCCGGTCAAGGATGCGGAGGACGATCTTTTCGCCGAACAATGTCGGCAGGGTCGAAACGCGGTAATCGATCTCCTTTTTCCTGCCGTTGAAAGTCGTCCGGATCTTGATGCGGCCGTCCTGCGGGAGCCGTTTTTCGGAGATGTCCATCTTGGCCATGATCTTGACGCGCGAGGTGATGGCGTCTTTCAGGCGCAGGGGCGGATTCATGATGTTGTAGAGGATGCCGTCCATGCGGAAGCGGATCCGGAACTCCCTTTCATAGGGTTCCATGTGAATGTCGCTGGCGCCTTTCTTCAGCGATTCCGACAGAATGAGGTTTACCAGCTTGATGATGGGCGCTTCCTCGCTCGAGCGCTGCAGCTCATCGACGGAAACCTCCCCCGACCCGTCCCCATCGGCTTCGAGGTCCAGTTCGAAGCTCTCTTTCTCGCTTTGGGCGATCTCATCGTAGACCTTTTTCAGCTCGATCGCGTGCGGGGTCCCATAGTACTTTTCCAGCGCCTCCAGGATCGACGCCTCGGTAGCCACGACCGGTTCGACATTGAACCCTGTCATGAACTTGATGTCGTCCATCGCGAAGACGTTGGTGGGATCCGCGGTGGCGACCGTAAGGGTGTTGCCCACCCGGCTCAGCGGCACAACCATGTATTTCTGCGCCGTTTCGACCGGGATGAGCTTGATCACCGCCGCGTCGATCTCGAAATACGCGAGGTTGATGGAGGGCACGCCGTATTGGCGGCTCAGGACCGACGTGATGTCGTCGTCCTGCACGAATCCCAGGTTGATCAGGACTGTGCCGAGCCGGCCGCCGTGCTGCCGCTGGTGCTTCAGGGCTGATTCCAGCTGTTCGCTGGTGATGAAGTTCTCCTTGATCAGGAGTTCACCGATTTGAGATGGCATAGTCAAGGCACTCGGAGCCTGAGAATATCGATTCCCGTGGTCACAAACAGGAGCACGCTGATCCAGCCATTGACCGTGAAGAACGCCGCGTTTACGCGACTCAGGTCAGATGGCCGAACCAGGCTATGTTCGTACGCAAGCAGGATGGCGACCACTCCAAGACCTGCCAGGCTGAGCGCTCCCAACTGCATCCTGCGATACAAGAATCCGAGAAGTACTATCATGCACGCATGCAGAAATCCGGAGATCCAGAGCGCGCGCGGAATGCCGAAACGTTTGGGGATGGAGAAGAGCTTTTCGTTCCGGTCGAATCCGACATCCTGGCAGGCATAAATGATGTCGAAGCCCGCGACCCACAGCATGACCGCCAGCCCCAACAGCAGAGGGATGCCGGAGATGCTGCCGCGGATGGCGACCCAGGCCCCGACCGGCGCGCAGGCCAGCGCCAGACCGAGAAAAAAATGGGTGCTCCAGGTGAACCGTTTCATGAAGGAGTACAGAAAAATGATCGCCAGGGCGACGGGACTCAGCTTCAGTGCCAGCGGGTTGAGCATCGCCGCCGCTCCGATGAAAGCTGCAGACGAAGCGAGAATGAACAGGATGACGAATTCCCGGCTGAGCCGCTTCCGGGGCAGCGCGCGGGACGCCGTGCGGGGATTTTTCGCATCGAACGGGAGATCCACGAGGCGGTTGAAAGCCATGGCCGCACTGCGCGCCCCGATCATCGCCAGCAGGATCCAGCCGATCTCCGAGGGTGACGGAAGCCCCCGGGCGGCGAAAAAGGCGCCCAGAAAGGCAAACGGCAGAGCGAACAGCGTGTGCTCGATCTTGATCATTTCCAGCGTGGTTCGCAGTTTTTTCAGCAAATTCGTATCCTGAAGGCAGTCCCTCGCACAACCGCCCCGAGGGAGTCCTGTCCGTATTCACCACGACCGGTTCTCCCTCCGGTGGCCGGCAAGAGGGGCCCGACACCTCTGCATATTTATCGGCAGAACGTCGGCGTGGATGAAGTGTTTTTGCCTTTGGCCAACTATAACAAAACAAAGAAATAAGATTCGGCGCTCCGGCAGGGTAAGCAACCCGGCCGCGACAACGCTCCTGCATGCGTATTGTTTCGCAAGGCCGCAGAGTTTTTCAAGATGCGACAGCTCTTTCTGCAGCCCGGAGCAGATTTTCACGCTCAGCCCCCTTCTGCCGCGGCTGCAAGTCGATTGCCTGGGGGGGCGTGCCGCACAGGGATGCATGCGTGCACGAACCTTTTCCCCCGGGGGGCGGAAAGATGCCATCGCGGAAGTTCCGGCGCCGTCGGGAGGGGATTTCCCAGTGTCCCGGAAAGCGGGCGATCGCATTTGGGGGTTCGGGTACGCCACCTAAGCATTTGACTTGCCAAGAGTCGGAGCCATCCGGTAGCCTATGGCCTCATCGGAGGCCCGGTAATGGCACGACGCGCTTACGATCCGATCCGGATGGAGATCTTCAAATCGCTCTACGCCTCTGCCGCCGAGGAAATGGGTGTTACGTTGCGGCGCACCGCCTTCTCTCCCAATATCAAGGAGAGAAGGGATTATTCCTGTGCGGTTTTTGACGGGGCGGGGGAGTTGGTGGCCCAGGGGGATCACCTGCCGGTACACCTCGGCTCGATGCCGATGTCCGTGCATGCCGCCGTTTTGGCTGTGAAGATGGAGCCCGGGGATATTGTAATCCTGAATGACCCGTACGAGGGGGGGACGCATCTGCCGGACATCACCCTTGTCAGCCCGGTTTTCCATGAGGGCCCACGGGGAAACAGGCTGCTGTTTTATGTTGCCAACCGGGCCCATCACTCCGACGTGGGGGGTATGACGCCTGGGTCCATGCCGCTGAGCACCGAAATTTTCCAGGAGGGTTTGCGCATCCCGCCCGTGAAGCTCTTCTCCGCAGGCCGCCGCATAGAGGAAGTCTTCCGATTGCTGCTGGCAAACGTGAGAACGCCACGCGAGCGCGAGGGGGACATTACGGCGCAGATCGGCGCCAACCGAACGGGCGAGCGGCGCCTGCTGCACATCCTGCGCCGCTACGGGGCCGGGGAGGCGCTCCGCTATGCCGGCCACCTGCAGGACTATGCCGAGACGATGGTCCGTGCGCTGTTGCGGGGCATTCCGAAGGGTGTGTATGAGGCCGAAGACTGTCTCGACGACGACGGCATCAGCCCGAGGCCGGTGAAGTTGCGCGTCCGGATCACAGTCGGCGACGGAAATCTGGAGGTCGATTTCGAGGGCACGGATCCGCAGGTTGCCGGCAGTATCAATGCCGTCCGTGCGATTACAGAATCCGCGGTCTACTATGTCGTGCGGGCTCTGATTCCCGAATCCATTCCGGCGAGCTCAGGCGTGCTTCGGCCGATCCGCATACGTACACCGGAGCGGAGCGTGGTGGACGCCCGATTCCCGGCGGCCGTGGCTGCAGGGAACGTCGAGACTTCGCAGCGCATCGTCGACGTGCTGCTGAAGGCATTCGGCCGTGCTGTGCCGGATAGGATCCCCGCCGCCAGCAGCGGCACAATGAACAATCTGACGCTCGGCGGGATCAGCCCCAGGGACGGCCAGGTCTTCTCGTACTACGAGACCATCGGCGGCGGCATGGGAGCGTGTGCCGCCAGTGACGGGAGCAACGGCATACATACGCACATGACCAACACGCTGAATACGCCGGTAGAAGCCCTCGAGTACGCTTTCCCGTTCCGGGTCCGCCGCTATTCACTGAGATCGGGTACGGGGGGAAAAGGCGCCCGCCGCGGCGGAAACGGCATCGTGCGCGAGATTGAACTGCTTACCGACGCGGACGCGACGATTCTCTCCGACCGACGGCGCAATCGCCCCTATGGCTTGAGCGGAGGAGAGCCGGGGAAGCCGGGGCGCACTACGTTGCGGGGCGCCCATTCCACGCGTCGCCTCCCATCCAAGTGCAGATTCCATTTGAAGTCCGGGGAGCGCATCATCGTGGAAACGCCGGGCGGCGGCGGATGGGGACGGCCGAATCAGAGGAAGACCAGATGATCCGCATTCAGGAAGTTCAGCTGCGCGAAATCCGCCTTCCGCTGGTCCACTATTTCGAGACCAGTTTCGGGCGTACTCTCGAGCGGAAAATCATCCTTGTGACCGTGCGGACGGTAGACGGCGCCGGCTATGGGGAGTGCACTGCCGGCGAGGAGCCCGGATACAGCAGTGAAACAACGGAAACCGCCTGGCACATCCTGTCGGACTTCGCCATTGCGAGTGTCATCGGAAAGGACCTGGAGAATGCGCGGGCGGTAGCTCCCCTGTTGAGGCCCATACGCGGCAATCCGATGGCGCGGGCGGCAATCGAGACGGCCGTCTGGGACCTTGAGTCGCGAATCCTGGGGATTCCACTGCACAAGCACCTCGGCGGAGTGCGCGACGAGATTCCGTGCGGCGTATCCATCGGGATCCAGGACAATGTGGACACCCTGCTTCGGAAGGTGCGTCTGGAATTGGCAGCCGGGTACCGCCGGATCAAGATCAAGATCAAGCCCGGATGGGAAGTCGAGCCGCTTGCGCGCATCCGGGATGAGTTTCCCCAGGTTCCGCTCATGGTGGATGCCAATTCCGCCTTCAGCCTTGCCGATCTGCCGCTCCTGCGCCAACTGGACCGCTTCCGCCTCATGATGATCGAACAGCCTCTCGCGTACGACGACATCGTCGACCACGCGATCCTGCAGAAGGAGCTCAGTACGCCGATCTGCCTGGACGAATCCATCCACAGCGCCGAGGATGCGCGCAAGGCCATCGAGATGGGAAGCTGCCGGATCATCAATGTCAAACTCGGGCGAGTGGGGGGCTTTTGCGAAGCCCTCAAGATCAACGACTACTGCACCCGCAACCGGGTTCCGGTCTGGTGCGGCGGCATGCTGGAAAGCGGCGTGGGCAGGGCGCATAACATCGCCATGTCGAGCCTGCCGGCATTTACGCTGCCGGGCGACGTCTCGGCCAGCAAGCGGTATTATGAGGAAGACACGGTCCGTCCTCCTGTGAACGTCACACCGCAGGGAACCATCCGGCTGCCCCATGCGCCGGGCATAGGCTATGAACCGGACTGGGAACGCATCGAGCGGGCGACGGTACGGACGCGTGGATTCCACGCCGGAGAGGAGGCGTGATGACCCATCGTATGATTGGCATACTGGGTGGTATGGGGCCGGAAGCCACGGTCGATTTCTTCCGCGAGATCATCCGCCTCACACCAGCGCGGAAGGACCAGGACCACATTCCCGTCGTGATCCGTTCAGATCCGAGGGTGCCCGAGCGAACGCAGGCGATCCTCTCCGGGGGAGAAGATCCGACGCCCTGCCTGCTCGAAGGCGCCCTGGTTCTTGAGAGGGCGGGCGCAGGCATCATCGCAGTCCCGTGCAATACCGCCCATTACTTCCTGCCGCGAGTGCAGCCCAAGGTGGGAATCCCAATCCTGAACATGATCGAGGAGACCTATCAGAGCGTCCTGAGACTGCTCGGGACCGCCGATGCAGTTGGTCTGCTGGCAACGAAAGGAACCGTCCTGAGTGGTGTGTACGGGGATGTGTTTTCCCGTCATGGCGTGAAAGTGATCGTCCCGGACGCCGGAGATCAGGAGGCCATCCAGCAGGCCGTCTTCCAGATCAAGGCAGGCACATACGATCGCGCGCGCCAGGACGTTTTTGAGCGGATCGGCAGTTCTCTGGCGGAGTCAGGGGCGCAGGCAGTGATCCTGGGATGCACCGAAATCCCTCTCGGTTTCCATGAAGAGCGCGTATCGTACAGAGTCGTGAACGCCACCCGCGTGCTTGCGCAGGCAGCCGTCGATTGGGCGCTCGAGAGACGCGGATGACCTCCTCCCCACCGCGCTACCTCCTGCTCGACATCGGCATGGTGCTTGTCCGCCTGGATTTTGCCCCGCTCGAAGAAAAGATGCAGGCTCTTTCGGGCCTGGCGCCGTCCCGGCTGCAGCCATTGCTGACTGCCGACGGGCTCATACAGAAGTTCGAGAGCGGCGCGATACATGAAAGGGAGTTCTACGAAGATGTGTGCCGCCGGATCGGAGTCCGTATTCCGTGGCCGGAATTCCTGGAGGCATGGAACTCCATCTTCGACCGCCCCCTGATTCCTGACCCGGTGCTTGCCCGGCTGTCCGCAAAAACTCACCTTTGGGCTGTTTCAAACACCAACAAACTGCATTTCGATTTCATGTCCCGCAATTTCAGCTTTCTGAAATATTTCGATACTCTCGTGCTCTCCCATGAAGTCGGCGCGCTCAAGCCGGATGCCAGGGTATTTCTCCATGTCCTTGGGAGAGTACAGGCGAAGCCATCGGAAATCCTGTTTGTGGACGATCAGGCAGCCAATGTCCAGGCGGCGAGACAGCTCGGAATCGAGGCTTTTCAATTCGTGGGTCCCGGGCATTTCATCGCCGAAATGCAATCCCGGGGCCTGCTTTGACGCGCCCGGCCCGGTTGCGGAACGATGGAATCGCGTAGCGGCGGCGGGGGCCTTGGTGCCGCGCCGCCGCGCGTGCGGACTACTTCACGATCGGCATCACCGGCACCGCGGTCATGGTCTTTGCTGTCAGCCGCAAGGCGACAGCCGGGATGGCCCGCGAGGATCGCACCTCCAGCGTTCCTGTTCCCGAGAAAGCCGGAAACAGCTGGTTCTCACCCGCGATCATCTCGGCAGCATGAAGGCCCGGAGCCATTCCCGAAGGTTCGGTTTGCACAGCGTTTCCCGGATCTTCATCTGAGCGCAGGACATAACATAGCTCAGACTGGTCCGGGCCGGTGTTTGCCAGGGCGATGCCGGTATTGTAGATCCCATCGGCCTGCGCAAAGATCAGGAAATCCTCCGACGTGGGCGCCGGAGGCACTGCCGCTTCCGTGATGAGAGCTCCTGCGGCGTCATACAGGGAGAAAATCACCACGCCTCCGATGCCGTGATTGGCTGTCAGCACGGCGTACCCGGAGACCAGGCTGTCTACGGGAACCGATTCCAGGAACAGCGCACCCAGAGCCTGCACGGTGAAGTCGTAGGACACGCCCCCGGCCGGTGAGTCCGGACGCGGAGTAAGCAGGCTTCCGTCGGGCCGCCGGAACTGTATCCTGCCCGACAGGGTGAGTGTGCCGGATGCAGGGAAGTAACCTGGATTCGTGAGAACAATGGTCGACCGGTACGATCCGCTCGTGGGCCCCACAACCATTTGCGGGAAGGTGAGCGTGACCGGGTTGTAGTCCTGGTTCAGCGGCACCGCCGGAAAGGTAGTCAGGGTTCGTGATGAGCTGCGCAACGCCACCGCGGGAACAGGCGCATCGGCCAGCACCTGGACGCTGCCGCGGAAATTCCTCAAAGATGGGAACAACTGACCGATGCCGCTGACGTACACGGCCATCTGCCTTCCGGCAGCCAGCGGCACGCTCCGTGCGGCGACCGGGTTCCCGGACAAGTCGAGCAGGTTCAGGTATACGTTGACGTCGCCGCTGCCCGGATTGGCAATGGCCACGCCGGTATTGAAGTCTCCGGTAACGTCGACAGGGAAGACACAGAAGTCCAGCAACTCCGAAGCCGCGACCGCGGCTTCCGTAATCAGAGTGCCGCCGCTGCTGTATTCTGTGAATATCGCACTTCCACCGACGCCACTCGACACCGCCACCTCGGCGTAGCCGGAAGTCCCGGGCCCGTTTCCGTCGGTTTCGAAAACGAAGCTCCCTTTGGCAGGGATCCGGAAATAGACGATGCCGGGAGGCATGCCGGAGGACGGGGGCGAAATTTCCATCCCAGTACCGTCCGCATTGAAAAAGGAGATATGTCCCACGGCCTCTGTGTCGCCCGCATTCACCAGCACGACGCTGGTCCTGAAATAGATGGATCCAAAAGAGCCGTTGGCGATTTGCGGAAAGAACAGGCGCCGGATCGAACGCATGCGGACCTGATAGGAGCCGATCAGGTTTTCTGCGCTCGAGATATACGGGTCCGCAAGGAAATCATCGTTGCTGAAAACCGAGCCGTAGCGGTCATCCGGGCCCGCCGCGACCGCTATGAAGTAGCTCCCGTCATATGGCACGTCGAAATAGATTGCTGGATCTCCCTGATACCCGTTGTCCGGATCGGTTCCTGATCTGGCTTCCTGCAGCAGCCGACCCGTTTCGTCGAAGACCCCGAGGCGCGGCATCACCGTCATCAGCCAGTCCGGGTGTGATTCCGGCTCGAGTGATTCGATGTCGACGCTGATCCGCTCACCCGCCTTTGCCTGGATCAGATACCAATCGATGTCGCCGAAGAAGTCGAGCTTTGCTCCATTGCTTTCAAACGGGATGGCGACGTCGGTTGCGGTTGCCCTTGTATCGTTCGGTTCGTAGATGTCCGGAATCTGCGACCAGAAGGTTCTTGGCCAGACGGATAGGCTGTAAGTGCCGATTGTCCCGCCCTCCGGACTGTTTCTGAATCTCTCTTCGGAGGAAACCGAGACATAGTACACTCCGCTCGCCGGTATCTTCAGATACAGAACCGCGTCTTTGGCGGGCCCGCCTGTATTGTAATTGATCTCCTTGTCGTTGTAGGCGAGGAGATGTCCGCCGCTGGTATAGAAGGCGAGAATCGGATCCAAGCCGTTACCGGGCCGAAGAAAAAAGATCATTTCGCTGCCCGCTGTTCCCGTGTACTTGTAGAAGTCGACGTCCTGCATGGTGCTGATTTCGCCGTGGACCGTCCCGGCCGGCGATACCAGCTGGCTGGCCTGCCCAGTGGAGTCATTCGGCTCCTTGTCGCCGACCTGCGCCGCGGACAATCCGGGGAAACACAACAGGAGCAGCAGTCCGGCCCACAGCCGGAACCTGTGAAAAAACGAGATGCATTGCGACATGTCCGCCCCTCCTACCGGATTTCGAGGAACAACAGGTTCGATGTTCCGCCGGTATCCGGATTGGTTACGCTGATGGGTATCTTGCCTGCAGAACGGATGAGAGATGCCGGCACCTGCGCTCTCGCCTGCCGGTCGCTGATTACAGTAGTCACAAGAGGTGCGTAATTGAAGTTGATCACCGTCCCAGGCTTGAAATTCGTGCCGTTGATGGTCAGGGTGAAGGACGGTCCGCCGGCAGCAACCATCTGGGGAGTCAGCGAGATCAGAAACGGATTGGCTGCGAATGCGCCCTCGGTGACAAAGAAACTGACGTCCTGCGAGATGCCCCCGCCGGGAGAAGGGTTCGCAACTTCAATCTTCCACTCACCCAGAGAATAGGGGTATTCCATGTGAATTTCCACCACCAGCTGCGTGCTGCTGATAACCTCCACATGACTCGTGAGGAATGCTTCGGGCGGATCTTCCTCGGCCTTGTAGACCCGGACCATCGTCTCGGTCCCGAAGTTGGTGCCGTTCACGATGACGGGCATGGAGAATGCGAACGGCAGATCCAGGAGTGCCGCGGACCCGGCCTGAACCGACGTGATCGCCGGACGCAGCCCGTCGATGCGCAGGATCGCTGCCTGGGAATTGGCCAGGGACGGGGCCGGATTCCGGACCTCGATTTTCGCGAACCCCGCGATGTTGAGAAACTCAGGGGGAATCTTGGCGTGGAGCCGGACCGTGAGGCAATACGCGTCGCTCTCACAATAGGTCGTCAGCAGCGGCTCGCCGTTGAACAGAACAACCGCACCGCGCCGGAAGCCATAACCAACGACCTCGATATTGAGGGGTCCTGCGCCCGGCTCGAGCCGGACAGGCGTGGAATTCGGGAGGACGGTTTCCACCGAGGGAGGCGCGAAATACACCGCCAGGAGCTGGATGTTGGATTCCACATTGGCGGGGACCGGATTCTCCACCGTTACCGGGTAAATGCCGCCCCTTTCGAAATACGTCGACGGGAGGTAGGCCAGTAATTCCGTGTTGCTGACCAGAATCGTCTGGATGCCTTCGCTCAGACCGTTCACCTTCACCCTGGCGCCTTCGAGGAACCCGGAACCCTCGAGCCTGACGATGCCGCCGGGAGTTCCCTCCAGGACGATTCCCTGCGTGCCGATGCTCGCCAGAACCGGCCTGTCCTGATAGGCCATGAAGACCAGAGGCTGGCTGACTCTCCTGGATGGATTCGATCCGTTCGTCACCACGACAATCTCGAAGCTGGCGGGCGATTCCATCATGTAGGCCGGCAGGACTGCCTGCAGATGTGTGGCATCGACGAATTGCGTGTGCAACCTGGTCGTCCCGGCAAATGCCTCGGAGGTCGGGTTGAAGTCCATCCCGTAAATGGTCAGGGCGGTGTCGGAGCTTCCGACGGGCGCCGAAGCAGGCTGCACCAGAATGTTGTCCGATCCGGTGAACCCTGCGAAGTCCTGCCGCCGGCTTGTATTCGTGATTTCAAAGTCCACCTGAGCTGGCACGAACCGGAAGCCGCTCTGTTCCACCATCATGGTGTACCTGCCCGGGGGCACGTCGGTGAAAATGTAGGTTCCGTCCGCTGCGGATGTAGCCAGCATCCCTACCGGCCCGGAAAGCACCACGGGGAAACCGGCTGCTGGCGCGTCGTTGACGTAAACCCGGCCCGAAACGGCGAAACTGGCGAGGGGGGCGGGAAGGAACGATGTCGTCTGAGGCGTGAAATTCGAGGCAATCCCGCCGGCGTCACTCCATATGGCGGCGGTGGCAAACAGAGGCTCATTCGTCAGGACGTAGATAACTCCGCCGCACTGATCCTCGAGTTCAGGCAGCAGGTCGCCAAGCGAGAAAAACGCGCGCTTGCTCGGCCCGATTGAGACATGATCCGCGGCGAGGGTCGTACCGTCAGGCCCAACCACCACTACATCCGCACCGGCAGTGTTCGGAGTCGGATTCACCAGTGAAACTTCCGTGTGCAGGCCGTATCCCTCGACAATGTGGTTGAACAGGATCTCGGTTTTTGGCGTCCGCTGCAGGGGTGCGGCTGTGAGGGAAGCTTCGTCGCTGGCGCCGTATATCAAGGCCCCCGTGATACGTCCCGAAGACTGAATGAGCAGCCATCCTTCCCTCTCGCCCGAGCCGAGCAACGGGATGATATTCTGCAATGGCGCCCTCAGGCCTCCCTGAGCGTTGAGGCTGATGGATCGTGTGCCGAGCGTGGAGCCGTTGTTGGCGACCGCTGTCACGGTGACGGTTGCCGCCGCAGGCTCGACATTCGTGAGGGAAAGCGTCGACGCGTAGCTCCCGCCGCTGCGGAAGTAGGGAATCACTCCGGAGTTCGATGTCTCGGTCAACGGTACGGCATTCAGAGCTGCGAGGTCCAGGTCTCCTTCCGGCGAAACGGTTGAGGAGAATCCTGCGAACAGGCTTGTGGCCGCCACGGTCTGGGCGACGGAAAAAACGTTTCTGGGCTTGGACGCGGCCGTGATGTGGGAGGCGCCGCTGAAGTCGGTGCCGGCCGGGAATGCCAGGTGCGTCAGGTTTTGGTAGAAGCCGCCGCCCGGCACGTGGATTGTCGCCGTCCCGAGAAGCCGCCCTTCGAAATTCCAGAGCTTCAACTCCACCGAAGTTTCCCTGGAATTCGGATTGACAAAATCGATCTCGGATAGGCCCTCGTTCGGACCGGGAATCACCGGGATGATGAGGTCGCCGGATATGAGAGGTGCTTCGCTGCCGTCCAGATAGGTCATGCCGGGGTCGAAGGTCTGATAATAAGCGAGTAACCCGGGGGAGGAGCTGGTGATCTCCAACGAGGTCCACAGGTCCACGCTGCCGAAGAGTTCCCCTGCCGTTTTGGCGGTCTGGCCGCGAGCCGGCACCGTTACCGTTGCCGGATTGCTTACGACATCCACCAGACTCCCATTCGCCTCGCGAAGAGTGAAGGTGACCTGTGCCGCATACCGATTCGGATTGAACACGGCAATCCCCGTGCTTTCCTCCGCGAAGAGCGTGAAGCGCGGGAAAATAAAATGCGATGCAGCCGCCGTTTGAGCCTGCAATGCCGTGGAACCGGGCAGGAAGCACAGGCCGAACACCAGGGCCAGGCAACGACTCTGTACGCTGAGAGACCTTCTGATCATGACATCACCTCATCCAAGAGGATGTTTCCCCGAACCTGAATCGACGGTGCCTCGCACCATCAGGAGTGCGAGCGCATTCGCCTCAGAAATAAAAGACGACAGCAAAAGAAGCCTCAATCTGATGGAACACGCCGCTCGCCGGAAAGACGACCGCGTCCGGGTCATCGGATTTCTCCGGCAGGCCAAATCGCGGAGGCCGTGTCATGTAGTCGCGGACGTCCACGCGAATTCCAATGCGCCTGGATACTCGTGCTCGAATCCCCCCGCCCGCGTTGAATGCAAACACATTTTCACTGTGCAGATTCCCGAGCCCGCTCTCGAGCCCGGCGTTGACCGTCTCGGGGGAGATCACGAAAAATGTCGCTCCCACTCCCGCCGTAACGTAGGGAGCGACCTTGCTGTCTTCTCCGGCACCCCCGGGGTACAGCAGGGCGTTGACGGCAAACTGGTGGGATTTCACAGTGAAGGGAAACTCGATGCCGCTGGTCGAGTTGATGATCCTGGTGGCATTTGATCCGTAGCTGTAAATAATGTCTTCGCCCCAGTACTTCTTGAAGTCGACCCCGAAACGGACGCCGCCTCTGACGCCCTGTGAATACTCATGAGATCCTTGCATGGGCGGCGAAAACTGGGGTTCGCCGATCAGGAAATCTTTGTCAATGGGGAAGTTGCCGCCACCGAACACCTCAATGCGGTATTGGTTTTGGGCGAACGCAGGCGCCGCCAGCAGAAGCAGAATTGCCAGGGAGGGGTACAAGCGAGCAATTAATTTCATTTCTTGATTACCTTTCCACATGGAATGCGGGTTCATTGGGGGGGTGATGTAAGGCCAGGCACGCACCTTTGAAGACCCAAACCGACCTTCCATCCGCCGCTGTCATGGGCAAAATCCATTTATCCTATCGACTTGCCTGCGGTATGCGCTTAATGATTTTTGCGGTGGCTCTCCGGGCAGTTTTCTTCCCCTTTCCGCCGGGTAACGCTCATCGTGGCGTCAGCACAACTTTCCTAAGCCGTGAGGGGCGGAAATGAGCGAGAATTTTTTCGCGAACAGGCGGAAATCGCCCGGCCTTGAGGGATCAGGAATGATGGTGCCATGCGTTATCTTGGCCTGTTCTGCTCGACCCATTCAGGGTCGGAGTGTGGGTGGTTCCTGAAGCGGGAAGGTGTATGCCGTTTTCCCAAGGCTCCGCGCCCTGGGCTGTTCTGTGCGGCCCTTCCATAGGGGCTGTCTGCAGGCAACAGAGGGGCCCCACCCCGGGATGCCGGCGGAACATATGACGATCGGCTGGGATCCGAGGTGGCAGCTGACTGCCAGCGCCACGCGCCTCATCAGGCGTTGCCCGGGAACAATTACGCGGCGCGCAGCTACAGTCTCACCTGAGGGCGATAGCCTGGACCATGCGGAGCCCGGCGCGACGGGCTTGGCGGGTCGCGGGATTTATCGCCCGGATTTTCTGGCGGGGAGCACTGGCGGAACTGCCGGGGCGGCCGTGTTCCCCTTCTTTCTCAGGGGGCGCAGGAACTCGGAGATCGTCTCCAGCCTCTGCTGCTGTTCCGGCGAGAGCTGGTTTTTGATCTGAATCCGCATCTGGAACGTGCCGCGCTCGAGGCTGTTTCTCGCCTCCAGAAGCCGGTCGAACGCCCTGAGCGCGGCAGCCTCATCGACGGCATCCTTGCCCAGGACCTCTTCCAGATCGACCTGGCATCTGTCCAATTCCGCCTTCCTGTCGATCAGGGTCCTTCGGCTCTGTGTCCAGATGGCATCGATCCTCGCCTGCTGATCCATGCTCAACCTCAAATCGGCAATAATCCGCTTGTTCGTCCACCATTTGCCAGGAGGCATCTCCTTCAGCGCGGCCTGCGCGAAGGCAAGCTGTGCAGACAACAGCCCGACCAGCCCAATCCAGACGAAGCTGAGCGACTTTCTCATGATGGCCTCTCCTTCTTTTTGCTTCCGTCCGCTTCCCCTGCCTTCCGTGTCCCCCGGTCTTTCGCATCCTGCGGGACAGCCGGCCATACGTCATACGCCGAAAGAAAATCGACATCCGATTGCTGAAGGATCTCCTCCAGATCCTGCAGGAACTGTTCGTCCGGGACGTTGGAATCCCTTGCCGAAACAGCCGTACGCTCCTCTGGGGAGGGATTCTGCCGGCCGGTCTCGAACCTGGCCGCAAAAACCGCCGCGAGCAAAACACAGGCCGCAACTGCCACCCAACGCCAGGAACGCACAGGCCCGGTTCCCTGCCGGGAAGAGGTATCCTCTTCACGCAACCTGGCCTTGAGCCTGGGCAGGAAATCGGCGGACGGTTCCACCGTGGGGAGATGCCCGAGCGCTGCCCAGGCGCGCTCGATTTCCTCCGTGAGCTTGGAGCAGGCTAGACAGGCGCCCAGATGCTCCTCCAGCCGCCGCTCCTGGCTATCGCTCAGGCTCTCGGCGGCTTTGCGCCTCAGGAGCCCGCGTGCACGATAACAGCGCATTCAAACCCTTCCTTTCTCGAGATAGGGGAGAATTCCCTCACGCACATGGAGCTTGCCGCGGTGGATGTAAGTTTTCACCGCCGCCTCCGTGCATTCCATGATGTCCGCAATCTCCCTATAGCTCAATTCCTCGTATCGGCGGAGCACGAGAGCGACCCTCTCATTGCGCGGGAGACCTTGTATCGCACGCCGGATTACTCTCCCCAACTCCCCGGAGATCATCCGGCGCTCCGCATCCGGGCCGGGATCGGGAATCACTTCCTGCAGATCCAGGCCGGGTGCGCCTTCAGAACCGTGATTGTGATTCCAGAACCTCATCCGGCGCTTCCGGCCCGCCTCCTTGAGGCTGACATTGGTCGCGATCCGATAGATCCAGGCCGCAAACCTGGCTTTCGGCTCATAGCCCTGGCGCGCCCGAAAAACTCGCAGGAAGACCTCCTGAGCCAGTTCCTCCGCTTCTCCTGAATTATTGACAATCCTGTAAATAAAGTTGACAATTGGTCTGTGATATTTGTCTAGAAGTTGGTCAAATGCAGTACTATCACCATTCTGGAAAGCCACCATGAGTGCAGCGTCCTGGTCGGTCTGGGTCATGATCGCGTCAGCCATGAGTGATAACCCCTGGTGGAGGGGAAAGTTTCAGGGAGTGAACTATTTCGGTGAAAAGCGATTCCTTTCCCCTGGGTTCTCCAGGGATGGCTGCCGGTGGCGGCAGGTGGAATGCGGCCGTGATCGATACCGGCGGCCGCCTGGGCGGCTACCATTCCGGGTGTGAACATTATGGTCTTCCGGAGTCTGCGCAACAAGCTCCTGTTCCTGATGATTGTTCTTTCGCTTCTGCCCCTGGTCGGGATCTCGTTTTTCTCCTACCTGGTGGGAAGCAAGCAGATCACGGAGGACAGGATCAAGCTTGCGCTTGAAAACAAGGCTCAGGATACGGCGGACAAGATCGACATCATGCTCCGCAATCAGAGGCAGGAAGTGGCGTCGATTGCAAGCATCGTATCGCTCAACTCACCTGCAGTCAGCGAGCCAAACCGGCTGGCGCTGATTCGGCTGCTGAACAGTTATGCCGTCACGCATGAGGTTTACGACATCCTGGTGCTCCTGGACAGCCGCGGGAGGATCATCGCCATCAATACGGTGGACCGGTACGGGGCGCCGCTTCCATCTTCCGCCAGCGGCCTGGTTCTGGGGGAGAACATAGCGGTATATCGTGCAGAAAAAGAACTGTTTGACAGGTCCGCAAGGGGGGAAGCCGCGCACCACGACTGGTACCAGTCCTCGCTCGTGGAGCGCCTGTACGACTACCGTGACGAAGATGTCAGCCACCAGTACAACATCGCCTTCTCGGAACCGGTCAGGAGCCCTCAGGGCGGGGAGGTGGTCGGCGTCTGGATCAGCGTTATCAACTGGTTCTACATCCAGACAGTGCTCGACAGCGTGGAAACGGATCTGGCCAACAGGAATCTGAGCACGGGCTACGCCTTCATGTACGCCAGGGACGCCGACACGATCATTGCGCACAAGTACAGGGAGAACAGGATCGGCATCGAACCCCTGCGATCCTATCCGCTCTCGGGGCAGAACCTGTATGGGACGAAACTGGTCGAAACTCACCGGCTGCTGGACCTGCACGAAGCGATCCTGCAGCAAAGGCGGAGCTTCGCGTATGAGTTTCCGGCCGGCAACAAGAAGATCTCGGGCCTGGCCCCCATCGATGACACGGCTTTCGGATGGATCGTCGGAGTGGGAATTGATGAAACCGACATATTCCGTCCTATCAAAAACATGAGCTGGTGGCTGGTGGGGGCTACCTTCCTGCTCGCATCGGCGGCGATTTTCTTTACTTTCCTTGTCGCGCAGGGAATTACCGTTCCGCTCCGGAACCTGATCCAGACGGCGCGGATCATCGCCCAGGGGAATCTCAGCCAGAGAGTGCTGATCCGCTCCTCGGACGAAGTCGGTGCCCTGGGGGCGACATTCAACGACATGGCGCGCGCACTGGAAACCCGCGAAACCCAGCTGCAGGAGCTCAACCGCAACCTGGAGGATATTGTGCGGCAGCGGACCGAGGAACTCGAGAGTTCCCACGAAGCGCTCAAAAAGGCCTATCTGGACCTGCAGAACGCCCAGGAGCAGCTCGTGCACACGGAAAAAATGGCCTCGCTGGGCCAGCTGGTGGCGGGCATCGCGCACGAGATCAAGAATCCGCTGAATTTCATTTATGGTAATACCGGCTTTCTGGAAGAATACACCCAGAAGCTGAAGCTGCTGCTCGAAGCCTACGACGGCCTGCCGAGCCTTTCGCCGGAAGATCGTGCGCGCATGGCGGGTTTGAAAGAGAGCATCAACTACGATTTCATCCGGGAAGACCTGCCGACCCTGATCAACAACTTCACCGAGGGGGCGACGCGCATCAATACGATTGTCTCGGACCTGCGCACCTTCTCGCGCATGGACAGCGACCGGGTATCGGAAATCGACGTCCATGCCTCGATCGAAATTTCTCTCAACCTCCTCCGCAACCAGTACCGGGAGCGCATCGAGATCCATCGCGAGTACGGGGACATCCCCAAGATCCAGGGATATTCGGGGAAGCTGGGGCAGGTGTTCATGAACCTGCTGTCCAATGCCTTCCAGTCCATCGACGGCGAAGGGGACGTCTGGATCCGCACGAGCACCAGCGACGGCGTCGTCACGGTGGAAGTCCGCGACAACGGTCACGGCATCCCGCGCGAGAACCTCAACCGGATTTTCGAACCTTTCTACACGACCAAGGCCGTGGGGCAGGGCACGGGGCTGGGACTGAGCATCAGCTATGGAATCATCGAGCAGCACCACGGGAAAATCTTCGTGGCCAATGCTCCGGGCGGAGGTACCATTTTCACAGTGCGCCTGCCCATTTTCCAGGAGAAACCGGCCCGGTGAAAAAGTATACTCTGCTCCTGATCGACGACGAGCCCGCCAACCTGCAGAAGCTGCAGCGGACATTCGTGGATCAGTACGACGTGCGGCTGGCCCACGGCGGCGAGGAGGCGCTGGAGATCCTCAAATCCAGCCCGGTGGACGTCGTAATCACCGACCAGCGGATGCCGAACATGTCAGGGATCGAGTTCCTCGATGCCGCGCGGCAGATTCAGCCCGATCTCGTGCGCATCATCCTCACCGGTTACGCCGACGTCAACGACCTGATCGACGCCATCAACAGCAGCAAGGTCCACAAGTACATCACGAAACCGTGGGTTCCCGACGACCTGCGCCTGGCAGTGCGGGAGGCTATGGAGAAACGCGAGTTGCAGCGCGAGAACGAACGCCTGGCGGCCGAACTCAAGACCGCCAACGAGCGCCTGCGCAACGAAAACACCCTCCTGCGCCAGAAAGCCGAGCTCGAAGACCGGTCCTTCCGTATCATCCACGGCAGCGCCGAGATGGAAAACATCCTGAGGCTCATCCGCCGCGTGACCGGCACCGAAACAACCGTCCTGATCCAGGGGGAAACCGGGACCGGCAAGGAACTCCTTGCCCGCTATATCCATGACGAAAGCAACCGCAAGGACTGCATATTCATCCCCGTGAACTGCGGCGCCATCCCGCGAGACCTTGTCGAGAGCGAGTTTTTCGGCCACGCCAGGGGCGCCTTCACGGGCGCAACCCAGGATAAGAAGGGATTCTTCGAGATGGCCGACGGCGGCACCATTTTTCTGGACGAAATCGGAGAGGCGCCTCCCGACCTCCAGGTGAAACTGCTGCGCGTGATCCAGGAAGGGGAGATCATGCCCATCGGGTTCCGACAGCCGAAGAGAGTGGACGTGCGCCTGATCGCTTCCACCAACCGGGACCTGAGGGCCGAAGTCGAGGCCGGGCGATTCAGACAGGACCTCTACTACCGGATCAATGTGTTCTCGGTTACTATTCCTCCCCTCCGCGAACGAACCCGGGACATCCAGCCACTCGCCGAACACTTCCTCAATCAGTTTTGCCTCCGGCTGAACAGGAAGGCCGGCCGGCTCAACCCCCAAACCCTGCACATGCTGGAAGCATACGCCTGGCCGGGCAACGTGCGCGAACTTCAGAACGAAATCGAACGCCTGGTTCTCCTTGCCGAACCCGAGAAAGAGATAGGGCCCGAGTTGCTCTCCGACCATATCCGCCGTCGCCTGCGCCCCCTCCAGACACCCGATGGCAACCTCAAAACCGCAGTCCAGAATCTGGAAGAAGAAATCATCCGGGAGACAATGGAGCGACTGAATTACAACAAGTCCCGCGTGGCGCGCACCCTCGGAATCAGCCGCCAATCCCTGCTGGAAAAACTGCGCCGCATGCGCAT
>JAFNAG010000393.1 GCA_017860135.1 Acidobacteriota bacterium
CCGTCTCGGCTTTGCCGTGATGAACCATCTCCGGAGTTAGCAGTCCGATGTCGCTGTGCCGATGTTCGCCGTTGTACCAGGGGAAGAAATCCTGGCAAAAGTGCATAGGAAGTTCAAGCCGCCTGCTCGGCCGAAATTCACTCCCGTCCGGGAGTGCCCGGCCCTCGATTCAGCTTCCGATAAAAAGAATTCTATCAACTTGGCTCTCGTGCTGGGCCTGAACCGAATCCTAAATGAAAACGCTGCCGCAGCATAGAGGATTTTGGGTACACCTCCGGTAGACCGGCAAGCGGACAACGAGTTGGAAGTGGTCTGCGAGCGGCTTCGAAGATCAAAAAGGTGAGATTAGCCGCCAACCCTGGTGGTTTGGAGGCCAGTACTTCCGCATCTCCCGGAACTTGATCCGTCCGAGATCCGTATTAAGCTGGAAACGGTTTTGCGGGGCTTTTGCTCTTGCTTGGGCAGGCCACGCCGACCGGTGCCCAAAGCGCAGGTGGACCTATGAGATATCGCAGGAGCTGTGCCTACGCATGCCAGTTTCACCCATCTGTAGCGAGCCCTCGGGCTTGCTGGTTTGGAGGAGACGATGAGCATCTTCCATGAAATCCGTTGTGCCGTGCGCGCCTTGGCAAAACAGCCCGGCTTCACTCTGGCAGCGGTTGTAACCCTGGCGCTGGGCATCGGAGCCAATGTGGCGATCTTCGCCGTAGTGGACGGCATGCTGTTGGAGCCGCTGCCATACGGTAACCAGGCTCGGGTTCTCAGCATTGACGAGCGGAGCCCGAGGTTCCCGGATGGAATGTCGGTGCCGCTGGCCGATTTTTTCGACTGGCGCGAGCGCCAGCAGGTGTTCGAATCGATGGCCGTCTTTCAAGAGAGCTCCTTCACGTTGACGGGTGTGGAGGAGCCCGAACGGATCAGCGGCACTGTCACTTCCACTGATTTGCTTTCCGTTCTCGGTGTGACGCCGATCAGTGGCCGCGGATTCAGACCGGAAGACGGTTTGCCCGGAGCTGAGAAGGTCGTGCTGATCGGATATGGCCTTTGGCAGCGGCGTTTCGGAGGGACGCCCATCGTCGGCCGGACGATTGAACTGGACCGCGAGCCGTACACCGTAATCGGCGTGATGGCGAGAGATTTCGGCTTCCCCGAATTCGCCCATTTGTGGGTGCCGCTAAGAATAGGCTCTGCCGCCGCCTCGGACACCCGGGGAAGCCACAGCTACAGCGTGATCGGCCTGCTCAAACCCGGCCTCAGCGAAGAGAAGGCGCGGGCTAACCTGGATACGATCGCCCGGCAGCTCGAACAGGCTTACCCGAAAACAAACACCGAGATCGGCATTTACACCGAGCCGCTGCGCGAACGATCCCTGCCGGGAGAACTGCGTTTTGCTTTTGCCGTCTTTATGACGGTGGTGGTTTTCGTCCTGCTCATCGCATGCGCAAACATCGCCAACCTGCTGCTCGGCAGGACGCTGACGCGCGATCGCGAGATGGCGGTGCGCCAGGCGCTCGGCGCGGGCCGGTGGCGCATCCTGCGGCTGCTGATGGCAGAGAGCCTGCTCATTGCCGCCTTCGGCAGCGCCCTCGGGCTGCTGCTCGGGCGTGTGATGCGCGACGCGCTGGTCGCATCCACGCCGATCGAGATTCCCATCTGGATGCGGTTCGACATCGATGCGACGGTCGTGGCCTTCGTCGTAGTGCTGACGGTTGTGACCGGAGTGATTTTCGGCCTGTTGCCGTCGCTGCGCGCGTCGCGCCACGATGTGGCCGCGGCGTTGAAGGAATCCGGCACGCGCTCGGCGACCGTAGGGACCGGGCGGCTTCGTTCCATGCTGGTAGTGGCCGAAGTCGCGATTGCGGCGGTGCTTCTGGTAGGCAGCGGACTGGTCATCCGGAGCTTCGTGCAGCTGATGCACATCGATCCGGGATTCCAGTCGGCAAACCTCCTCACGCTGCGTGTCAATCTGCCGCTTGCGGCGTATGGTACGGAAAATCTCCGCCGCGCCTTCGTCGACCGGGCGCTGCCGCGAATAAGTGCGGTGCCCGGCGTGGAGATGGCGGCCATCGTGTCCTCGCTTCCGCTCGGAGGAGGAATCCCGGCGTACACCATCTCAGTCGAGGGTGCGCCGCCGCCGCTGCCCGGAAGGAATCCGATCGCTTTGCTGTCTGCGATCAGCCCCGGCTATTTCGAAACACTGGGCATCCCCCTCAAGAGGGGGCGGCCCTTCGGCGAACGCGATGGGCAGCCGGGAACCGATCCCGTGGTCATCGTCAATGAGACACTGGCATCGAATCACTGGCCGGCACAGGATCCGATCGGCAAGCGGTTCAAGCTTGGCGATGCGTCCTCGACCCGGCCGTGGATGACGGTCGTCGGCGTGGTGGGAAACGTGCGCCAGCGGAGCATTCTCGACGAACAGATCCGCGAGGGGATGTATGTGCCCCAAGCCCAGCAGCCGACCCGGGGGTTCACGGTCGCGGTCCGGACAGCCACGCCGCCGCTGACGCTGGTGGACACCGTGCGTGGTACCATTCACGACCTGGATCGCAATTTGCCGATTTCGGATGTGTTCACCATGGACCGGGTTATGATCCGTGCGATGTGGCAGCCGCGCCTGTTTTCCTGGATTTTCGGATTCTTCGGCGCAGTGGCGCTCGTCCTGGCTGTAGTTGGCGTATACGGCGTTGTATCGTACTCGGTGGCCCAGCGCACGCGGGAGATCGGGATCCGCGCGGCGCTCGGCGCCGCGCGCGGACAGATCAGAGCAATGGTGTTGCGGCAGGGGATGCGCGCCGTCATCGTTGGCATCGGGATCGGATTGGCGGGCGCCCTGGCCGTCACTCGGGTGATGGGTGCGCTCCTGTACGGCGTGAGTCCCACGGACCCGGCGACGTTCGGCGTCGCGACATTCGTTCTGGCCGGGACGGCGCTGCTCGCGTGCCTGCTGCCGGCCCACCGGGCAACCCGGGTGGAGCCGCTCATCGCGCTCCGATGCGAATAGCCGCGAGATCGCGAGCAGCGCGATTTTGGATAACTGGGGATGCTCACCTGTTTTGTCGTGCGTGAAGGAATCCCGTGCTGTTCGCGGATTACTCGGATCCGGACGTGGTGCGCGCGGGCAAAGATCTCTTGATGGTATCCTCCAGTTTCCAGAATGTGCCGGGATTGCCCATCCTCCATTCCAGGGACCTTCTGAACTGGACCATTGTCGGCTATGCCATTGAGGGGTCAAAACCGGTTGGCAGACAGTCCTCCGATCGCGCAACCCGCTTGGCCCTCGGCGCTAACGAAAAATGACTCATTTGTGCTCGGCAAAAGTGACCCACACTGAGAACACGATTTGAAACCGGATTCAGAACAGAATTCGGAACAGCGACCAACATCATCCACGCGGAAAGCGTGAAACGCTTGGCGCGCGGCAAAAATTGGGGCATCTGACCCGAAAATCGCCTTCAAAAGGCATCGAGAGCGGTTTGGCGCGCGGCAAATCTGTGAAGCTGACTGTATGAGTCCACTCTGCCCTCGGATCCAGGCCTGGCGAGGATGGTGGGTCACTTTTGCCGAGCAAACCCGGGTCTTTTCTGGGTAGTGCCGAAGTTTGGCTCCTATGAGTCGAGGATCGTGCTGGATCAGGGGAAAACCGATATAAACGGACCGCACCAGGGAGCGTGGGTCGATACGCCGTCCGGGGAATCCTGGTTCATCCATTTCCAGGATCGTGGCGCCTATGGCCGGATCATCCATCTGCAGCCGATGCAGTGGATTTCCGATTGGCCGGTCATTGGCGCGGATTCGGATGGGAATGGCCGGGGTGAGCCGGTTACTTCCTTCCGTTTCCCGGATATCCCAGGCAGATACCCGGTCAAGAAGCCGCAGGCATCTGACGAATTCGGACAGAAGTGGCTCGGCCTCCAGTGGCAATGGAATGCAAACCCGCAGCCGTCCTGGTGGTCGCTTTCGGCCCGGCCAGGGGTTATCCGCCTGTTCCCGGGAGACCTGGTATCCGGAAACCTTTGGGACATGCCCAATCTGCTCATGCAGAAATTTCCCGCCGAGTTGTTCACGGCCACCGCCCTCTTCGATCCCGCATCACTTTCAGAAGGGAACCAGGCGGGGCTTCTCGCGATGGGGCTTGACTATGCCTGCGCGGCCATTCGGAAGAACGGCGTGGGATGGCAAATTCGTGTCGCCACATGCAGGAACGCCGATCAGGGCACGCCCGAAACCACCGAGGAGGAAACGTCTGCCGCACCGAACCGGGTCCACCTGCGAGTCTCGGTCACGGCAGGTGCATCGTGTCGTTTCAGCTAGAGCTTTGATGGTTCAAGGTTCACAACAATAGGCAGCCCCTTCACAGCATGCGAGGGGCGATGGATAGGGGCGCGGATCGGTCTTTTCGCTTCGCGCCCGCGCGGCGCAATGTCCCGCGGGAGCGTGGATATCGATTGGTTCCGGTTTGCGCGCTGATCCTGCACGCACTGCGGGACCGTCAAGGTGCGCGAAACCTGCTCCAAACATAGACATGGACGCTTGGAGAATCTTGGAGGCCTTTGAGCCTTGCCTGTCAGACCTTAAAAGCCCACCTCCAGGGCTGGAAGAACTCGAAGAATCTCAAAGAAGCCCTTTTCTGGCGCGGCATGGGCCGGCTCAGCAAGGCGTTCGACACCCGGTTCAAGAAAAAGTCGCCCTCAAGCTGATCCGTGCGGATATCGCCTCGGTTCCGGAAACCATCGAACGGTTTTCGAACGAGCTCAAGCTTGCCCGCGGGATCCGGCACAAGGACGTCTGCGGGATGTTCGACCTGGGCGAGGCGGATGGGGCTCATTTCATCACCATGGAATACGTCCATGGCGAGGACCTGGAGAGCATGGTCCGGATGACCGGAGTGCTCGGCATCGGGACGGTCCCGAGCCTCGGCAGGCAGATCTGCGACGACCTGGTGGAAGCGCACAACTCTGGCGTCGTTCACCGCGACCTGAAACCGCAGAACATCATGGTCGACACGGGTGGGAACGCCAAGATCATGGATGGCGGGACAGGCAAATCTCATGGCGGTTTCTGATCTTGCTGCCGTCCAATAACCACTGAATAGGGTGTGGAACGCCCCCAGATCGCTATTGTTCCGAAGTCCCAGAGATGTTTCGGGAGCGCACCAACAGTGCCGATCTGGGAAGTAACGCGGCCATCGCTTTCGGCCACATGGTTGTCGCTGTCACTACCGAACTGAGGCCATCGAAATCCGGGAGCTCACTCGCACCGCAGAGCGAGCACCGGGTCGATTTTCGTGGCCCGGCGCGCCGGCAGAATTCCTGCAGCCAGCGACACGGCAAACAGCAGCAGGACCACGCCTCCGTAGGTCAGAGGATCCAATCCCGTGACACCGCGAAGGCTGGAAGCCATGAGCATCCCGATCGGAATGGATATCAGGATACCGGCCACGGTCCCGATCGCTGTGAGCTTCAGACATCGGCGGATGACCAGCCGGAGGATGTCCCGGCGTTCGGCGCCGAGCGCCAAGCGCACGCCGATCTCGCCGGTGCGCTGGGCCACCGTGTAAGACATGATCCCAAACAGGCCTATGCTGGCAAGACCGAGCACGAGCGCCGCCAGCCCCCCGAGGAAATACGCCAGCCAGCGATCGTCCCGAAGCCAGCGGTGCACCAGGTCGCCTGCGGCACTCAAATCGTTGATCGGAATCCCGGGATCCATGCCGTGGACGATCTTTCGGACGGATTCCATGGCAGTTACGGGATCGTAATGCGTCCTGGCAATCACGTCCATGGTCGCGTACGGATTCTGGCCGAGGGGCACATAAAGCGCCGGGGGAAAGGGCTCCCCAAACACATCACAGCCGAAATCCGTCACCACCCCTACGATGGTGACCCAACGCTCCGCATATGCTGGGCCGTCCAGCTTTACGCGTTTGCCGACGGCATCCCCATCCGGCCAGTAGCGCATCGCCGCGCGCCGGTTCATGATAGCGACAGGCGCGCCGGCCGCACGATCCTGCTCCGTAAATAACCGGCCGCCTGCCAGGCGCACTTCCAATGTCCTGAAGACGCCGGCGGAAGCGACATGGTATCCGTAAAAATCTTTCTCGGGCTCCGCGCGCCCCTCGATCGTGATTTTTCCCGACAACCTGGCAGCAGTACCGATAGGTAGTTTGCTGATGGCGCCGGCTGATTCTATGCCGGGCGCCGCTTCGATATTCTCGAGCATGTCACGGTAAAAATTCGCCCTCTGCTCCTCACCGGTATAGCGATACCGAGGCAGTTCGACGCTGAAGCTGAGCAGGCGGTCGGGATCAAAGCCGAGGCTGTCTGCGGACCTCAGAGTCTGGACATGCCTTAGCGCCAGCCCGCTGCAGATGATCAGCGGCAGCCCTATGGCAAGCTGTCCGATGATCAGGGCGTTCCGCATCCGGTGCTGCGACGGGCCGGCGGAAGGCGCCTGCCCGCCCGTTTTGAGTGTACCCATCGGGGAGATTCTCGAGGTAAAGAAAATGGGGGCCATTCCGAAGACGAGCGCGGCAGCGAGGGAAACGAGGAAGGCATAGCCCAAAACGGCCAGGTTCAAATCCAGTTCGCCTTGAAGAAAGGGCATGAACTCGATCGAACCCGCGAACAGGTCAAGTGCCCACCTGGCCGCCAGAATTCCCAGCAATCCGCCTCCAAACGCGAGCATCAGGCTTTCTGCAAGAAGCTGGCGGACGAGCCGGCCCCGCCGGGCGCCCAGGGCCATTCTGACCGAGAACTCCCTTACCCGCATGCTGGCCTTCGCCAGCAGCATATTCGCGACGTTGACGCAGGCGATGACCAGTACTGCCGCCACGGCGGCCAGAAATATTAACATCAGCAGGCGGTCATCCGCCGGAAGGAACTTCTCCTTGAGAGGCTGGATCCAGATTTCGAGCTCCTTGTTGGTCTCCGGATAGTCCTGGGCCAGCCGGGCGGAGATCAGGCGCAGTTCGGCCTTCGCCTTTTCGAAGGTCGCCCCCGGCTTGATCCGCACCATGACATCGCCGTAGTCCTGGCTTTCTCCTTCCACGACGGCTGCCTCGACGGAAAATGGGACGAAAACTTCGGCGTTGTACCACATCTCCTCCATCTCGACCTGGGGCGGCATGATACCGATGATGGTGTGTGACTTGTCGTCAAGGAGGACGGTCCTGCCCAGAACGTCGGGATCTCCGTTAAACTTGCGCCTCCAGAACTTGTCGGTCAGGATGACCACTCCGGATTTTGCCGGCGAGTCCTCCTCCGCGCTCTGAAGTCGCCCGGCTCGGGCCTCGAATCCCAGCATCGGCCAAAGTGCGGCGGACACCTCGACAGCGCTGACGCGTTCCGGCTCGCCGGCGCCGGAGAATATGCGGTCGCGCGAGACAAACACTCCCGTTTGCGCAAACGATTCGGCCTGGTCGCGGCAAGCCAGGTAGTCCCTGATCCGAAGGAAGCTTCGATCGTAGCGAGGGCTCCGATACCACAGAAAGGCCAGGGTATCGGGTTCTTCGAGACGGTTGGGCAGGCGATGCCAGGCTTCGAAAAGGCTGAAAAGAGAGGTGTTAACCCCGATTCCCAAGGCCAGCGTAATCAGCGCGACCGCCGTGAATCCGGGATTCTTCTTCAGCATACGGAATCCGTAGAGCAGGTCATTGGGTAGATCGGAAAGAAGAGCCGTGAATCGGCCCTTCCCACGGGCCCGCTTCCCTTCCGGCGATCCCGGTTCAGGTCGGATCCGCTCCGATCCTCTGTAATCTCTGCCTGGACCGGAACGATCGAGGCCCTCGCCCGGCAGTCCTTTGAGGTGCATTCGTTCACGAATACAACTTTTCCAGTTGGGCATGGCCTATCCTCGCTGATGCTTCATCTCTTCCACGCGGCTTGGGCGAGATACCCTCGCAGCTCAATTACCGGACACACGTACAACTTGCTGGTACAAACGAGAATTCCCCCGAAGTTGTTCCTTCGAATTGCCAGGCAAGACCCGCGCTATCCCAACACTATCGAGAATCATAAAAAGCGCTGCCCTGGCGAGCGGCTACCTGGCCACCACTATCGGAAAACGCCTATGGAGGAGTCTCGGCGGCTCAGGAAAGAGCATGGCGATGCTGGTCTTGCCGGCTAATCCGTGAGTACCACCTCGAATTCCGGGGGAGTGACGATATGCTTTTTAACCGTGCACAGGTTAACGGTCTTCAGGATGGCCCCTTTGAGTTTTTCGGGAAAGTCCTTTGGACATGTGACCTCGATGCGAATCGGCGTGAACAGTTTCTTCTCGGGATCACGTTGCGCTTGTAGGCGAACCCCCAGGCCCTCGGTGTTCAGCTTCCGAGCATTGCAGAATTCCAGTGCGTATATCCCAACACAGGTGGCCATGGACACGAAAAACAGGTCGAACGGTTCGGGGGCTGATCCCTCACCACCGTTCTTTACGGATTGGTCCGTCCGGACTGTGCGCCCGTCAAAGTGCGCATCGACACGTTTTCCGCCGGGAAAAGTAACAGTAATGCTCTTCATCTACACACCCTCCAACAGATCGCGATGCCCAGTTTCTTTATTCTGCGGCAAGTCGGTGTCTAGTTTTTTTCGAGAATCGGATCGGCCTTCCATCCCTCCGGATCATAACCACGGAAAGCTACGTAACATTGAGGCCTAATCATGGAAAAACTGATCTTTTTGGATAATGCTGCCACGACTTTTCCGAAGCCGGAATCTGTCTGTACTTTTATGGACCAATTCTATCGCCGTGCCGGCGTCAACCCCGGACGTTCGCGGTACGATCCGTGCATGGAGGCGGGCGAATTGCTGGACAACACGAGAAGACTTCTTGCCAGGTTTTTTAATGGCAGTGACTTCAACAGGCTCTGCTTCACCTATAACGCCACCGATGCGCTTAACCTGATCATTTTTGGCATGCTGACGGAAGGGGACCACGCGATTACGACCACGCTCAAACATAATTCCGTGCTTCGGCCGCTCTATCACCTTTCTCAGTATGAGGGTGTCGAAGCGGATTACGTTCCTTTTGATGGTGCCGGGTTTATCGATCCGGAGAGTGCATAGGAAGTTCAAGCTGCCTGCTCGGCCGAGATTCACTCCCGTCCGGGGGCGCCCGGCCCTCGGTATAGATTCCGATAAAAAGAATTCTGTCAACTTGGCTCTCGTGCTGGGCCTGAACCGAATCCTAAATGAAAACGCTGCCGCAGCATAGAGGATTTTGGGTACACCTCCGGTATGC
>JAFNAG010000394.1 GCA_017860135.1 Acidobacteriota bacterium
AATCAGTGGAATCCGTAAAATCCGTGGCAAAAATTCACCCCCCCTGAAATCCGGATTGACATATCCGACGCCGCGTCCTAGAATGTTTCCTTGTAAGGAAACTTATTAACTATGAAACAAGCAAATGATGACAAGGCACTTCGGCAGAAGATATTTCAACTGCAGGCCGAGATCTGCAAAGCGTTGGGCAACCCGACCCGGATGGCTATCGTGGACCGTCTCGGCGTCGGGGAAATCGCGGCGGCAGACCTGATTGCCGGCCTGGGAATCTCCAAGGCAAATCTATCGAAGCATATGACCATTCTCGTACACGGCGGGATCGTGGAATCCCGGCGCGACGGCCGGCAGATACTCTACCGCTTGATCGATTCGGAAATCCGGAAGGCCTGCGCGGTCATGAGTTCCGTTCTCTACCGCAGGCTGAAGCGGGGAGAGAGATTGGCATCGGCAATCGATATGGTGAAAGCATCCTAACTACGTTTAGAAAATCAGAACCTCATGCAATGGTGAAACCATGCGTATCCTAAAATTCAGGACATACCGGACTCTGACAATCTTCCTGGTTCTGGCTGCCGTTCCGCTTGCGGCCCAGGAAAAACTCACGCTGTCGGCGGCTGTAGCCCGCGCGCTTGAAGCCAACCCGGACCTGGCGGTAGACGCGCCGGGCCAGGAAGCCGCCCGCCATGAATTCGAGGCCGCCCGGGCGGGCTACCTGCCCCGTCTGGATTTCGAACAATCGTACCTCGGCGGGAACAATCCCGTGTTCGTGTTTGGCACGCTCCTGTCGCAGCAAAAATTTGGCTTGGAAAATTTCGCGATTCCGGCGCTCAACTCCCCCGATGCGATAGACAACCTCCAGACGCGGGTGACGGCACAGCAGACAATATGGGATTTTGGCAGGACGAGGAACCGGCGCGATCAAGCGCGTCTCGGCGTCGAAATCGCCGACCAGGCGCACGAAGGCCACAAGCAGCAGGTCCTTCTGGCAATTTTCGACGCCTACCATGCTGCCTCCCTGGCGCAGGCCACCCTGGAAACGGCCCGCACGGCCCTCCGATCCGCGGAGGCCATCGAGAGCCAGGCAAGAGCCAGAGTGGATAGCGGCCTCACCGTAGAGGCGGATCTCCTGCGCAGCCAAGCGTACCTTTCCGAGGCCAGGCAGCAGGAAATCCAGGCACAGGGACAACTTGAAAGCGCATGGGCGCAGCTAAACCGCCTCATGGGATATCCCATCAGCCAGAAAACAGCCGAAACGGCTCCGCTGGAGCCCAAAAACATTACCGTCCCGCCCGAGGAAGCGCTGCTTGCCGAACAGAAACAGCGTCGCCCTGATTATCAGAACCTTTTGAAAGAACTGCGCCAGGCGGAGGTCGCCGCCGGCTCGTGGCAGAAGGAGTTCCTGCCCGTTGTGGTGGGCTACGGCACCTGGGAACTCGACAACCCGTCGTTCAGCGAGTATGGCGGCAACAATTGGTCAGCCGGCATATCCCTGCGCTGGAACCTTTACGCCGGCGGCGGCGATGCCGCCCAGCGAGACGCTGCCCGCCAGCGTCTCGAGCAGAAGCGGAGGCAGATATCGGCGGCCGAATCCGCGATGGGGCTGGAAATCCGCAAAGCCGTTATCCAGTACCGCACAGCCGCACAGCAGGTGGCAGCGGCTCAGGCAGCCGAGACACAGAGCGAAGAAGGGCTCCGGATACTCAAGAACCGGTATGACGCAGGACTGGCCACGATGACTGACCTGCTGTCAGCCGAAACTGCGCGCAGCGGCGCGCGGACAAACCTGGCGGGATCCATTTATAGGCAACGGCTCAGTTACGCGCAAATTGAATATGCTGCCGGCCTTTTGAGCCCGACATCGCCGGCAATGACAGTGCCATAGCAATCTTTTGGTAAGCGTCCGTTTGACGCCTCTTTTGTAAATGGCACATCCCAAAGCGGCAGCAAACTGCCGCACTCCGAAAAATAAGGAACACACTATGAAGACCAATTTCTTGATCCTTACACTGATTTCAGGACTTGCGTTTCAGCTGGGGTGCGGCGGAAAACAGACGGAGTCTCCTGCATCCTCCGGCAAACCGGTTCCCGCAAGCGTGATCGCGGTCGGGTACGCTTCTGTGCCGGCCGTCGTCGAAGCTCCCGGGACCGTGCAGCCGCGCAACCGCATCGCACTCTCCTCGCAGATCAACGGCTTTGTCCGCCAGATACACGTCCGGGTGGGAGACAGCGTGAATCCGGGACAGGTCCTTGCCTCGTTGGACGCCCGCGATGCCGAGAGCCAACAGGCTCTCGCCTCCGCGGCTGTCGATGAAGCTCAGTCCGCGCTCTCGGAGGCCCGCAAAGCACACCAGGCCGCGGTGCAGAGTCATTCGGCCGCCAAAGCCGCGACAGACCTCGCCGGACAGACCTACGCGCGCTACCAGAAGCTGTTTGAATCCCGCTCCGTGTCGCCCCAGGAAATGGACGAAGTAAAGATGCGGCGCGATGCCAGCATGGCGGAACTGGCTTCCAGCGAATCCATGGTCGCCGCCGCCGAGGCGCGCATCAAGCAGGTGGAGGCGCGCATCTCTCAGGCAAAAGCCCAGGCCGGCCGCGCGGACGTGCTCGTCAGCTGGACACAAATCAAAGCCCCTTCGGCCGGCAAAATCGTCGAAAGGCCGGTGGACGCTGGGACGGCCATATTTCCCGGGACGCCGCTGATGGTGATCGAGTCCACATCCCGGCCGCAGGTCCTGGCCGACATCCCGACGGAACACGCGCACAGGCTGAAGACCGGCATGGCCGTCCACCTCCGGGACGCTCAAACGAACCAAATCCTGGAAGGCCGCGTCGCGGAAATTGTTCCGTTATCCGATCCCGCAACACATACCATCCAGTTCAAAGTGGATCTTCCGCAGGCTGCCGCCATGCCTAACGGGCAGTTTATAAAAGTCGAAATCCCGGTCGGGACGCGCAACGTCCTCCTGGTCCCGCGCCAGGCGGTCCGCGAAACCGGGCAGCTTACCGGCCTGTTCATCATCGACGGAGCCTCGAAGGCCCGCTTCCGGCTGGTAAAAGCCGTTCCCTATGATGCGGAAAATACAGAAGTCCTGTCCGGCGTCGAGCCCGGCGAAAATGTACTCGCCCGTTTAAACAACGAGATCACTGACGGGACAACCGTGGAGATAACGCGATGAGCAAACCGCAACTGGCAGGGAAACTGGCACACGCTTTCATCCACTCGAAGCTGACGCCCCTGATACTCGTGGCGTCTATCGCGCTCGGGGTAGCCGCCGTTATCATGCTTCCGCGGGAAGAGGAGCCCCAGATCATCGTTCCGATGATCGACGTCATGGTCTCATTCCCCGGAGCTTCGGCCAGGGAGGTGGAGACGCGCATCGCAAAGCCGATGGAGCGTTTAATCTGGGAAATTCCCGGCGTCGAATATGTCTACACTACCTCCAGCCCCGGATCGTGCATGGCCATCGTCCGCTACTACGTGGGCGAGGACGAGGAGAAAAGCATTGTCCGGCTGAACGAGAAGATGCACGCCAACTACGACCTCATCCCGCCGGGCGCCTCTCAACCCCTGATAAAGCCCCGCTCCATCGACGACGTCCCGTTCCTGGCGCTCACGCTGTGGAGCAACGAAATGGACGGGTACCAGATACGGCGCGCCGCGGCGGAACTCCGGAACGAACTGCAACAGGTCCCGGACATATCCGCAACGCACCTCATCGGCGGCCAGCGGCGCACAATGCTCGTGGAACCGGACCCGGCACGGCTGGCGGCTTACGGCGTCGGCGCATCGCGCCTGCTGAATGTTCTGCAGATGGAAAACCGCGAGACTCATGCGGGAATGGTCACGCAGGACAACACGGCGTTCTCGGTCCACCTGGACGGATTTTTCCGGGATACCGATGATGTGGGCTCGCTCGTAGTGGCAGTTCAAAACAATGCCCCGGTGTACCTGCGCGACGTGGCGAAGATCACCGACGGGCCGGAGGAGCCTGCGGATTACGTGTTTTTCTCGCCGGGTCCGGCCGCGGCGCACAAGGGGATTCAAATCCCGGACAGCGGTGTGCGGCCCACTGGAGCCCTGGCGTCGGCCGGCAGAATAGGGGATGACCTGATGCCGGCCGTAACGATCACTTTCGCCAAACGCAAAGGCAAGAACGCAGTCGTGCTGGCTGAGGCGGCGCTGGAGAAAGCCGAGCGCTTCCGCGCGCGCAACTTCCCTGCCTCGCTTCAAATGACCGTCACGCGCAATTACGGCGAGACGGCATCGGAGAAGTCGAACGAGCTCCTCCTGCACATGATGATTGCTGTCATCTCGGTCACCATTTTGATCTGGCTGATCCTGGGATTCCGGGAAGCCGGAGTCGTTGCCGTTGCGATCCCCGTGACTCTTGCCCTGACGCTCGTGGTCTTCCTGCTGTACGGCTACACGCTGAACCGCATCACGCTGTTTGCCCTCATCTTTTCCATCGGCATCCTCGTCGACGACGCCATCGTCGTCATCGAAAACATCGTGCGCCACAAGCGCATGCCGCAGAACCATGGCCGTTCTTTCAGCGACGTCGCCATAGAAGCGGTCGATGAAGTCGGCAATCCCACCATCCTCGCCACATGCACGGTGATCGCGGCTATCCTGCCGATGGCGATGGTGCGCGGCCTGATGGGACCCTACATGCGGCCTATTCCCATAGGGGCATCGGCCGCCATGATCTTTTCCCTGCTGGTCGC
>JAFNAG010000128.1 GCA_017860135.1 Acidobacteriota bacterium
GCCTGCACCGCCCGTTCAGGGCGGACATCCGGACCTGCCAGAGTTCCCAGGGCTTGCGCCCATAAGCGCTAAGTTAAGCCGTTTTCAGTTTGAAAGAAGATCAACCTGCCTTCGATTTTCCGTATGTTCTGGCCTATTTCTCACTAATTGATACACAAAAATGGCCTCACTTCTTGTCCGGTGAGCTTTAAGTTAGCGCTTATGGGCTTGCGCCCTGGGCTGTCCTGCCGGACCCCTGCGGTGTCCTTTCCGATTTCCTGACCCGGTACGTTTCCTGACAGCCGGCAAAACCATCCACTCACAGTGTCAAGTGTGTCCCACAGCCAGCGCGGGGATGGGCGGGAGGCAGGCCGTTTTCATGGGTGGCGACCGCCCGTATGCGGCTACCTCCAAAAATGCTCGAAGCTGATATTCGCCTCCGCATAGATATAATTCGAGTCCAACGCGCCCGGGCTTCCGGGAACTCGCTCGAGGTAGGAGCCTTTGAAAAAGCGGATATATCCGATGTCGGCCCGGAGGTATTTAGTGAAGGAATGGCGCAGGCGCAGTTCCATCTGACTGCCCAGGTAGGAACCCGCTGCCCCGGTCGCATCCCGCAGCCTTGTTCCTGCCCAAAGGTCGCGCGCCTGTGCGAGCCAGCACCAGCGCATGGACAAATCGATCAGGGATGCCTTTGTCGGATTCAAAAGGACGGCCCATCCGGGCGAGTTCAGATTGGCGCGGGACCAGGCGCCGTAAATTCCCGTGGGCCCGTACTCCCAGCGGCGGGCCCCGAACAGCGGATCGAAGGTATCGACACGGCCGTCGTTGGGATCGCGGTCTCCACTGGCATAGTCATATCGGGCCGTGACCATGGGACGCCATGGGGCATTCCAGCTGTAATCCGCCGACACATGTTCCAGATGAGCCAGGTGATCCGATGAACCCAGTTTTCCGAACTGCAGGGCCGCCTCGAACTCGAAGCTGACGGCTCCGGCCCGGGGATCCCTGAAGAAGCGGGTTCCGACGGTGCTGTGGCGGCGATTCAGGGCCGACAAAAGAGGCCGGTCCTCGTGGATTCCGAAGTAGTAAAACTCGCTCCTGAATCGCGGCGCCCGGGCTGTGCTCAGGAAGGTCCCCCAGAAGTAAACCCGGTGATCGCGCGTGTCGAGCTGATCCATGCGTCGCAGTACGGGTTGGAAAGCGAACGCTTGAAGGAGCCACGCCTTTTCATTCCCCATCGTCCAGCGAAAGCCGTCAAAAGCGTTCGTGGTGTTGCGGAAGCGGTTTCGCGCAAAAAAGCGTCGGCTCCCCAGGTCGAAGGACTGCCGCCCGATGAAGAGCGTGCCCGGCAGGTGAAGAATCCGGTCCATGGGAACGCTTGCGTATAGCTGCAGGATGTCATGTTTGTCGACATGGCTGTTAGTGACGGTCGAGCCACGGTCGTCCAGATAGACACGCGCATCTTCGAACTCAAAGAGAAGGCCAACGGGTTTCAGGATTCTGTTCGACGAGACCCTGACACGAGTGCGTAGCGCGAGCTGCTGGTCGCTGCCGGTCTCTCCCAGGCGGAAACGGTTGTCAAGGGTTTCATACCTGCTTCGATGCTCGATGGCGATGCCCAGCCATTCCGATGCTTGTGGAGCAACGCTTCCCGCTTTTCCTGAAATGGTTTCTGCCTTTTTGCCATCCTGTCCCTCCGGTCCGCTCCGGGGCGCCTGGGCCGCCGCAGGAAGCACACAGGTACACAGAAGCAGCAGTGCCGAGGCAATCGAAAGAGCCGGCATCCTTCCCATAGGAGACCCTTCCCCGCAGCGCACTGCGGAGAGAGCATGAACATTCCTTGCGAAGACCGGGAGGCGGACAGGAAGGGTTTCAGTGCCATTCCCACTCAATGAATCCCGGCTTGGCGTCCACCATGGCGTTGACGATCAATTCCACCAGGCCGCCGTAAAGAATCCGGTGGTTCTCCCAAAGATCGTAATATGCGAGCATGTCCCGGAATTGTCCCTTGCAGTTGCTGCAGGGAGCGCACAGGTATTTCGGGATCGAAGGATCCATACAGTCTGCGAAGGCGTTGAGGATCTGCTCGAGTTTCTTCCTTCCCGCGACGTGAAACCGCCAGTCCCGGAAGTTGTTCCCGCTCATGATCGCGAAGCCGCTGCCGCCCCCGCAGCAGTAATTGTCCACCCCGTGCGGCTCCATCTCGCGGAACCTGGGACAGATCTTGCGGATGATTTCGCGTTGCGGCTCCACCACTCCCATCAGGCGGACCATGTTGCACGGATCGTGGAGCGTCACGGGGAAGTCGTTTCGCGAGGGATCGAGATGGATGCGACCGTTCATGACGATGTCGCGCAGAAGGGTCATGGAGCTCTCCCGCGGGATATTCAGATCTCCGGTCAGGACGCGGTCGGCGATCACGGAAAGCGATTTGTGTGCGTGCCCGCATTCCCCCAGAACGATTTTTTTGACCCCCAGCTTTTTGGCAGCTTCCGCGTGCTTGATTGCCACGCGCGCGAACTGGGCATCGTCATACCAGAGCCCGTAGTTGATCGAGTCGTAGCCGGCGATCTCGGAGGAGAGCGTCCAGCGGATCCCGGCCGCATTGAGGATCAGGGCGAATGCGCCTGGATTCTCGGGCCAGGCGAGGATTTCGCCGGCGTTGTGAATGAGGAGGACGTCGGCGCCTTCGACATCCCACGGGGTTTTCACTTCAATGCCCGTCTTTTCGGTCATATCCTCGTCGATGAACTCGATGTTGTCTTTTACCACCTCGGCGTTCATCCCGGTCGAAGATCCGACCTTGAGCTGCAGCATGGAGCCCGTGTCGTGCAGCTCTTTCGCCGCGATGCCCATCTCCTGGCTGAAGAGCTTTCGCAATTCGTGCGCCACGAGGCCGTTGTCGGCGCCGATCGGGCAGGTCTGCGCGCACCGGCGGCAAAGATTGCAGCGGTAGGACAGCTCAATCAGGCGGGCCACCAACGGCCAGTTCACCACAACGTCCCCGTGCTGCCATGCGGATACGAGGCTGCCGTGCTTGACATGCTTGAAGTAGATGCGGCGCATGATTTCGGAACGGAAGATCGGGCGATAGAGCTCGTTGAAGCCGCTCGCCTCGTAGACGTGGCACGCTTCGGAACACGTCTGGCACTTGGCGCAATGTTCCATGGTCAGCAACAGTGGTTGCAGGAAAGTCCAGTTGTTTTCCCTGGTGAAAAGCTTATCCAGGCCGGAGAGGAACTTCGCCACGAGTTCGTCCTCTTCCTGCCTGTTTTTCGGTTGCGGGATGTTCACTGCGCAGGTGTCGTCCAGGGAACACTCATACTTCGCCTTGGCCTGATCGGACAAGGGCGTCCATTCGTGGTCCTTGGAAGGATCTTCGAGGGGGTACGGCAACGGTTTCAGATCCTTGTTCTCCAGGTGGGTCAGGGGCTTTCTGTCCTGCCGGGACATGTCGCTCAGCTTGATGTTGTCTTTCACTTTTTCGCCTCCTGCGCCGGGTTCGTCATCGCAATCTGCGCCCAGGTTTTATTCCCGTCCGCACCGATGTGCCGCGCGGCCCAGGTCGGCCTGTAGGTCAGGTACTCTGCCAGCCGGGCCTCGATCCTGCTCCCCCTGCGATTAATGGAGTCATCCCACCGCACGGAGTGGTAGGTGAAGTACTTTGCGATGAAATGGGACATGTGTGTCAGCGGAATGTAGGCGAGAAGGAGAGAAACGAGAATAATCCCCGCAGCGAGAAGCCAGGGAATCTGCAGGCTCGCCTCGAAGGTGAGCAATCCTGCGGCCAGGCCGATCACGTCCGGAGTTGCAGGCGGGCGTGTCAGAAGTCCGGCGCAAAGCACTCCCAGGGCAACGATAAAAAACACGAGATTGAAGAGGTCTCCCCCTGTCGTGTACCCCTTGAGCTTCTCGTCTTTCAGCCGGCGCGCCAGAAGCGCGGCGGCTCCGAAAACCGCGAGTGCGCACCCGGCCAACCCCAGGGCTGCAATCGCGCTGCGCAGCAAGGCGCCGCCGGAGCCCGCCAGGAGCGCTGGGGCAAAGAAGCCGGCCGCCACTCCCGTTGCCGTGAGAAGCAACGTTCCGATCAGCAGGTACAGACCGAAGTGGAAAGGGAAGGAGCGATACCATAGCCGGCGGTTGAATTCGTGCAGCCCCTTCAGGAACAGCATCTCAGGCACCATGAACTTCATTTCCCCCCAGAAGCTGAAATGAGCGGGCTTGGTCCACCAATCGACTTCCTCGAAATACGAGCCTCCGTGCGCGACACGATCCGGCTGCTCGTGCGGGACAGGATACAGCTCCCAGCGCAGGTGGATCGGCGCCCGCGCGAATTTGACCACCCGAACCGCGCAGGCTGCGAGGAAAACCAGCGCAGCTGCATATACTACCGCACACAAGAGAACCACCATTTGCTGCCTCCGCGGATATGGTTTGTAAACCCTGCGGGACGGGCTGCCGCCCGTTCCCGGTTCCGGGAGGGCGGCAGCCGGATGCGGCGTACGGACAAACCCGCGGGAAGCTACTTCTTTGCGGCCTCCCCGGTCGCCATGCCGTGCAGTTTTACTTCCACCTTCTGCTCCAAGGTGTCGTAATACGCCTTCAGGATCGCAATCACCTCGGGTTTGGAAAACTCGGCGGGAACCGGCTTCCCTTCGCTCATCAGCTTTCTCAGAAGGGTGCCGGAAAGGAGCAGCCGGGCGCCGCCTTTGTAGTTCCCGTTTTCGTCGATCACGGCCTTGCTCTCGTGCGGGCAGGTCTTCATGGATGCCATGGCGCCGCATTCGTAGCAGTAGAAGGTCCAGTCCATGGAGAGCGGGCGCAAAGCCAGGGCATTGGCCGGAATCTCGTTGAAGATCTTCTGCGCGTCGAACGGACCGTAGTAATCGCCCACACCGGCGTGGTCCCGCCCCACGATGAGATGGGAGCACCCGTAGTTCTGGCGGAATACGGCGTGCAGCAGCGCCTCGCGCGGGCCGGCATAACGCATTTCCATCGGATATCCGCCCTGGATGACCCGGTCCTTGCGGAAATATTTATTGACCAGGGCATCGATGGCCTTGACACGCACGTCGGCCGGAATGTCCCCGGGCTTCAGCTTGCCCACAAGCTGATGGATGTAAACGCCGTCGCACACTTCGATGGCCACCCAGGCCAGATACGCGTGCGAACCGTGCATCGGGTTGCGCAGCTGCAGCGCGGCTACCGTGCTCCATCCCCGTTCCTCAAAGAGCTTGCGCGCTTCGGCGGGGCGCTGGTAGATCTCCTTGAACATTTCCGGATAGTAGGACTCCGAGAGCACCTTCACCGGACCGGCCAGGTTGACCGGGCCCTGCTCCATCACCTTCTGGACGCCCGGGTGGGCCGTGTCGGTGGTCCGGAACACCTGCTTGCATTCATGCGCCTTGTCGATGGAGTACTTCTCCGTGACTTTCATCGTTCCCATGATCGCCTCGGTTTCCGTATCCCACAGCGCCACCTCCTCGCCGGTCTTGATGGAACCGGCGAGGGCCTCCTCGGCCGAGAGCGTGATCGGGATGGGCCAGAACAGATTGTTCCTGCTCGGCAGACTGTAGGTGTCGCAGCATCCATGCCAGTCGGCCTTACCCATGAATCCCTCCAGCGGCGTGAATGCTCCGATCCCCAGCATGATCAGATCGCTCGTTTCCCTACTGGTCATCGGGACCTTTCTCAAGGTTTCTGCCTTCTTTAATTCGTTCTTGGCAGCTTCCGGATCCAGAAGAAGCGGTTTCAACACATCACTCCCATGCGGCGGTACCAACTTGCTCATTGAAATCCTCCTATGATGAATTGAGAACGGGCATGGTCCCGCCCGAATTCGAGCCTGGAAACGCTGCCGCCCTCAGTAACAAAAGCCTTCGTGGCAGTAAAAGTCCTCTCTTGTATCGTTCAGATCCGCTTTCGTCAAGCGCCTCTGGCTGCCGTAGCGGCAACCGGTTAGCATCCCGGACCGCGGCAGCGACGTGCTCCACTGCGCCGCCCGAGGCCCTCGATGAGCCGGGCGAACACAGCGACATCCTCCGCCGGGACAGGCCCCGGCCTGGTTTACAGGTCCGTTGCCGCCCCTTCCTTGTGCGGCAGCTGGATGTAAGAACCGCCAAAGTAGCCGTACACACACCGGCCGGAATCCATGAGGATCCGGATGGCCTGCTTGCAGGTATCTTTGGTGCAGGCCTCCTCGCCATACTTTGCAATCATTGCCTTGGTGAGGTCTCCGGCTTTCAGATTCTTCTTGCCTTGGCATTCCTCGACCATGCGGTACATATCATCCGCAAGCGTTTCTATCGGAATCATCGTCATTTGAGTAACCTCCTGAACCGGGATTCAGCTCTGTCCGTGAGAACTGCAACGCCCCGTGCTGCGCCCGCAAGCTCCCCGATCCATCGCAGGCGAGATAACACTTCTTTTCCCACCCTCGCGGCATGTCTGTAGCGGTTCTGTCGTAAGTTTCGTGCACGGCGCATCTCGATAAATCGATTAAATATTAACCTGTGCAATCTTATACCAAATTACATGCATGTGCAAAAGGGGATTTTTATAATTATCTTCAAGCCGTTTACAATAAGTATATTATGGTCAGAGGTGTCCGTTTGCCGGTGGCGCGTTCCAGTGGCCGGATACCTGCATCCGGCACGGAAGAAAGCCACTGCAGGTGATTCAAATCGTTGACTTTCCGACATTCATGCTGTGATAATTCAACGAAACCAGACGCATCATGCTGCGCTGTGCCGCCGGATCCCGGCACAGGCGTGAGTGCGTGACGGGCTGGATCCTGCGGATCCGATTTGCCGGCTGCTGCAGCCGGGAGTGCTGCCTGCAAACAACCAGGGCGGTTTTCCGGATTTGGAGAGAGCGGGATGGAATTCCTGACTAGACTGTTTCGGAGAAATAGGGAACCCGTTCCAAACATGGAAAAGCGCATCGCGTGCTTTCGGGAAGTGCTCCAGGCGAACAACGCCGCCTTGGGGTTCATTGCGGACATTCAGGAGACCATGGCATCGGGCAGGCCCCTGGCGGCTGCGGATGTGAGCCGGATGGTGGCAGGGGTGACCGTCCAGACGTATCGCATGGTTTCGAATCTGATGCGGATGACCGGCGATAGGTACCGGGAACTGCTCCCGCGCTTCGATCGGCTGAAAACAAAGCTGGCGAAGATGGCCGAATTGACGCCTGCACTGCAGCCGGTAGGTTTTGTTGTGCCGCTTGCCGAGGTCGGCCCGGGGCTGGCAGATGCCGTGGGGCAGAAGAGCGCATACCTTGGGGAGGCGCAGCGCATCCTGCCGGGGCACGTTCCCGACGGGTTTGCGATCACAGTGGAGGCGTATCGGGCCTTTATGGAAGCGGACGGGCTGGCTTCGCGGGTGGCCGCTGCACTGGACCCCGTTCGAGAGGGCGAGGTGGCTTCGTGCTTCGAGGCGTCGGCGCGCATCATGCAGATGATCGAAGGCGCCCGTGTTCCCGAATCCCTCGCCGCGGCGATAGAGGCGGCGGCCGCAGGTCTTTCCGATGGTCCGGGTGTTCGCTTTGCCGTCCGTTCGAGCGCCCTTCAGGAGGGCGGCACCGAGATGTCCTTTGCCGGCCAGTATCGTTCGATGCTGAACATTCCGCCCGACGGCGTCGTGGATGCGTACCGTCGGGTGATTGCAAGCAAGTACTCTCCGGAGGCCATCACCTACCGGCTGGGGCGGGGCTTCCGTGATCCTGAGGTTGCGATGTGCTGCTGTGTGATCCGGATGGTCGAAGCGGCATCCGCCGGCGTCGTTTACACGACTTTCCCGACTTCCTCCGGTCTCAAGACGATCCTTCAGGCGGTCCGGGGCCTCGGATTGGCGGCGGTGGACGGTTCTGCGGAGCCCTCGACATACACACTGGATCGCCGGTCCGGCAAGGTTCTGGATATGAAGGCCGGCCTGCAGGTCGAGTTTCTGCGGAGTGCTGCGCGCGAGGGCACGGAGAAGATCAGGCTCGGCGAGAGCCACCGGCGCATTCCCGCGGTGACAGGGGAGCAAGCGCTTCAGGTGGCTGATCTGGGTTGGAGGCTCGAGGCGAAGTTGGGCATGCCGCTGGACGTCGAGTGGGCAATCGACCATCAGGGCAAGGCCTTTGTACTTCAGGTTCGGATGCTGCCGGAGGTCGCGAACCGCACCGCGGGTCCGACCCGCTCGAGAGTCCGGAACGCGCCGGTGCTGGTCGACAGGGGAGTCCGCGCGAGCGGCGGATCCGCGTGCGGCCCGGTCTTTCGCGTCGAATCCGACCTGGATATCCTGCGGTGTCCGGAAGGCTCGGTCATAACCACACACGAAGCGAATCCCAGGTTTGCCGTCCTGCTGCCGCGGGCTGCGGCAATCGTCGCCGACATGGGGGAGGTTACCGGTCATCTGGCAACGGTGGCTCGGGAACTGCGGATTCCGGCACTGTTCGCAGCGCGAGACGCCACGGCCAAGCTCCTCCCGGGAATGATGGTGACCGTCGATGCCGATGCGGAAGTGGTCTACGCAGGGCGTATCGAAGCTGCGCTCGATTCGGCGGCGCCCGGAGCGCGTGATGTCCGGAGGGATCCCCACCGGGAGCTTCTGCAGTCGGTTTCCGCCCTCATCGTCCCGTTGACACTGAGGGACCGGCTCGCCAGCGGCTACTCCCCGCGCCGCTGCAGCACGCTCCACGACATCATCCGGTTTTGCCACCAGGCGACGGTCGAAGCCATGTTCGACTTGGGCGACCGTGCCCTGCGCGACCGGCAGGTGCTGCGGCAACTGGTTTCCCCGGTACCTATCGACTGTCGTGTCTTCGACTTCGGCGGCGGCCTGCAGCCCCGCACTGCCGACGGCGAAGTGACGCTCGACGAGGTGGTCTGCCGCCCGATGCGCGAGCTCTGGAAAGGGATGACGGATCCGCGGCTGCGGTGGAGGCAGCTCAGGCCGGTGTCTCTGCGGGGATTCATGTCCGCCGTAGTGGATTATAACTTCGATTCGGATGCAAGGCTCCGGCGCATGGGAGAGCCCTCCTATGCTTTCATCACTCCCGATTATCTTAACTTGAACTCACGCATCGGGTATCATTTTGCCACGGTCGACGCCCGGATCTGCGAGGTCCACGAGAGCAACTACGCCTCCTTTCGGTTCGTGGGAGGTTCAACGGGCATCGAACAGCGCAGCCGCCGCGCACGGCTCATCGAGAGACTGCTGGCCGCGTCCGGCTTCGAGACCGACTGCCGCGCGGACCTGGTAAACGCACGCATCCGCCACCGGCCGGCGCTAGAAATGGATACCGCGCTCTTCCAGGTCGGGCTGCTCATGGGGTATGTCAACCACCTGGACATGGCGCTGGTGTCGGATGCCGTGATGCAGGTGTACGAGGACGCGTTTTTTGCGGGGAATTACGGTTTCAAGGGGGATGTGGATTCCCCCTGACACCGGCCTGTCGAGAGGAGGATCGGAAGCGATGGCTGACTTGAGATTGCTGCTGGTGGATGACGAAGTGGAGTTCCTCGAACCGATGGCCGCGCGGCTCACCAGACGCAATGTTTCCTGCGTCACTGCAGGGAGCGGCGAAGAGGCCCTCAAGCTCCTTGTGGCCGGTCATTTTGACTGCGCCGTGGTGGATGTCAAGATGCCTGGAATCGACGGCCTGGAGCTGCTGCGCAGAATGCGCTGGAATCACCCGGACGTCCCGGTGGTTCTCCTGACCGGGCATGCATCGATCGAACTTGGTGTGCAGGGCATGGAACTCGGCGCCTTCGACTACCTGATGAAGCCCGTGGACCTGGACGAGCTTCTGGATACCGTGCGCAGGGCGGTGCAACAGCCGACAATGAGGCCCGGTCGTGACAACGCTTGATACTTCTGACAGATCGTACGCGCGGCTATACAGACAGATTATGGCAGTGCTGCTCTGCTTCGGCCTTGTGCCGCTCGTCTCCATGGGGATTGCCGGGTTCCTGGCGAATCGGGACGCGATCGAAACCCGCATGCGCAATGTGCTTGAGGCCATGGTCAAGAACCGCAAGGTGACGGTGGAGCTGTTCCTCGAAGAGACCATGCGGCAGGTCGAATTGGCTGCATTCTCATTGCCAGTGGATCGGCTTTCGCAGCCGGAGACGCTCGAATCCCTGCTGGAGCAGATGCGGCGGGAGGGCGGTGCGGTCATCGACCTGGGGCTGATTGCCGATGACGGCAGACACCTGGCGTATGTCGGACCCTATGCGCTCCAGGGACTGAATTACCGCGATCAGCAGTGGTTTGAGCAGGTCATGGTGCGCGGGCGCTACGAGAGTGATATTTTCCTCGGCCTGCGCCGCTTCCCGCACATGGTGATGGCGGCAAAGAAGCGTGAGGGAGGAAGAGACTGGATTCTGCGGGCCACGATTGATACCGATATCCTGAGCGCTCTGGTACGGGAGGGCGGCCTCGAATCCGGGGCGGACGTCTTCATCCTGAATCGCGCCGCCGAATATCAGACACGCTATTCGGACGCGCACCGCCTGATGGAAAAGGCGGATATCGATCCGATCTCGCTCCATTCCGGAGTCAGGATTGCGGAAGTGGTCAGAAACGGGAAAAGGGAATTTCTGGCTACGGCCTGGCTCCACGGTGAGGCGTGGGTTCTCGTGGCCAGGCAGAGAATGCCCGGCCTGACCTCGCTGCTGCCCGGCCACCCGGCGGTCGTCTGGCTGCTGGTCGTCGGTCTGGTGACGATACCCGTCCTGTCGCATTTCATTGCGCGGACCAGATTGAAACAGTTCCAGACGCTGGAGGCCGAGCGCGCCGCCTTCCACGAGTCAGTGGCACAGGCGCAGAAGATGGCCGCCATCGGCCGGCTTGCCGCCGGCGTCGCCCACGAGATCAACAATCCGCTCGCCATCATCCAGGCGCAGGCGGGGGTTCTTGCCGACATCGTCGAGGACAACCCGGATCTGACCCACGCCGCCGAGTTCAAGGACCGCGTCTCGAAAATCGTCAGGCAGGTGGAACGGGGACGGAGCGTCATCCATCACCTGCTTGGCTTCTCGCGCCGTGTCGGTGCCGAGCGGGAACCGGTGGACATCATCGCGGCGCTCGAGGAGACTCTCGGATTCGTCGAAAAGGAAATCGATGCCTCCCGGATCCGCGTGGTCAGGGATTTCAACCGCAGTGTTCCGATCGTGCGCAGCCATCTGGCCCAAATGCAGCAGGTGTTTCTCAACCTGATCAATAATGCACTGGATGCCATTGAAGAGGGTGGTGAAATACGACTTTCAGTTCAGCTCGCGGATTCGAGTGTCGTGGTCAGAGTCGAGGATACCGGTCCGGGCATTCCCGAAAAGGATCTGCCGAAGATATTTGATCCCTTCTTCTCGACCAAGAGCAGTGACGGCAGGCATACGGGCTTGGGCCTGGCCATCTGCCAGGAGATCATGCGCGCTCTCGGCGGCCGCATCGGCGTCGAAAGCACTCCCGGAAAGGGTACCATTTTCCGCCTCTGGTTCCCGCTGGAGCCAGAAACCGCCTGAACGGCTGCTGCGGCGCCACCTGGCCGCCGGGGATCCGGATTGCGAACATGAAGCAGAAACGAAAAATAGGCGCCCGCTTGCGAACACGCCTGGACTGGTTCGGCGGACGAGGCTCGAGGAGCGGCCCCGCCGAAAACCGCCGGATTGCCTTCCGCTTGATGTATGAGCGCTTCCGGGAGATCCTCGCCTGCAATGATGCCACGCTCGAGCTGATTGCCCACATCGAAGAACTCCTCGGCGGAAAATGCCACTATTCCCATCGAAGCATGGTGCAACGCGTCCGGAAAGCGGCCATGGGTGTGTTCCTGATGGTGAAAGACCTCAATCTCATCGCGGATCGCCGGCACCAGGCGTTGTATGGCGCTCTCCACGGGCTCAACGACCTGCTCGAAGCGGAGCTCGCCCCTGCGGGAG
>JAFNAG010000395.1 GCA_017860135.1 Acidobacteriota bacterium
AAAAACGAAATCGAGGCTTCTAACCAATTGAAACTGTTCAACTTCTAACCGGGCAGTACTGAATCAGTTGAGGAAAAAGATCGAGAAGAATCCCGCCAAGCCGAAGTACATCCTCACCGAGCCCGGGGTCGGATACCGGTTCGAACTCCCCTGACGAAAACCTGAGTCCTCGTTTACGATTTCCTTAGACGCCTGCCCTACTCTCTTGGGAGGAGGGCAAAGTCCATGAGTCGTCCTTTGCAGGAGGCAGCGCGAAAGCTAGCCCTGAGTCCTGCTACGAATGGGGGAGGTCTGATGATGGACCTGTTCTACCTGTCGATCGGAGTCCTGTTCTTTGTCGGATGCTGGGCGCTTGTCCGGGGCATCGATCGCTTATAGGAGGAGATATGTTTGAATATGCTGTCGCAGGTATCGCGGCCCTGCTGGCCTTTGCCTACCTTGCCTGCGCTTTGCTGAATCCGGAGCGGTTCTGAGGATCTCAGTATGACATTCCCCGGGCTGTTGCAGATCGTTGCGCTACTCGCACTCTGGATTGTCGCCACAAAACCGCTCGGGCTTTACATGGCCCGGGTGTTCCGGGGGGAAAGGACTTTCCTGGCACCCCTGTTTCGCCCGGTGGAGCGGGTCGTTTACCGGTTCTGCGGCGTTGACGCGCGGTCCGAGCAACGGTGGACTGACTATGCCGGCGCGTTGCTTGCCTTCAGTTTCGTGAGCTTTGCACTGACGTACTTGATCCAGCGGTTGCAGGGAATGCTCCCGTTCAATCCGATGGGATTCGGCACTGCGGCTGCCCCGCGCGATGCCATTGCAGTCACACCGGACCTTGCGTTCAACACGGCGGTGAGCTTCATGAGCAACACGAATTGGCAGGCCTATGCAGGGGAGGCGACGCTCAGCTACTTCGTACAGATGGCAGCCCTCACTGTGCAGAATTTCGTCTCAGCGGCGGCCGGCGTGGCGGTCGCGATCGCCGTCGTGCGCGGCTTCGTAGGCCGCCAGGTGGCGACGCTCGGAAACTTCTGGGTAGACCTGACCCGGGCAACGCTCTACGTGTTCCTTCCTCTGTCGCTGGTGTTCGCGCTCTTTCTCTGCTCGCAGGGGGTGATCCAGAACTTCAGCCGTTACACCAAGGCCCACACGGTCGAAGGCGGGACACAGGTCATTGCCCAGGGCCCGGTGGCATCGCAGGAGGCGATCAAGCTGATCGGGACTAATGGCGGCGGTTTCATGAACGCTAACTCGTCCCACCCCTATGAGAATCCGACGCCGCTCACGGGCTTCGTCGAGATCTTTCTGATATTCCTGGTTTCAGCCGGGCTTACATACACGTTCGGCGAGATGGTCGGAGACACGAGGCAGGGGTGGGCGCTGTTTGCCGCTATGAGTCTCTTATTCCTGGCGGGCGCTTTCGCCGCCTGCTATTTCGAGCAGTCAGGCAATCCGATCCTGGGCGACCTTGGACTGGAAACCCGTCCTACCAGCTCGCAGCCGGGCGGGAACATGGAAGGGAAAGAAGTGCGGTTCGGGATCATGTCGTCGGCGCTCTTTGCGACTGTCACAACCGACGCAAGCTGCGGCGCAGTGAATTCAATGCACGACAGCTTCACTCCGCTCGGCGGACTCGTTCCCCTTTTCAACATGATGACCGGCGAAGTCATATTTGGAGGAACCGGAGCGGGGCTGTACGGCATGCTCTTGTTTGCTGTCCTCGCGGTCTTTATCGCAGGACTGATGGTCGGCAGAACTCCCGAGTATCTCGGGAAGAAGATCGAGGCCAGGGAGGTCAAGATGGCGATGCTTGCCCTGATTGCAATGGCCGCGAGTATTCTTGCCTTCAGCGCCGCCGGCTCCGTCATCTCATTCCCGAGAGGCGGCTACTGGAATGGGCCGGGTCCAGCCGCGGCGAACCTGAACAACGGCGGACCGCATGGTCTATCCGAGATCATCTACACCTACACCAGCGGTACCGCCAACAACGGCAGCGCTTTCGCCGGGATTAATGCGAACACCCCCTGGTATAACGCCACCCTCGGGGTGGCTATGCTCGTCGGACGGTTCCTCATCATTGTCCCGCTCCTGGCAATGGCGGGCAGCCTGGCGGGGAAGAAAAGCGTTCCGGCGAGCAGCGGCACGCTGCTGACGCACGGTGCCCTTTTCGTCGGGCTCCTGACCGGCACCGTACTGATTGTGGGAGCCTTGACATTCTTCCCGGCTCTGTCGCTTGGCCCCATTGTGGAGCATTTCCTGATGGTGGAGCGGCGCCTGTTCTCGTCACTGTTCATAGTGCTGCCCATGGGATAAACTATGAGGACCGCCTCGATGGTTCACCCTGACGATTTTCCCCTCCGGCAGCAGCCTCTCGCAGCAGCCCACGCAGGGCTGGCTCGCCAGAGCCGGCCACATCTGGATTCGCAATTGATCGCGGGGGCGGTGGCCGGTTCGTTTCGGAAGATCAACCCGGCTACCCTGATCCGCAACCCGGTGATCTTTGTGGTTGAGGCGGGTGCCGCCCTGACGACGGCCTTCATGATCCGTGATGCTATTGCCGGCGTCGGCGGAGTCGCTTTTGAGTTCCAGATTGCGATCTGGCTCTGGTTCACCGTGTTGTTTGCCAACTTCGCCGAGGCCATTGCCGAGGCACGAGGCAAGGCGCAGGCCGACACGCTGCGGAAGAGCAAATCGAGTGTGATTGCCAAATTGGTCGGGGAAGGGGACCGCATCGAACTGGTACCATCCTCAAAGCTGAGATCTGCGGACATGGTGCTGTGTGAAGCAGGCGATACTATCCCGGGAGACGGTGAAGTGATCGAAGGAATCGCCACCGTGGACGAATCGGTAATCACCGGCGAGAGCGCCCCGGTCATCCGCGAGTCGGGAGGCGATCGGAGCGCGGTCACCGGGGGGACACGGGTCCTGTCCGACTGCATCAGGGTCCGCATCACCGCCAATCCAGGTGAATCGTTCCTGGACCGGATGATCGCGCTTGTTGAAGGCGCCGAGAGACGGAAAACTCCCAACGAGATCGCCCTCGACATCCTGATTGCCGGCCTGAGCTTGATCTTCCTCCTGGCTGTAGTTACGCTCCTCCCCTTTTCTGCATTCACTGTGGCAGCCGTCGGGGCCGGCGCCCCGCCGACCGTTCCGGTACTTGTGGCGCTGCTGGTCTGCCTGATCCCGACGACGATCGGCGGCCTGCTGTCGGCCATCGGCATCGCCGGCATGGACCGGCTGGTCCGCTACAACGTCCTGGCGATGAGCGGCAGGGCAGTAGAAGCAGCGGGCGATGTCAACACCCTGCTGCTCGACAAAACCGGCACGATCACGCTCGGAAACCGCCAGGCGGTCGCGTTTCTCCCCGTTTCCGGAGTCGCAGAACGGGACCTGGCGGACGCCGCGCAGCTGGCCAGCCTGGCCGACGAAACGCCCGAAGGCCGCTCCATCGTTGTCCTGGCCAAGCAGAGGCACAACCTGCGGGGCCGTGACGTGAGGGAGCCTCAGGCGCGCTTCATACCGTTCTCTGCCTACACCCGGATGAGCGGCGTCGACATGGACGGAGTGGAGCTCCGCAAGGGTGCGACCGATGCGGTTGTGCAGTTTGTTCGGGAACATCGTGGAAAGGCGCCGGCCGAGCTGTTCGAGCTATCCGAGCGGGTTGCTCGGAGCGGGGGCACGCCTCTCGCCGTCGCCGACGGTTCCCGCACACTCGGGATCATCCACCTAAAGGATGTCGTCAAGGGCGGAATCGAAGATCGTGTCTCGGAGTTGCGAGCCATGGGGATCCGGACCGTGATGGTCACTGGCGACAATCCCCTCACAGCGGCGGCCATTGCCGAAGAGGCAGGCGTGGATGATTTCATTGCGCAGGCAACCCCCAGAGAAAAGCTCGAGTACATCCGGAAGGAGCAGGGCCGGGGAAGAATGGTCGCGATGGCCGGCGACGGGACCAATGATGCTCCCGCCCTGGCCCAGGCCGACGTCGGACTGGCGATGAATACAGGCACCGCGGCAGCCAAGGAAGCCGGCAACATGGTGGACCTCGACAGCAATCCCACCAAGCTCATCGAGGTTGTGAGAATCGGGAAGCAGTTGCTGATCACCCGGGGCGCGCTGACGACATTCTCGATCGCCAATGATGTGGCCAAGTACTTCGCCATAATCCCGGCGCTGTTCACAGTGACCTATCCGGCTCTGGCAGCCTTGAACATCATGGGACTTCACAGCCCCCGGAGCGCGATCCTCGCGGCCGTGATCTTTAACGCGCTGATCATCATCGCCCTGGTTCCTCTTGCGTTGCGGGGCGTCGCCTACCGGCCGCAGGGAGCGGCCAGCCTGCTGCGCCGCAACCTGCTGATCTACGGTCTCGGGGGCGTTCTGGCGCCCTTCCCCGGCATCTGGGCCATCGACCGGATTATCACCCTGCTGCACCTTGCCTGACGGGAGGCAGAATGTGGAGACAACTGTCAATCTCATTTCGGCTTCTCCTGGCCCTCACCGTATTAACCGGATTGATTTATCCAGGCTCCGTCACGGGACTGGCCCGCCTGTTTTTCAGACAGAACGCGGATGGAAGCCTGATCGTCCGCGACGGCCGCGTCGTGGGCTCAGTGCTGATCGGACAGAGATTTCAGCGCCCGGAATACTTCCAGCCGCGCCCTTCGGCGGCGGGCGCCAAAGGGTATGACGCCAGCCTGTCGGGAGGATCAAA
>JAFNAG010000396.1 GCA_017860135.1 Acidobacteriota bacterium
GGAAACGAGGACTTCCCAGAACGAAATCCATAAAACACTTAAAAGCAATGACTTGATAGGATATTGCCGAGTTCTGCCTGCTGGCACTTCGGCGCTAACGACGAATGATCCGGGTCTGCTTTCCAACAACGATCCACTCGGCTATTGCGCCGGTCTCGCCCTGCACAGCTGATTCAATCTGATCGATAGTGGTGACGATGAGTCACCATGCCTGACGCTTGCAAGAGACCCTGTCGAATCTGTCGTCGTTGGTTCCGGCCTGACGTCCGGGTAGGGGACGGTCAGCACGTCTGCAGCCGGCCCGAATGTCAGGCCATCCGTCGTAAGCAAACCCAAGCGTCCTGGCGCGCCAGAAATCCGGGCTACTCCATCGCATGGCGGATTCAAGCGCGTGCGGCATCTGAACGTAAGCCGGAACCAGTACGCCTGCCCGCGCCCCTATCGACGCTTCCCTGGGATCTCGCTCAGGAGGAATTCGGCGCCAAAGGAGCCGATTTCATCGGGGCGATGGGGAAACTACTTCTCGAGGCCGCGAAAGACCCGTTCGAAGGACAACTCATTGATTCTTCGATAGATCCAGAGACACTTCCCCCGACTCTCGCGAAAGACGCGTTCAAGAGTCAAATCATTGATTCTTCATGAGATGCAGGACCACTTCCCCCGATTCCGCGAAAGACCAGATCCGGCACTCGGGGCCCTTCGACGATGAGAGCCTCGGGAGAAGGATATGGAACTGGAGTTTCACCAGCTCGACTTGCGTTACGAGCTACTTCGGGTGCGGCGCCCGGAGCGAGAGAAGCGTCTCGTGGCTTCTTTGGCCGAACGGGGGCAGCAAGTTCCGATCGTCGTGATTCCCCTGGCCGGCGAACCGAACCGGTTCCTGGTCATCGACGGCTACAAGAGAATCCGTGCCCTGCGGCGCCTGCGACAAGACACCGTGCGGGCGACGGTCTGGGATATGGACGAAGCCGAAGCGCTCGTACTCGATCGTTCGCTGCGCACAGCGGAACAAGAGACCGCGCTCGAACAAGGATGGCTTCTCGACGAGCTGCATCGCGGTCTTGGGCTGAGCTTCGAGGATTTGGCGCGCCGCTTCGACCGGAGTGTCTCCTGGGTGTCGCGCCGTTTGGCGCTGGTCAAGGAGCTGCCCGAGTCGGTTCAGAAGCATGTCCGTGAGGGGAAGATCGGCGCTCAGGCCGCGATGAAGTATCTGGTGCCGATGGCCCGGGCCAAGCGTCACGACTGCGAGCGGCTGGCCGAGAGCATCGCCTACCACCAGTTCTCCACCCAAGAAGTCGGCGTGCTGTATGGGGCGTGGCGCAGCCAGCCCTTCGTACGAGAACGCCTCATTGACGATCCGAAGCTGTTTCTGCGCGCGCGGCGGGAGATCGAGCAGGAGGATCCCGTCAGCGTGCGCGCCGGAGAAGAGTTCTTGCGCAACCTGGATGTGGTCGGAGCCATCGCGCGGCGCGCGGAGCGTCAGTGGGGCGAAGCGGTGCGCACGATGGATGACGGCGAGCGCGAAAACGCATGGTTGTGTGTGCAACAGGCGATCGCCGATCTGACCCGCCTGTCGGAGCAAATGGCCAAGGAGAACGGTTATGTTGAATCAGAACCTGCGGACAGCGATCCTGGAGCTGCACCGCAAGGGAGTACCTCATCGCCAGATTGCACGCGCGCTCCGGATCTCGCGCGGGGCAGTCAAGAAAGTGATCCGGTCGGAATCCATGGTGCCGCCGGCTGTCCTCCGTCCGGAGAAAGCGGAGCCTTACCGGCAGGAGATCCTCGAGCTGTTCACTTCCTGCCGGGGGAACCTGGTCCGGGTCCATGAAGAGCTGCTGCATCTGGGAGCTCACCTGTCGTATCCGGCCCTGACGGCCTTTTGCCGACGGCATCGAATCGGCCACCAGCCCGTCGAGCCGGCCGGACAATACCTCTTCGAACCGGCAGTCGAAAGCCAGCACGATACGTCGCCTCACAAGGCCAAGATGGCCGGCCGGCAGCGGCCGGTACAAACCGCCTCGGCGGTCCCTTGCTATTCACACATGCTGTTCTTTCAGTTCTATCCGACCTTCCAACGCTTTGACTGCAAGGTGTTCCTGACCGAGACCGCGCAGTACTTCGGCGGATCCTACAAAGTCGTCATGGTCGACAACACCCACGTAATCGTGCTGCGGGGCACCGGAAAGAACATGGTGCCGGTTCCCGAGATGGCGGCCTTCGCCGAGCGTTATGGTTTCGAGTTCCAGGCGCATGAAGTCGGCGACGCCAACCGCTCGGGCCGCGTGGAAAGGCCGTTCGCGTTCATCGAAAACAACTTTCTGGCCGGCCGGGAATTTGCCGACTGGAACGACCTCAACAACCAGGCGCGCGCCTGGTGCGACCAGGTCAATGCCGGTTACAAAAAGCATATCCGCGCTGTCCCCAAAGAGCTATTCGCGGTGGAACGACCGCTTCTGAAGCCCCTGCCTATCTGGGTTCCGGAAGTCTATCGCCTGCATCACCGCATCGTCGATGTCGAAGGATACGTCTCCGTAAACACCAACCGCTACTCGGTGCCTTTTGAATGGATCGGGCACCAGGTGGAAGTGCGGGAAACCAAAGACAGGATCGAGATCCAGTACGGAATCAGACAGTCGGTTGCCCATACCCGTGTCATCGATCCAATCGGGCAAAGGATCACTCTGCGGGAGCATCGCCCTATCCGCGGCCACGGGATCAAACGTTCCGATCCGCGCCCGGAAGAAAAGACGCTTCGGGCGCTGGTCCCAGAAACTGCGGCCTATATCGATGCCCTGAAAACACGAGGGCGCACCTACCTCACGCTTGCCCTGCGGCAACTCCTGCGCATGGCCCGCGAGTACTCCCGCGATGCGTTTCTCTCCGCTCTGCAGGAAGCCGCCCGTTACGGCATGTACGACCTCGACCGGCTCGAGCGCATGATCCTGCGCCGCATTGCCAGCGACTATTTCCGATTCGAGGACAACGACCACTGAAAGGAACTGCCGTGACGGAAGAACTGGAACAGCTATTGAAGAACCTGCGCATGAAACGGGCGTTGGAAGTGTACGCCGAGCAACACCGCGCTGCCGAGAAAGATGACATATCCTACGCGGAGTTCCTGACCGGGCTGCTGCGCGCGGAATGGCATCATCGGCAGGAAAAAGCCATCAAAGCGCGAATCGGACGGGCGCACCTGCCGGAACTCTGGACACTGGAAACCTTCCCCTACGCGAAACAACCCGGCGTCAATCGCCGCCAGATTCGCACGTTTGCAGAACTGGACTTCGTGCCAAAGGCGGAAAACATCGTCTTCATAGGGAAGACTGGCGTAGGAAAGACGGGATTGGCGTCCGGCCTTCTGCTCAAGGCTCTGGAAAACGGTTATCGCGGACAGTTCATCCGTGCCCAGGATCTGTTCGACGAGATGTATGCCTCGCTGGCCGACCGTTCTTCCCGCAAGCTTCTCAATCGCCTGGTCAAACTCGACATTTTGGTGGTCGATGAGCTCGGCTACCTGAATCTCAGGCCCGAGCAATGCAATATCTTTTTCAAGCTCATGGAGGAACGTTACCGGCATCGGCCAACGATCATCACCACAAATCTCTCCTACGACGAGTGGCCCAATTTCCTGGGCAAACCGCAGATGGTCGAAGCTCTGTTGGGCCGCATGCGCCACTTCTGCCACACCGTGAACATCGAGGGGCCGTCGCTCAGAGTACCTGAGGTCTGAAACCTATCCAGGCAGAGATCCCATGGGCGAAGGACAACCCAGACTGGTCCTCAAGGAAACCGCCGGCGGCTGGTTTGCCGCAGGAAGCGCTTGCCGCAAAGCGGCGTCTTTGCTTTCTGACGGAGCTTTCAAGCTGTTCTTTCACATCTGCCTGGAAGCTGATCGGCGTACCGGCAGCTTCCGGGCATCTTACAAAGAGTTGGCTGCCGCCCTGGGGAAATCGAAACGAGCGATCGGAATCTACGTGGCCGAACTGGAAAGGAAGGCCATTTGCAGAGTCCACCAGGGAACCAACCAGTTCGCCGCAACGACCTTCACGATCTCCGACAGCTACTGGCCCTATCACTGCCCCGACATTCCCCCCGCTTCGCCTCATGAGACTGCCTACGTGAACGCAGTGCGTGAATGGTTCCTGTCGCTCGGCTGTGTGAGCGGCAAGTTCGGCGCCGCCGACCAGGAAATCGTCAGACAGATGCACCGTCGCAGCATCCCCCTGGCAGTGATCGAAAATGCCATGCTGCTGGGTGCGTGTCGCAAATACAGCTCATGGCTACAGGGGCAGGCGCTCGAACCGATCCTGAGCGTACGCTACTTCGAATCTCTCATCGCGGAAATCCAGAAAGAATCCCTGCCGCCGGGTTATTCCGGCTATCTCCGGAAGAAAATCAGGCAGCTGACTGACATGTGGAATGAGTCTGTGAAATCCGGGCGTCGATCCAGCGAGCGATAAACGCTGTCCGCTGCTCGGTCACCCAAATCTTCCACAGCCTGGGAGCTGCTGGCGCAAAAATATCACCAGCAGTGCAAAAGCAAGACGGGACGATATTGTCTATATCCTCCCCCATCCTTCCAAATCACCGTTCCGAGTACGGACCATTCCTACCGATCGATACTGGATCACTCCTCGCAAGCGCCGACGTGGTCTGGCATTTTCTTTCCGGCGCGGGTTCGATACCGT
>JAFNAG010000397.1 GCA_017860135.1 Acidobacteriota bacterium
TGCAGGCCATGCAAACCAATAATCTCGAGCGCGACGTCCGCGATCTGCTGTTTCCTCAGCATCCCGGGCTGCCGGGCCGTCCGGCCACCGGGCCCCGCGGGCGGGAATGCCTGCCCGGCTGATTCCATCCGTTGACCTCTCATGGAACATGATTATAGGTTAGTTAGTACTTACTAACAAGAGTGCAGCATGATTCCTGTTGACTTGATTCGGAACGATTCCCGATAATCGCGCCACGGCGTGAGATTGGGTATGGTGTCTGCCCCTCGGGCGCGTATCCACTCGCTTGGGGCTCTCGTCGCCGGTGTTCTTTCGCCTTCCCCCGAATGTCTGAACATTTGCGTGTCCGGGGAATTTTCCTCTAGAGAAACGGTTCAATATCCTGAACGGAGGGAACATGAGGCGCACTCATTTGTACGTTGTGGGCTGTCTCTTCGTGCTGACCGTCCTGTCTTCCCAAGTGCTCTGGGGTCAGGCTACGACGAGCCTGCGCGGCACGGTGACTGATCCGACCGGTGCGGTGGTGCCGGGAGCGACAGTTGCGATCAAGTCGGCCGAGACGGATCTGACCCGCACAACACAGACGGGTATGGCAGGTACCTACGAGTTTCTGCAGATACCGCCCGGCACTTACACGCTGACTGTAACGGCCACGGGATTCGCGGGCCATGAACGGACGGCGCTGCGTCTGGAGGTAGCCACGCCGGCGACCGTGAACGTGTCGCTCAGCCTGGGCCAGCCGTCGGAAGTGATCTCGGTTCAGTCGGACGCAGCTCCGCTCAATGTCTCGGATGCCTCTTTGGGTGTCGCGTTCAACGAGTCGCAGGTGAAGCAGCTGCCCCTCGAAGGGCGCAATGTCCCCGATCTTCTTACGCTCCAGGCCGGTGTCGTCTATACGGGGAACCGTTCCGACATTGACCGCGACACAGACACCCGCAGCGGTGCGGTGAACGGTGCCCGCAGTGACCAGTCCAACATCACGCTCGACGGCGTGGACGTCAACGATCAGGGCAACGGCTATGCTTTTACTTCGGTCCTGCCAGTCACGCTGGACTCGGTCCAGGAGTTCCGTGTTTCCACCACCAACTACAACGCCGACCAGGGCCGCTCTTCCGGCGCCCAGGTCGCACTGGTTACAAAGAGCGGCACAAACGACTTCCACGGTTCGGTCTACGAATACAACCGGAATACGGCGACTTCGGCCAACGACTACTTCGTCAAGAACTCCCAGCTCGCGAGCGGCATGCCGAATTCGCCGCCGAAGTTGATCCGCAATATCTACGGTTTTTCCCTTGGCGGCCCGCTAGTAAAGGACAAGCTGTTTTTCTTTGCCAACTGGGAGGGTACCAAGCAACGCGAGGAGACCAGTGCAGTCCGGACCGTTCCCACCGATTCGCTCAAACAGGGGATCCTCAAGTATCCGGACGTGGACGGCAACGTCGTCACGCTGACGCCGGACGATCTCAGAGCGCTGGACCCGCTGGGTCTCGGCCCCAACCCTGTGGTCATGGATTACTTCAGGGGTTACCCCTCCCCGAATGACAACTCGGTCGGAGACGGACTCAACTTCTCCGGTTATCGCTTCAAGGGACCGATCAAGGTGGACAAGAACTTCTACATTGCCCGCGTGGATTACCACGTTTCGACCGATCATACGCTGTTCTGGCGCGGCGCGCTGCAGAACGTGTCCAACGCGGGCGACCCGTTCCTCCCGGGACAGGTGCCCATGAACACCAACGTGGACTACAGCAAGGGTTTTGCGCTCGGCTACACAGCCGTCCTGAGCCGCTCGGTGGTGAACAACTTTCGCTGGGGATTCACGCGCCAAAGTACCGGCAACGTGGGTAACAGCGACCAGACCTGGGTGTACTTCCGCATCCTGGACCAGGGGATCACGCGCACCCACGATTTTCAGATGCCCATCCACAATTTCGTGGATGACCTCTCCTGGTCCAAGGGCAGCCATTCTCTTCAATTTGGCGCCAATATCGCTACCCTGCGCAACCCGCGCAGGAGCTACCTCGGGTCTTTCAGCGAGGCTTACACAAACGCGTCGTGGCTCGACACCGCCGGCTTCGCAGGGACCGGCAACCCCTTCGACCCGCCCAGCGGTGGATACCCTGAGGTCGACCCTGCCTTCAGCAACTCGTATGACTTCCCTCTGATTGCACTGCTCGGCATGGTTACCGAGGTCGACGCATACTACAACTACGATAAGCAAGGGAACCTGCTGGCACAGGGCGATCCTGTCCAGCGTCGCTTCGGCTTCTCGTCGTATGAGTTCTACGCTCAGGACGCGTGGCGCATAAGACCCAACCTCACAGTCACATATGGTCTGCGCTACTCGCTCTATTCGCCCCCGTGGGAGACCAACGGATTGCAGGTGGCGCCCTCCATCAACATGAATGAGCTGTTTGAGACGCGGCAAGCGAACATGCTCAAGGGCATCCCCTCCAACCAGGACCCGCTGATCACTTTTGACCTGTCAGGGCCCGCCAACGGCAAGCCCGGATATTACCCGTGGAACAGGAACAATTTTGCTCCCCGGATCGCAGTCGCCTGGACCCCTCACGCTGCAGGAAACGGCTGGTGGAAGAAGCTCATAGGCGGCAACGACAAGACCGTCGTGCGCGCGGGATTCGGCATGGTCTACGACCGTGTCGGCATGGGTTTGCTGAATACCTTCGACAGCAACGGCTCATTTGGCCTTGCGACGACGCTGACCAACCCTGCTGCTGTCCAGACCGCATCTTCGGCTCCGCGACTGACCAGCATGAATGTCATTCCTGAAACGGACAACGACGGGAACCAGATCTACCTGCCCGCGCCTCCGGGGGCATTTCCCCAGACACCCCCTTACTCGAACGACACCGGCGGTTTCGCGATTGCCTGGGGGCTCGACGACAAGATCAAGACTCCCCGCTCCTACCAGATCAATTTCTCCATCGGCCGGGAGCTGCCTTGGAACACCTCCCTGGAGCTTGCATACGTGGGCCGCATCTCCCGCAAGCTGATGACGCAGAGGGATCTGATGATGCCGCTCGACCTCGTGGATCCGAAAAGCAACGTCCACTACTTTGCTGCCGCCAAGCGCTTCTCTGAACTGGCCCGCGCCAATACTCCCGTCGACCAGGTCAATGCCCAGGTGGTCGGTTCGACGGCAGCCTACTGGCAGAACTTACTTCAGCCTCTGCAGCCGGGCGGAGCCTATTCTCTCTTCTGCAACGGCGGCTCGACGGAAGATCCCGTGCAGGCCATGTATGACATGTTTTCCTGCTTTCTCTATAACGAAACCACCGCTCAGGCTATATGGGATAACTACGGCGGGATCGCGGACGCGAACCTTGCCGATGTCTATTACTCACCAGTTGGGGGCCAGAACAGCTACTACAACCGGCAGTACTCGTCACTGTATGCCTGGAGCAGCATCGGCAATGCGAGCTACCATGCGTTTCAGGCGACGTTCCGCAAGCACTTGGCCCGAGGGCTCCAGTTCGACATCAACTACGCCTTCTCCAAGTCGCTCGACCTCTCTTCGGACGCCGAGCGCGTTGGGGCGTGGGGAGGGCTCGGCGGCCAGGTCATTAATTCCTGGTCTCCGTATCAACTCAAGGCGATCTCTGACTTCGACACACCACATCAATTCAACGCCAACTTCATCTACGTACTTCCCTTCGGGCGTGACATGAAGCACGGCACCAAAATGAGTCGCGGCCTCGACGCATTGCTCGGCGGATGGCAGGTTTCGGGCCTCGTGCGCCTGACAAGTGGTTTCCCCGGGACGGTTTACAACGGCTACCGTTGGCCCACGAACTGGCAGTTGGGCGGAGATGCCAACGTTGTCGGGTCCATCCCCGCCGGCACCGTCAAGCGTGGTGATGGTACCGTCAGCATGTTTACCGACACAGACAAGGCGATAGCTGCGTTTGACGCCCCCTACCCGGGCGATGCCGGCGCCCGCAATGTCTTCCGCGGGGACGGCTATGCCACATGGGATATGAGCCTCAGCAAGCGGTGGAAGATGCCCTGGCGCGAAGCCCAATCCCTGCAGTTTCGCTGGGAGGTGTTCAACCTACCGAACCTGACTCGTTTCGACGTTCAGTCCAACACCCCGGAACTCGACCAGGTCACGGCGTTCGGCAACTATACCGGTCTTCTCACTCAGCCCAGGGTCATGCAATTCGCCCTGCGCTACGAGTTCTAGGAGGATGCCAGGTCTTCGGATTTCGGTTTTTGCCCGGCCCAATCCGGCCGTTGAAAGTCAGATTCCGAAAACCGAAGACCCGGCACCGGCCAGGAAACAGTCACTTGTTTCCGCAAGGGGCCGAGCCAACCGGTTCCAGGATCCAGTTGCCGGGGCTGAGTCTGACTCCGGCGATCAGCTCTGAGCCGAGAAGAATCCGTTTTGAATCGGTTCGTGCTTCGCGGAGCTGGTAGATGGTGTTCTCGTCCACGACATACCACTCGGGGAATTCGTTCAGCCGCACGTAGTTTTTGTCAAAGTTGACTACGCGTCGATGGCGGGCTCGATCCCACGAGACGACGCTCGATTCGGGCGCAGCGAAACTCAAGTACAGCCTCGTGCCCTCGCGCGCCGCTCCAAGACGCATCCCAGGTTTCCAATGCGCGGGGCGAACGCCCTGGCTCTTCATCAGGGCGTAAAGAAGCGCCGTGCGATTGAAGTTCCC
>JAFNAG010000398.1 GCA_017860135.1 Acidobacteriota bacterium
GATCACGAAGAAATCATCTCCCCGGATGAATCCATACTTGATGTGGGTATCACCACGGGATTCCTCGAAGATCATCTCCCCCACGGGGGGCACGACAACTTGCCCCTGGGAGTACGCCACGAAGCCATCTTCGATCTCGCGGATGATGCCGCGAATGTCAATCCTGGCCAGGATCTGTTGGATCTGGGAAAAACTCAAAATAACCGGCATGCTTCCTCCCGTGGGCGCGGGCTTCAGCCCGCGCGCTTTAAAACGAATAGTCGGCATTCCAAAGATGCACCACGAATGCCTGCTGCCTGAATTCATCACTCCGGCAGATTCTGCGCGAAATTGCTGAGTTGCACGACTCCGCGTCGCTCAAGGCTGCTTGGGATAGCCGACCGACTGGGCCAGCGCGATCTTCTGGTCCGGCCGCAGCTTCATTGCCTTGGCCAGCGCCGCCCGGTCGATGCTGGCACGCACGACCGTGGCCAGTCTCTCCGAGGCGCAGAAGAGGTATACGTTCTGCGCCAGGAAGGCCGCATTGGTCCCCGTGTAGAATTCAATTGCGGCAGGGTCTTTTCGATTGCCTTTTGCGAGATCCGCTACGTACACCAGGTTTACCGCTGCATCCTTCACGAAGGGCTGCGTCCCGGTTGTCGCGCGAATGTCCTCGCCCAGCACACGGCGCAACTGATGCCCGTTTGCTTCATACAGATACAGACCCTCTGCTGTCGCCACATAGACGTCGATCTCCTGCCTGTTGCTGGCTGAGGGAGCGGTATGGTGACCGTCCGGGCGATTCACCCCCCAGGCCGCCCACAGGAGATTGGAGAGAACCGGCATCGGCAGCTTCTCGCTGCTGAATTCCCGGCTCGACCTGCGCTCTTTTAATGCCTGCAACAGCGGCATGCCGCCTTCCGTCTTCGGCTCCGGCAGTTTGATGACTTCCTGTGCGAAGCCGGAAACCATGCATATCAGCACAACCGACGCGATCGAAACGACCTGGTAACGGATTCTCAACATGGCATGCCTCCCCTGAATACGGCACGGAAATCCAAAACTTGTCGCGCTGAGTTTACTCCAGATTTTGCCAGAAACACCGGCACATTCAGAGTGGCCACAGATTTCACAGATTTCACAGATGCTCCAGTCCGTGGCATCGGTGGCCCTAAAATCTGTTTGTGTAATGGACTGGATTCGTGTATTTCGTGTGTGGAGAAGGAGTTCATTACTGGAGAAATGTCGGAGATGCCCATGAAATTGTTGATCGTTTTGATTCTGCTGATCGCACCGGTGAGTTGTGCGCAGGACACAGCCGTGTTTCTTTCCCAGCGGGCCGACGGGGATGTCGAGCCGACGGCCGATCCTGAATCACCATTCTGGAAGGACATCCGTGGAGTGACGATCGAAAGGAGCGTGCTCGGCCCGGTCATGCCGCAGTCGCGCGCAGAAGTCCGGTCCCGGTGGACTCGTGATTATGTCTATTTCCTTTTCATCGGCCCGTACCAGAAACTCACCCTGAATCCCAAGCCCGACACGACGAACGAGACCTACCGGCTGTGGGAGAAGGACTGCTTCGAGGTGTACCTGGGAGCCGACTTCGAGCGCACGAATCGCTATCGCGAATTCCAGATGTCGCCCCAGGGGGAGTTCCTCGACCTGGACATCGACTCGACCCGGGAGAAGCCGGGTTTCAACGGCGAGAATAACTGGAACTCAGGCATGAAGGTCAAGGCCCGTATCGACGAGAACAAGAAAATCTGGTACGGCGAGATGAGGATCCCGATCACCGCCGTGGATGCGCGCGCGGCGCAGGCCGGCAACGAGATGCGGATCAACCTGTTCCGCCAGGACGGGGCGCCGCCGAACCGCGATTTTCTCGCCTGGCAGCCCCCCATGGTGTGGAATCCTCATCACCCGGAAAAATTCGGCATCCTGCGATTCGTCAAGTGAAATCGACCGTTATCGGTTCACGCGCCACTCGATAATGCCGCACTCGTACCAGGTCAGATCCTCGGCCATATAATTGCCGTCGGGCGGCCCGAGATCCCCTTTTTTATACAACTTCCCCTTCAGCTGGATCTCGAGGCGAAGAGCCGGAGTGTTGACCGGCTGAAAGGCAACCTGGTTGAAGCGGTCCCGCTCGACCCCATAAGGTCCGGTGGCGGCCACCGGTTTCCATTCATCCCCATCCTTGTACAGCAGGCGCCAGGAAGCGGGCAGGACGCAGACCTGTTTGTCGTCTTTCCAATAGACCTCGACGGAGGAGACCCGGGAGGGTTTGGCGAAGTCGTATTGGACCCAGGCTCGATCCCCGGACTGCGGGTGCAGGCGCAGAAACGGCGCCGACCCGTCTGCGGAATTCACCGGCGCGAGCTGGTCGCTGATCGCACGAATGTCGCCGCTGCCGTCCTGGGAACTGGGGTAGAAGCGGTGCTCGATCGTCGGCGGTCTGTTCCCGGGATAGTTCTCCGCCACCGTACCGTTGCCGCACGACGAAGTCGCTTTGCTTGTTGAAGCGATCGTCGGGGCCGGCTGGATCCAGGCCTTCGATTCCTCGCGAGCCAGCCACACCGACATCTCTCCCGGACCCCGGTTGCCGAACGCGAAGTAGGGAATTGCGGTGAAATCCGTGGGCGCCTTTACTGCCGCGGCGCGATTGGCACCGCGGCCGAGCGCCAGGGCCTTCCCCTTGATCTCCCCGAGGCCTCCCAGCAGGTCTTCGCGGTAGGAAAATGCGAGATTGGCGTCATCTGTGAGCTGCAGGTTGAAAACCCCGCCCGGATTGTCTGCCTGCTCGACACAATAGACCAGCGGGCCGCGTTCGAGGGCTACCATGCCGCGGTTGTCGGCGACCGGATCCGCTGAAAGAACCCTGCGGACTCCCATGGGGAGGTTGAGCCGGATGGTATCGCCCGCTTTCCAATCCCGCTCGATTCGCGCGTATCCCTTGTCCGGAGTGTATGCGAAATCCGCTCCGTTGACCGATAAGGCGATTTTCTCCTCGGGCGCCGGCAGGTATCGGTACAGGCCGCCCGGCATCGGTTCATTGCGAGCCCAGCCCGGAATGCGCACGAACAGCGCAAACTTCATCGGCTTCTGCGGATCCACGGCGATCTGGACGCTGCCTTCCCATGGGTACCGGGTCTCCTGCGCGAGGCTGACCGGAGTGTCTCCCACCTTGACCTGGGCGCGGCTTCCGACGAAGAGATTCACATACAGGCTTTGATTCCCGCCGGCATAAATCAGCCCGCCCAGCTGGGGCAGAAGGCGGACGAGGTTCGGGGGGCAGCAGTTCGGGCCGAACCATGACTGCCGGGAGAAGTCGCCGTAGGCGCGGAGCGGCGACTGGTACAGGTATTTCTGCCCGTCGAGAGACACCCCCACGAGGAAGCCGTTGTACAGGGTCCGTTCCAGCACATCGACGTACTTTGCATCCTGGCGCAGCTGGAAGAGCCTCTGGTTCCAGATGGTGCTGCCGTACGCTGCACAGATCTCGTTCCAGCAGGTGAGATTGGGCAGGTCGAACTCGTCGCCATAGTCCTCCTCGTCGCGGTAGCTGCCGATGCCGCCCGTAAGGAAAGTCCTCCTGGATACGGCGTCATCCCAGATGCGTTCGTCGGCGCGGACATATTCGGCGTCCCCCGTGAGAGCGGCGATGTCCGTCAGCGGAATGTAGAGGTATGTGGCCCGCACTGCATGGCCGATGGCGCGGCTCTGGGATTTCACCGGCTCGTGATCCTGGGCATAAGGGCCATACATGCGCTGCCGGTTTGCGGGATTGCCGCGCGTCTCGAGGAAGAACTGCGCCAGCTTCAGGTATTTGTCGTTCCCTGTGCTGCGATACAGGCGGATGAGTCCGATCTTGATCCCCTCGTGATTCGAGATATCGTGCCTCTTGCCGGGACCGAAGACCGCGTCCAGGTCGTCGCCGATTTCAATCGCCACGTCCAACAGCTTGCGGCTGCCGGTGGTTTCGTAGTATGCGCCTGCCAGCTCGAGGAAGTGGCCGGCCCAGAAAAAATCGCCGTCGCCCTCGCTGGACCAGACCTGCTTCCGGCTGCGGATCTGCTCGATCGCCCTGTCCAGAGTGGCATCCACCCGGCTGCGAAGCGCCGAATCAGGATCCCGGGCGAGGATGTAGCAGGCCGCCTCGATCAGGCGCAGGTCGGGATTCTGCCCCCTCTGCTCATACCTGTCGAACAGCCCGGGGATCGAAACGGTGCGGTTGATCTCCATCCTGGGCGTCCAGAAAGAATCGCTGACCTGCACGTCCTTAAAGGGAACGGGCGACACCGCATAATCCGACGCGGGCCGCGCAGACTGCTGGCAGGAATAGAAGAAAAGCACGATGGCCCCAAAACAAGTGGATCCCAGCAATGACAGTTTCATATCACCCCCTTCCATAGGGTTCATTCAAAAATGCGAGCTCTCAAGGCGCAGCATCCGAGGTCTCAATAGTACCGCAGCTTCGGCTTGCCGTCCCCCACCTCAGAAACCACTCAGGCTCCGACCCTGAAAGGGCCGGGCAGAAAAGCCCAGGACGCCAGCCCCATGGCACGGATACCCAACGAAACTAGCCCTGAAAGGCCGGAACAGCCTGCACCGCCCATTCAGGGCGGACATTTTGACATGCCAGCTTTCCCAGGGCTGGCGCCCTGGGCTGTCCTGCCGGACCCCTGCGGGGTCCTCTTCG
>JAFNAG010000129.1 GCA_017860135.1 Acidobacteriota bacterium
CGGCGGTCATTTTGTAGAACAGGCCGTTGAAACTCGAATCGCGAGGGTTGTACGAGATCAGGCAGCCAAAAACAAGGACAGACAGCATCAAGAGCGAAACGCCGAAGATCTCGTGCCGTTTCGCCGCCGGGCCATTTCGCTTTTCCCCCACGTTTCTCTCCAGCGAAAGAATCAGATCTCCAGAACGACCGGCACAATCATAGGCCGGGTGGCGGTGCGTTTGCGAAAGAATCTTTTCAGTTCGGTGCGCAGCGTTTCCGTCAACTGGAGGGAGTCGACACGCTCTTCCTTGCTGCAGGCTTCCACCGTTTCCAGCACAACCTGGCGCGCTTCCGCAAGGAGCGCGGCGCCTCCTTCCACCTGGATGTGCCCGCGGCTGATCAGCTCCGGCGCACCCTCGATCAGTCCCGTGGACTTGCGGATCGGCACCACAGCGAGCACGACGCCTTCCTCGGAGAGGTGCTGCCGGTCGCGGACTACGAGTTCGTCGAACTCCGCGATTCCGCCCTCGTCGATCAGCCGCCGGCCTACCGGCGCCTTGCCCCGCACCTCGATCGCATCCGGAGTCAGGGCGATGATGTCCCCCGTTTCCGCCATGAGGATGCGCTCCGCGGGCAGGCCCGTTTCCTGGGCGATCAGCGCGTGGTTGAACAGCTGCCGGTATTCGCCGTGGATCGGAACGAAGAAGCGGGGCCGGATCAGGTTCAACATCAGCTTCATCTCTTCCTGGCTGGCATGGCCCGAGACGTGCACCATGCGGTGGCCCTCATCATAAATCTTGGCGCCGCGGCGGCAGAAATGGTTGATGAGGTGGGAAATTCGTATGTCGTTGCCCGGGATTGCCCGCGCGCTGAATACCACCGCGTCCCCCGGCGCGACCTCGTAGCCCTTGTGCTTCCCGTATGCCAGTCGTGCCAGCGCCGAGGCCGGCTCCCCCTGGCTGCCGGTGCTGAGCAACACCAACTCCTCCGGCGCGAGGTGCTCCCCCTCTCTCGAGTCGACGATAACGTCCGGTGGGACGCTGAGATACCCCAGCTCGCGGCAAATGGCGATGTTCTGTACCATGCTGCGCCCCACAGGCGCTACCTTGCGGCCGAACTCCCACGCCAGGTCCAGGATCAACTGGATCCTGTGGCTGCTCGACGCGAAACAGGCGACGACGATCTTTCCCCGCGTGCTGTGAAAGATCTGCTCCAGCGTGCGGCGCACGTCGCTTTCCGACGGCGTGTATCCCGGCCTTTCGCTGTTCGTGCTGTCGGAGAACAGCGCGAGAACGCCCGCGTCACCGTAGGCCGAAAGGCGCGCGTAATCACTCGCCGTTTGGTCCGGCGGGGCCTGATCGAATTTGAAATCGCCGGTGTGGACGATCGTCCCCACGGGAGTCCGCAGCGCGATCGCCACGGCATCCGCCACGCTATGGGTGACGCCCAGAAACTCCAGACGCATCTCGCCGATATTTACCGTGTCGCGGCGCTGTATGCGCTTGAGCTCGGTCTGATCCAGCAGGCCGTGCTCTTCGAGCCGCTGGCGCGCAAACCCCAGCGTCAACGCCGTGCCGTAGACCGGCAGCGGAATCTCACGCAGGAGAAAAGGCAGCCCCCCGATGTGGTCTTCGTGCCCGTGGGTCAGGAAGACTGCCCGGACCTCCTCCCGGTGCTCCATTAGGTACCTGAGATCCGGGATTACAATGTCTACCCCCAAGAGATCGTTCCGGGGGAACATCAGGCCGGCGTCGATCACCACAATGCTCCCATGATAGCGAACCGCCATCATGTTCATTCCGAACTCGCCCACCCCCCCCAGGGGGATTACTTCGATGCATTCACTTTCTGTCAAAGGATTGCTCTCCATAATAATAAATATAACATATTATTGGCTTTAGCGGGTACAAGCATTATCGCCGGCAAAAATACGGCCGTCGCCAGTGCAGCCCGAAAGGCTCCCGCCGTTCCGGCGTGCCGATGAATTGGCAAGACGAGCTCAAAACAACCGGACAATCCCCCTTCCGGTATCGGAACCGGGACTGCAATCGTCATCGAATTCACTCACTTCGGCTGCGACACAGGATCGACGTCGACACCGAAAGCCGGGTTCTGTCGCAAAATCCAGTTTTCTGCACCCTGGTCCTGGACCTCCTCTCGGACCTGGACGCACCGAGGATATTACAATTGCTAATAACTTATTCGTTCGCAGGGGCATGCCAAGGGAATGAGGGTCCAAGTTCAGGTCGACGTCCAGGCTCAGGTCCCTGTTGAAGTCCAAGTCCCAACGGTTGCGGTTCTGCAGCCGGTGAGTTTACTCCTGACGCGATGGAAGCTCACGATAGACGGTCGACAACCTTTCGTATTCTTCCACAGACAGATCCCCTGCCCGGCGTGTGCCGTCGATTCCCGCCCGGTCAAGCAACAAATCCGCGACCGGTTCGATCCTTCTGTCCTGACGGAATGAGTTTGCCAGCTTTTTGCGGCGGTAGGCAAATGCGGCCTTCGCAACCTCCAGGAAACATTTCTCCAGGAGCGGGTCGCGGGCGGTGCAGCGCGGGCGCAGCGTGATCATTGCGGAATAGACCTTTGGCCTGGGCACGAAGCAGGCCGGCGGCACCGTGAAACCGAGTCTGACGTCGCAATAGTGCCGGCAGAAGACGGAAAAGAAGCCGTACGCCTTCGATCCGGGAGCCGCCGCAATCCGTTCTGCGGTCTCAAGTTGCAGCATGAAAATCATGTCTTCCGCCGCAACAGACTGCAGGATCAGGGTTTCGATGATAGCGGTAGCGATATTGTAGGGCAGGTTTCCTGCAATGCGCAGCCGCGTCCCCTTGCCGAGGTAAGGGTTGACCAACTCTGTCACATCCGTTTTCAGGACATCTTTCGCGACCACCTCCGCATTGGGATACGGCTCCAGCGCATGGACGAGCACAGGGATGACGTCGCGGTCGACTTCGACAGCGATAAGTCGTAAAACATTCGGCGCTAGATGGATAGAGAGAGCTCCAGCACCCGCGCCGATCTCCACCACGAGGTCGGAAGGGCCGGGTTCGATGAGGTCGACAATGCGGCGGATGACTCCCGTATCCCTAATAAAATGTTGACCATATCGCTTCTTCGGGGTGGGTTTCATTTGACTTGACAAGGCAGAACCGGCTCCACATAATTAACGGTCGCTTGCTTGGGATGCATGAGCAATGGGTATCATAACCCGGGAGGGAACAGGTATGAGCGCAAAAATCGGAGAAGTTGGGGATCAGAATTTTGAGGCGGAAGTGCTGAATTCTCCGATCCCGGTTCTCGTGGATTTCTGGGCGGTCTGGTGCGCTCCGTGCCGGATGCTGGCGCCGGTAGTGGATGCGATCGCGGACAAATATGAAGGCAAGGCCAAGGTGGTCAAGCTGAACGTGGACGAGAACATGATCACCTCAGGCAAATACAACATCCGGGGCATTCCCACGCTCCTGCTCTTCAAGGGCGGCGTCATCAAGGAACAGATCGTCGGAAACACAACCAAAGACACGATCTCGAAAATGATCGACAACCATCTGTGATATTGTTGCGGACACACAGAACCGAAAGACCCGGCTCATGCCCAACCTGGTAGTTGTCGGCGCCCAATGGGGTGACGAAGGCAAGGGGAAGATCGTCGACCTGCTGACATCGCACTTCGACATCGTGGCTCGGTATCAGGGAGGCCACAACGCGGGCCACACCGTGATTGTGGAAGGCAAGAAATTCGTTCTGCACCTGATCCCTTCCGGCATCCTCCATCCTCGCAAGAGCTGTGTGATCGGCAACGGCGTGGTGATCGACCTTGCTGCGCTCAAGCAGGAGATCGAAATGCTGGCGGCCGCCGGCATTTCGTGTGCAGGGCGGCTGTTTGTCAGCACGCGCTGTCATTTGATCCTGGATTATCACCGTGCCGTGGAAAGCGCCGATGAAACGCGCCGCGGCGACCGGCGCATCGGCACCACGCAGCGGGGGATCGGTCCCGCCTACGAGGACAAGATCGGCCGCCGCGGACTGCGCATCTGTGATCTCCTGTTCCCCGAGAACTTGCGGGCGCGCCTGGAGATCAACCTGAGGGAGAAAGAACGGCAATCGCCGGGAGAAGAGCGGCGGATTTCCGTGAGCCGGCTGCAGGAGCAGACCGTCGCCCTCGCAGGGGAGCTGGCTCCCTATTTTGCCGATACCTCCCTCCTGTTGAACCGCGCCATGGATGAAGGGAAACACGTGCTCTTCGAAGGGGCACAGGGCACTCTGCTGGACGTGGATCACGGCACCTACCCGTTCGTGACCGCCTCGAATGCCACCGCGGGCGGCGCCTGCAGCGGAACCGGAGTCGGCCCGACCCGGATTGACGGCGTGATCGGGATCGTCAAAGCCTACACGACGCGTGTCGGCGAAGGGCCGTTTCCCACTGAACTGAGAGGGGAAACCTGCAACGCCATCCGAGAGCGCGGCCACGAATACGGCGCCTCCACCGGCCGTCCGCGTCGCTGCGGCTGGTTTGACGCCGTCGTCGCCAATTACGCGCGCATGATCAACCACCTGGACTCGCTCGCCGTCACCAAGCTGGATGTGCTTGACACCCTGGCCGAGCTCAGGATCTGCACAGGTTACCGGTACAAAGGAAAACTGCTCGACTCTTTCCCGCCCGATGCCGAAGTCCTGGAACACTGCGAGCCCGAATACGTCACCCTCCCCGGCTGGCAGCAGCCCACGGTCGGAATCCGTGAATTTGACTTGCTGCCTTCCCTCGCCAGGGATTACCTGCAGCGTCTTTCGGATCTTACCCAGTGCGAAATCTCCATCATCTCAACCGGGCCCGATCGGATGGAAACCATCTTTCGGTCAGGCGGGGAGAGGTTGCATTTCTGCTCCTGAGGCTGTTGCCGAAACACTGGAAATCATTCTGGTTTGTCTGAAACCTTTTGCCGGTTTCTGTCACTCACTCAGTGGAGGCAGAGTTTGCAGGTTACGCTCTGGTTGCCACGAGAGGAGAGATGGGACAATGAGAAACAACGCCCTTGCCATCGGATTTGCAGCGCTGCTGGCAGGCCTGTTCTGCGGGGTAGCAGGACTGGCCCAGGACTTCCAGCAGGCATACACTCTCCCGCGGGATGGCACGATCCGCGTTCGAAGCATTTCCGGCGAAATCACAGTTCTGGGATATGACGGGCAAACCGTCGTCGTAAAGGGCTTCCGGGTGGGTCGCGACCGCGATCGGGTCGAGATCACCGACAAGAGCGCCGGCGACCGGATCGACGTGGGTGTGCGCTACCCGGAGCACTGCAATTGCGACGCGAGCGTTAATTTTGAGGTGCAAGTGCCGCGTTCTGTCAGCTACAACTTCGACAAGATCGGCTCGATCAGCGGCAGCGTAGTTCTGCAGAATCTTACGGGTCACGTGAGCGCGGACAGCACCAGCGGAAACGTGTCCATCACCGATGTCAGCGGCGAAGTCAGCGCGCAGTCGGTCAGCGGAAATGTCGAGGTGTCGCTCAAGGCGATCAAGGGCCCGGCCAGCATGAAGTTTTCTTCCATCAGCGGCAACGTGCTGGTCAAGGTGCCGGCTGCCCTGAACGCCTATGTCGAGATGTCCACGCTCAGCGGCTCGCTGAAGACGAACTTCCCGCTCGAGGTTCAGGAAAGACGCTATGGACCCGGGCGCTCTGCGAGCGGACGAGTGGGTGAAGGCGCGAGCAGCATCAGCATCCGGACGATATCCGGGAGGGTGAGCCTGACGCACGACGAGCCGTCCTCACAGGCGGCCCGCCGGTGATCCGCTTGCTTCCCTTGCCGCAAAACTCTATTCTTGGCCCGAGCATGACATTCCGAGTCGGCAGCCCGGCATGGGTGGAAGGACGTGGGAAAGCAGTGGCAGCGTGCGGGCTGAACCGGCGCAGTCAGCTGGGGGGGCTCAGGGTGGCGGATGAAAAGGCTTCGGGAGATTGCAGGAGGGAACATGAAGATCTTGCCGAACCCGTCGTCGCGCTGGCTCGTTCCGGGGATGCCGAAGCGTTCCGAGCGATTTTCCGGCGCTATGGCCGTCCGGTGCTCACCTTCATTTTCCACATGGTGGGCGACAGGTCCAGGGCGGAGGAACTGACCCAGGAGACCTTCTACCGCGCCTACCGCGGACTGGATGGAATGCGAAGCGGAGTAAGGCTGTCGACATGGCTATTTGGTGTCGCGCGCAATGTCGTGCGCGAGTCCATGCGCGAAAAGCGGCGCAGCCTTCGCGAAGTCGGTTTGGATGACGTGAATCTTATGACTCTCCACGATGAACGGGCTGGACCCGACGAGAGCTATGTCACGGAGGAGCTGCAGCGCGCCATCCGGCGCTCGCTGCGCGGTCTGTCGGAAGACCAACGCATCGTGTTCGTTCTCAAGCTGTTGAACAGGATGCGCTACGAGGAAATCTCATCGATAACCGGTTCGTCCATCGGGAAACTGAAGACCGATCTGCACCGGGCGCGGCAGCAAATGCGGCAGAGCCTGCAGCCGTACCTGGCGGGACCGATTCCCTGAATGTGAGGTGGGCTGTGAGATGCTCCCAGATCCGGGAAATGATTGAGGATTACCACGACGGCGAACTCGATGTGCGTCGTGCCGCCGAAGTGGCCGCGCACCTTCGGGACTGCGCGGAGTGCGGCAGGGAACTGGCGCTGCTCGAGAATGAGGAGAAGGTGTACCAGGCGTACGCCCGGAGAGTGCAGGACTCACTCGCGCTCCCCCCGGGACTGCTGGAACGTGCGTTGCGCGAGGATGCCTCTTCCCGCGCGCCTGCCCGCACGCGCTGGACGGAGGGTCTTTTCTCCGCCCCGGTCTGGCTGCGGCAGGGGCTGGCCGCCGCTTTCCTGGTGCTCGTGTCCGTGACCGGCACTCTGCTCCTGGTCCGGCACTACCGGGCGGAAAGCACCCCGCCCCAGCAGCAGATGGCCGCTGCGGCCGGTGGAGAGCGCAGTCTGGAAGCGGCGCTGCAGTCGATCCGGCACGCGGAGCAGGAATACCTGAATGCCATCGGGGTGCTGACGGACATCATCGACAAACAGAAATCCACGCTCGACCCCCGGCTGGTCGCGGAACTCGAACAAAACCTGAGGATGATCGACGAACATATCGCAGCCACACGTAAGGCCTACTATGCCCAGCCCGGCAACGCCGATCTGGCTCTCTATATGCTTGCCGCCTATAGCCGCAAAGTGGAACTCCTGCAGGATCTCACCTCCTGATCGGGGTGCGCTCTCAGAGGCAGCCACGAACCTCACGAACACCTGCCTTCGTGAAATTCGTGAATTCGTGGCTGCTTTTGGTTTTGAATGCGCAAAATCACGTGACTGCCCGTAAAATTCAGGCTTTGCATGCGGCTGGCATCATGTTACTTTAACGGCGTCACGCACGGGTGCCTGCGGCTTCGTCAGCCCCGCGGACAGCCTCGCTTCCAGACGGAGGGGCCGTTAGCTCAGGAGGTAGAGCATCTGCCTTTTAAGCAGAGGGTCGCTGGTTCGAGTCCAGCACGGCTCACCACTCCTTGCGTTTCCCGCAATTCAGGCGGGTCCAGGCGACCCGCGATACTTAATGCCCGCTTGCCGGCGGTCGCGTCGGAGATCTTTACACTTCGCCCGAGCCTGATGGTATGCTCCTTATTACAACGAAGTACGAAACTTATCCCTCCATAACGGATTTCACCTGCGTTCCCGGTGTGTAAGAGTTTCCGACATAGCCCGGAACCACCAAGTATCATTATTCATAGATTAAACGATTGTAATTTTTACTATTCTATTTAGTTATGGGTCCCAGCCTCGAAATCACGCTGTCGGGCTTGTTTATTGCTTGGTTTTTACAGATGACCAATCGGGCTACCCTCACCGCCCCAAAATGGATTGGATTCTCTGAGTCAATCTGCCTGATGTGCAGGCAAGTAAAACAAAAGCCTCAACCCAAACTACAGGGGGATAAATATTATGAAGAGCACCATTGCTTTCAGCAGTCTGATCCTGCTTCTTATTTGCTCAAGCGCTGCCTATGCGCAGAGCCCGGCGTCAAACAAGGCGTTCTTTGTGAGCGGCACCGAAGGTATCAAGTTCGCACCAGTAAACGGCGATGGGTGGAGTGCCCCGGTCACATTGTTTGAGATACCAGAGGCTCTCAAGACGTCCAATGTCGGAGGTGTGTCGGCGATCCTTTCCATGGAGGCGGCGCTGTGGACGTATAACATTACCGAAGCCATTAACCTCGGCGGCAAGAGCTCCAGCAGCTCGCGTGCGGCCATCAAGGCTTGGGTGGAAATCGACGGGAAGAAGATGGAGCCCGGGAAAGTCGTTTTCGCCGACCGGCTGCAGGCCACCGGACTCGACGTCAACCTCTACTGCTCTGGTACCGACTCTTTGGGAGGCCCCATCACATGCGATGTGACGGGCGACATCACCCTGGAACTCTTCCAGAGAACCAAGAACGCAAATTCCTTCGTGTTCTTCCTTGGTCCGCTCGATCCGACGATCCACAGGGTCGTCGTGAAGGCTCAGGCGTTGATCGAGTGTCGCGCAAACGGCGTGGCCATAGATTGCCCCAAAGCTATCCTCGACGGCTACAGGGCCAAGACAGCGGCGGCAATCGGCAAGGCTTCCCTGCTCATCGAGGAACAGCAGAACTTCGGCAAATAACCGGACGACTGGTCTTAATTTCGGGGGACAGTCACCGGGATCGTGCACGTGCTGTCCCTCGAAGCATGAACGAATCCCACTGTGTGTCCGCGCGTGATGGTCCGGGCTGCGGCTGAGATTTCGGAGCCCCTTTCGCGGGCCTGAACAACCGCACCGGATGCGCGCGGACCGCCGAGGGTTCAAGTCCGCCCGGGTTTTTCCCTGGAATCCGCTTCCTGCGCTCTGCTCGATGGAGTCCGGCGTTCCCTGCGGTGCGCTGAACGGCGCCGCCCTTGCCCGACTGGCCTCGTCGATATGATCTTTTTCGGGTCCCGTGGAATCACCGGGCTCGCTGATGCAGGGTCTCTTCGTAACCGAAATCGACCGCGAGGTTTTTCCCTCGCGCTGCCTCCATGGCCAACTGGTCGCACCGCTCGTTTTCGGGGTGGCCCGCGTGACCCCGGATCCAGCGGAACTCCACTTTGTTCGCCTCGACGAGTTTCAGCAGCTCGGCCCAGAGATCGGGATTGAGAGCTTTGTCGGACTTGTTCCTGCGCCAGCCGTTTGCGCGCCAGCGCTCGGCCCAGCCCTGATCGATGGCGTTTACCAGGTACTGGGAGTCGCTGTAGAGCAGCACCCGGCACTTCTCCTTGAGCGCGCGCAGACCGGCGATGGCGGCGAGGATTTCCATGCGGTTGTTTGTGCTGCGGCGGAAGCCGCCGGAGATTTCCCTGCGGTGCTCCCCGTAGAGGAGCACGACGCCGTACCCTCCCGGTCCCGGGTTGCCGAGGCACGCTCCGTCGGTATAAATGGTCACCTGTTTGAGAGTCATACCCGCCGCCTGCCGATCCTGCGCTTAATCCGGTGCTGCGCTCCCGCCGTGAACGCCTGATATCTCTTTATACCCCAAATCGGGAACAATGGAAATGTGCGGATTCATGGCGTCGCGGTCTTAACGGCTTGAAAAAGCGGCACAAAAATGCCATGATGTGCGCCGCGTTTGGCTGGATTTGCCGGGAACGCCGGCTTGTGCGGACTATCAAAGGCAAACCCCGGCGCCGGACGCCCAGCGTCCCCATCGTCTAGTCGGCCTAGGACACCGCGCTTTCAATGCGGCAACACGGGTTCGAATCCCGTTGGGGACGCCACCACCTGCCCAAATATATATGAGATTTCAGCCCGATCTTCTGCAGTCGTCTTTTGTGTCTGCCACTCTCCTCCTCTTCGTCTGTTTTTCAGCGGCCACTTTGGCATCGGCCGCGCCCGGGTTTGCGCTGGAGCCCAAACAGGTTGTCGTCATTGCGAATCAAGACGCGTCGGGCAGTGTGAAACTGGCCCGCTATTACATGGAAAAGAGGGACATCCCGCAAAAACATCTCCTCCAGTTGCGGATCGCTGATCAGGAGTCGTGCAGCCGGGAGGACTACGAGCGGGATGTTGTACCCCGGGTGCGCGAATTCCTGAAGAAAACCGATCCACTCGGAAATATTCGATGTCTGGTGACCGTGTATGGCATTCCGCTGAAGATCCTGCCTCCCGAGATGTCCAAGAAGGAAAAAGATCTGCTGGAGGGACTCAGGAAAAAACACAGAAGTATCGACGGGGAACTCAAGGCAGTTCCCAAGGAGGCAGATGAGAAGCGCAAGCGCCTGGAAAGCGATCTCGATGCCGTTCTGAAACAGATGAATGGCATCACCAGAGAAGACTATCGTTCGGCATTCGATTCGGAACTGGCACTGGTGCGCGCTGGGACCTACAACCTTTCGCAGTGGGTAACCAATCCCGCGTTCATCGGCTTCAGGGACAGAAAGCTCGAAATACCGGCGGGCAGCGTCCTCATGGTCAGCCGGCTTGATGGCCCGACAGAAGAAATCGTCAGGCGGATCATCGATGACAGTCTGGAAATTGAAATGAAAGGCCTGCAGGGCAAAGCCTACTTCGATGCCCGATGGCCCAAGCCTGACGAAACAAATGCCAGACAACTAGGATCGGGCTATGCTTTTTACGATCGGTCGATCCACCTGGCGGCAGAGCGAGTGGGAAAGAGCGGGGAAATTCCTGTGGTGATCGACGACAAGGAGCAGCTTTTCAAGGAAGGTGAATGCCCGGATGCAGTCCTGTATTGCGGGTGGTACAGCCTCGCAAAATATGTAGATGCCTTTTCGTGGAAGCCCGGCGCGGTCGGGTATCATATCGCGAGCGGGGAATGCGCGACCCTTAAGGGCAAGGACAGTCAGGTCTGGTGCAAGAGGATGCTTGAGAAAGGAGTTGCCGCCACAATCGGCCCCGTGAGCGAACCTTACGTGCAGGCCTTTCCGGTTCCGGAGGTGTTCTTCGGGCTGCTGGTGGAAGGGAGGCTGGCGTTGGCGGAGTGTTACGCGCTTTCAACGCCCTATTTATCCTGGCAGATGGTGCTGATCGGCGATCCGCTCTATCGCCCTTTCCGCAAGCTGTAAGCAAACCTCCGGAAGGCGTCTCCGGGTTTTTCTCTGGACGGTAGGTCAACATTTTGGTTTCTGTGGTAAGATTGCCCCAGCTTCCAGGTTTCCAGACTTATCGAATGCCGCTGGTTTCGAGTGCGGTAAGCAGGAGATCATATGCTCCTGTCCTGTGTCTCGCTCTTGATGAATTCCGTCCCACGTCCCTCTGAATCGCCAGCCCAGGCCGGTCCGATAACGCTGCACACGCAACCGAGCCGTTCGGCCAGGGTAATAAATTCCGAGAGCCTGACGTGAAGCTGTTTTTGCGCGAACCCTGAGGAGCGAAAATCACAATCTCACTTAACGGAGGCAAATCATGATATTCGTAACCATCTTTTCGTATCCGGCTGAGCGGCGACAGTCAGTTCAGGCCCGATTTAAGGAAACCAAAGGTATGCCGCCGGCGGGGGTCAAATTGCTCGGCCGATGGCATGCAATCGGTGGCGGGAAGGGCGTCCATATATGCGAAAGTGATGATCCAATGGCATTGGCGAAATGGGTCCAGGAATGGTCTGATCTCCTGTCCATAGAGATCTATCCGGCATTGAATGACGAAAGTGCTGCAAAAAGGATTGGGTGAATCAGGCCGGTGAGGCCGCAACACTCCGCGGTCCGTCCGGCCCCACCCTTTTCATGTCAGAAATCTCGGGTGAGTCTTTGCATCCTGGGCTTCCAAACAGGCGGCGCCCGTGGGGAGGGGAATA
>JAFNAG010000022.1 GCA_017860135.1 Acidobacteriota bacterium
CGGTCTCGCCTCCGGCAACCAGGGGAGGATCACGCAGGGCTGGGAAATCGTGCAGAGAAACATCGTGCGCATCCGCAGCATGGTGCTGGACATCCTGTACTACGCCAAAGACCGCGAGCCCGACTGGACAACGCTTTCGGCCGTCGCCGTGATTGACGATGTTCACAAGCAGATGAGCGCGAAGGCGCGCGAGCTCGGGATCGAACTCCGCAAGGAGCTGGATGGGGATGCGGGTGAGTTCGAGGCGGATGAAAAAGCGATCCGCGCCCTGCTCGTTAACCTGAGTGAGAATTCGCTGGATGCCTGCCGCGTCGACAGGAAGAAACCGCAGCACAGAGTGACATTGCGCGGCGCGGGAAACGGCGGCATGGTTGAGTTCAGGATCGAGGACAATGGGATCGGCATGGATCAGGAAACCCGCGAGAAGGCATTCAGCCTCTTTTTCTCGTCCAAAGGAAGCGAGGGCACCGGGCTGGGGCTGTTCATCGCCGACAAGATCGCGAGAGCCCATGGCGGCGGCATCCAAATCGCATCCGAGATCGATGCGGGGACAAGCTTCCTCGTCAGCATTCCACGCAGGAGGTCCATCCGTCGCGCGCAGTCCGAGGCATGATACAATTCAAATTTGCATGACGATCCTCGTTCCCTGTTCTTCATGCGCAGCCCGAGGCCGGGAGAGACCAAGATGACCGATAAGAAGACCATTCTGATCATCGATGATGAGCCGGATACATTGACGTATTTTTCCAGTCTCCTGGAAGACAACGGATATAAGACAGTCACAGCCGGGGACGGAGGGGCGGCAATCGAGCGTGTAAAGGAGTGCCTGCCCGACCTGATCACTCTCGATATCACCATGCCCGAGAAATCCGGCGTGCGGTGCTATCGCGAACTACGTGAAAACGAGGCGTGGCGGGCGATTCCGGTCATTATGGTCACCGGGATTTCCGGAGATTTCCGCAACTTCATTTCCTCCAGGAAACAGGTTCCTCCGCCGGAAGGGTATCTCAGCAAGCCCGTCGACGAAGCGGAGCTGCTGAACCTGGTCCGCAAACTGGTCAAGGCTGAACACTGAAAAAAGCCGTGCTCACCCAGTAGAGAACAGCCAGAAGGACGACGCCCAGCGCGATGCTGTAGCCGATCAGCTTTTTCTCGGCGGCCACGAGCGGCTCCCATTCCATCCGTGAGAGTTCTTCGACCAGATTCGGCTCTTCCTTCGTTTGCATACCCATGTCCTCGTCTGTTGTTGGATTCGAAAAGCATGCTCCGGTCAACCTGCCAGGGGCGGTTTCACTCCGTGGAAGAACAGCCAGGAAATGAACAGGCCGATCCAGATGATAAACCCGAACAGGCTGATCAGGTAGACGGCCGCAAGCTTGCCGATTCCCTCCTCCCAGAGCTTTTTGAAGTTCGAGATCATTCCGATGCTGAAAAAGGTCATGGCGAACAGCAGCACGCGGAATGTGTTCCCTTCGCCTGTCGAGAGCTGCCCTGCGGCCGCCTTCTCGGGGAAGGAGAGGCACACCGTCAAAAGGACTGTGAACGTTAGCACATAGCCGATGACGAATTTCGGGAACCGGTTCCAGATTTCGCGGAGCCGGACCGTCTCGCCCTCCTTGCAGTCGATGCGCGTGCACCAGATGAGTGCCAGCACGAATGCCCAGATGCCGATGAAAACGTCGATAAACATCTTCGTCGTTGTGGCCGTCATCAGCATCCAGCCCTCCTTGTAGTTGATGCCATCGATCGCGAGGGCTTTGGCTCGTATCAGGGAGTCCACGATGGCGCCGCTGGCCACTGCGGCGCCATCGGTCTTGACTGCCAGGCCCATCCATGCGCCCGCGACCAGGGGCTCGTCGTACAAAGCCCACTGCGCGAGGAAGGGGAGGAGGATCAACTCGATCACGGCAAAAATCACTACCAGCGAACTGACCATGATGGGCACAACCGGGCGGGCGCGGATGGCGGCGCCGGTGGCAATGGCCGCGGAAACGCCGCAGATCGAGACCCCCGAGGCCAACGGAGCGGCCCACTCCCGGCTGAATTTGAAATATTTCCGGGCGATGAAATACACCAGCGCCCAATAGATCAGGTACGCTTCCACGATGGCGCAGAAGCCGCGGAATATGATTGCTCCCGCCAGCCCGGTCGATTGGGCTGCCTTCGCCCCGAGCCCCGCGCCCATGATCACGATGGCGGTCTTGATGTACCATTCCGGGCGGCATGCTGCCTTGAGTCTGTCGGCCAGCCCCGGGAAGAAATTGCCCACAACCAGGCCTGCCAGCAGTGCCAGAATGAATCCCGCTTCACCGGTGAGATTCAGGGACCAGCCGATGCCGAAAGCACCGAGCTTGTCCGGCGTGGCTGCAATGTATGCATAGTGTCCCAGGAACCAGCAGAGGAGGCTGAGTGCGAAAACAACCGTGAACCCGATCCCGAACTGCTTCAGGTCTGCACCGAGGAAGCAGGCGCCGACGGAGAGGATTGCCAGGAGGAACAGGTACGTGAACAGGATCGAGAGCAAAACCGGCAGCCCCTGATAGGCTGTCGAGGCCAGTTTTACCGCGCCCCCCGGATCCAGCCATGTATTCATCTGGGCGCCCCACCCCAGGATGTCCGCGCCGCCGAACACCCCCAGGGAGAGGACGAAAATGAACAGTCCGATCCATACCGACCACCAGTCTTCGCTCTTCAGCCAGTGCGTGCCTGCCGCAGACATGGTTTCCTCCTTTGCAGGTGCCGACCGTCACGCCTGCAAGGCGTGGCTTCGGCCTGCCCCGAATAGCAGGGCGATGCCGCGCTTTCATCGAGGTCGGAAGCGGGGAAATCCCGGTCCCTCCCATCCTACTTTTTCCCTCCTACATCCTCCTGACGGGTAATGTTCATGACGCGGGTGGCTGCCAATCCCGTATCTCGCTCCAGATATGCGACCCGGACGGTATCTCCGGGGACGGGATCGGCGCCGATCTCCGCATCCTGCAGAGAGAGCTCATAGGTTGTCGCCGGCGCCAGGTCGTCCCGCAGGACCAGGACCTTGCCGGCGATGTCGTGGCTTACTACCGTGCCCTGCACGACCTTGGGCGCCGGCGAACACGCGGCGATGCACAGGGCTGTGAAGGCCATTGCAATCAGAAGTATTCTCATGTGTGCCCCCAGTCTACAGGGATTGCGCCGCGGCAGGACGCTGCGACGCCGAACGTTCGGAAATCACCCCCTTGACCAGCCAGGTGATGATGACGCCGCTGATCACCACGGCCGCCGCCAGGATCGTGATCGAGGACGCCAGCTGCATCTCGAGCTGCTTCAGCAGCACCGATGCGCAGGCGATGAAAATCGTCGTGGCGAACAGAAGGCGGATCGAGTAGCCGCGCACATATTTGACGGCCACGGTTCCGAGCTGCGCACCGACCGCCGCACCCAGGAGCATCCACATGGCCGCGATCAGCTCCACCCTTCCCTTGATCCCGTAAGTGAAGGCGCCGTAAGCGCCCGTGATCATCACCTCGAACAGATCCGTGCCGACAGCAACCGCCGTCGGACAACCGATCAGGTAAATCAGTGCCGGCATGCGGATGAACCCTCCGCCGACTCCCAGGACGCTGGCGACGATGCCGGTCGTCAATCCGACCAGGATGGGGAGCCACAGCGAGCAGGAGATGCCCGAGGCGGGGAAGCGGATCATGGGGGGGATGCGAATCCGCTGAAGCTTCGAAGCCAGGGTTTCGGAGTAGGTCGAGGTTGCGGCGCCCTGTTTCGCCACCCTTCGGGTGTGGCAGATGTAGTCGTACAGCACGTAGGAACCGATGAGGGCCAGAAAGATGATGTACGCCTTTCGGATCACAGACTCGGCCAGCCCGGCGCGCTCCAGGAGCATCACCAGTTGGGCTCCGAGCTCAATGCCGATCGTCGTGCCTGCTATCATGGAAACGCCCAGGCGGATATCCACGTTGCCGAATTTCCCGTGCCGTATCGTGGATACGATTGACTTGCCTCCCATGTGCGCCAGATCTGTCCCGATGGCATAGGGCATGGGGAAGCCGAAAATATTCAAGGCGGGAGTGACGATCCATGCTCCGCCGATGCCGAAAAAGCCGCCGCAAACGCCAACCGTAAATCCAATGAGCAGAAGTAACAGTACGTTGAATTGCATGCCCGCTATGGGCAGATATATCGTGAAATGCTCCATCGAGTCGTCCCCTTTCCTACTCGTGATGCTTCATTTTGCCCAGATTGATTCCCAGCAGACCCACCAGGCGGTCGCACCCGAAGCCCAGCACCAGTCCCATGGTGGACATGATGACTACTACCATCGCGGCGAACTGCCAGTCCGAGGCGTTATACAGATCACCGACCCATTTTGTGATACCGGGTCCGAGACCCCTGGTGTCTGCAACGTTGACGAGCTTGGTTGCGGGTTTGCCGGCCGCCGCCATGACCTCGCGCACCGGTGTCCACAGCAGGAATGCGGTCAGTGCGCCGGCCAGCCGGCCGAAACTGAGAGGGCCCCGAAGGAAGACCTGTTGACAACGACCTATGTTCATATTGTTACTCCTCCCGTGCTTGGACTGTTTGACGAATGACGCGGCGGGCTACGGCTCAGCCGCGGCGTCGTGTACCACGCGATCCCTCTTGATCATTGCGGGCTTCTGCTGCAGCGCGGGGAAACCGGCGCAACGCCATCGGTCCCCGCAGTGCGGTGCGTCCATGTTGCGGCAGGCCTCTTCTGGAAAGCCAGGTTCGAGGCCGTCCTGGGGATGCTTCCATCAGACGCAGTTGCCATGCCATGTAGATTCCCGAGGGCCGAAGCTACGCCCCGAGCCCTGGCACTCCTTCCTCGGCACCCAATGCGCATTCCGGCTGGATCACCGGAGTCTGCTTTCTTACCACACCCGATGGGCTTCTGCCTTGTTTGTGGCACGCAGAGGCGACAGGTTATCACACCTCTTCACTGAAAAAACAGCACGTTCACACGCTGCCTCGAATTGCCGGGAAAACCTGTCTCCGGCGATTACTGTCCCGCTCGGGGATGGGTGAAAGCCCTCGCCTTTGGACGGCGGCTTCAGCAGCTCCTGCTCCCGAACCTGTATGAGGCTGTATCTGTTTCGAAGCTGCGCGACAAAGATATGGGGGATTTCAGAGCCGCGACTGCGAAGGAGCCGGTGCTCTTTGAGAATGGCGCAGCCACCACCTTACATCCTGGATCGCGAGGCTCTCTCCGAAGAGGATGCCGCCACGATCGCCGAGGAAGCAGAGCAATAAGGATCGGATCCGGGAGGCGGAGGATACGTTGTCGGCAAGTATGCTGCATGCGAATTTTGAGATGGTGGTGCTGGCGACCGGCGCAGTGCCCGGTGCAGCCGATGTCAAGATTCCATTCCAACTGCAATACGATGCCCACGGATTCATCGATGGAACAACTGAAATACCTGGAATCTATGCAGCCGGTTGTGCCAGGCGCCCCTGCAACGTTTCCCGTGCGACATGCCGGATCGCGCGCGCAGTTCTGCGAAGTGCGCTATTACAGGACCATTCACTTCATCGGATCCGCCGCCTCGGACCGGCGCGCACCGGAGCGCTCGACTGCAGCTTCAATGGCCGTGCACAGAGTGTGGATGTGCACAGGCTTTTGGAGGAAATCCGCCGCGCCCAGCCGCATTCCGCCAATACCGGCGGCGACGGTGCCATGACCGGTCAGTACGATGACCTCCAAGCCGGGGGCTATGCGCCGGATCTTCTGCAGAGTTTCCAGGCCATCCATTCCCGGCATCTTCAAGTCGAGCACCACCGCATCATATTCGGCTGCCTGGATCGACTCCAGCGCCTCCGGTCCGCTGAACGCCGCCGAAGCCTGAAAACCCCGCCTTGTGAGCTGCGCAACTATGGCTGTGGCAAAGTCCCTCTCGTCATCGATCACCAGCACTCGAATTGCGCTCATAGTCTCTCTCTTCCGCGAAAACCTCAACCAAGCCCTGTGGCTCCTTCGCGGCCGGGCAAATCACTCGATTCTAACCCTTCCCGGCAGCGATCGCGCCCGCAACGGCGTTTGCCTCCTGTCCTCAAGGGACTACAAAGACCGGCGTACCCATCTGGCGGCGTGCGATCTCGAGAATCAGCCGCTGGGTGGTCGAGCCTAAAATCAGCCGGTCGCGGACTCCGTGACCGTAGGATCCCATGACAAGAAAAGCGGTTTCGGGCACCGAAGCTACGAAGTCCACTATCTGCTCGAATATCTCCTTGTCTCCCTCGAGAATTTCGGTCTCCAGTGACGCGTCGCCCGCATCCTTCGCGATCTGCTTTGCCTGCTCGGCCACTCCGGCGGCGAATTGTTTCAATTCGCTCAGGATGTGCCTGTCAACGAAAGAGAAATAGCCGGCTCGATAGCCTGGCATGCGGGTCTGAACGGCGATGACTGCGGTCACCGAACATCGCAGGTCCGGAGCCATCTGCAGCGCGAACCGCAGGGCTTCCCGGGCCGTTTCCGATCCGTCCACGGCGACGACGATCCTCTTCCCAGACATTGCCCCCATCAGTGCCCTCCTCCTTTCTTGAAGATGAAGCCCACCAGAAGACCCATTCCCAGCGCTACCACCACGGCCACAAATCCATACAGCACCGGCTGCTCCCCTGCCATCCTGGTGAACGCCGCTTCGATTCCGCTTTTCCGGATGACGATCTCGTCCACGCCCTTGCCGACCAGTTTGCCGTTCTGGATGACGTAGGATTCGGCACGGTATGTCCCCTCTTTGGCGGCCGAGGGAAACCGGAAATAGTGCTTGAAAATGGCGCCGCCCGTAACCTCAATCCGCTGCTCGTCGATGTTGTACAGGATGGCATCCTGCTTCAGCTTCAGAACGCCGTCGAAAACGATGTCTCGGTCGTCGGGCTGCGATTCGCCGCGGACGAGCTCAAGCTTCATCTGTTCCTTGAGCACGTCATAACCGATGCCGAGTTCCTTTGCCAGTGCGGGATCGAGGATCTGGCGAATGGGTCTGGTAGAGTGGATCTTATACAGCAGCGGTAGCCCGGTCACCGTGAACTGCTTCACGTTCATCCAGAAGAAGGCCACCTTCCCCTTGCGGGTCACGGTCATCGGGGCGTCCCCGGTGGACGTGAGTCTGACAATGACGTCGGCGGAAGCGTCGGGGATGTTGCCGAAGAAATAGATGTAGTCGCCGTTGTACATCAGCCCGATGTCGACCGTACGTTTGGTTGTGACGGTGACGACTTCGCTGACCTGGGCCCGGGTGATCGCGGGGACCAGCAGGAAGAGGAACATCACGCATGCAAAGACGTGGAATCGGGGTGGGATAGCGCGCGCGATTTGCATTCGACCATGCATTCTCATGATGTGCACCTCTCAGTGTCCGCCCTGGCCGCCGGCCAGCGTGATCAGGTTCGCAGGCTGCAACAGCAGGTCGAATATGAACTTCACGGCGAACACCAGTACGATGATTGCAAGGAGTATTCTGATCTGCTCCCCTCTCAACCGCCGCCCTACTCGTGCTCCGAACTGAGCCCCGACCGTCGAGCCGAGGAGCAGGATCATGGCCAGCAGCAGGTCCACGGTATGATTCATGACTGCCTGCTGAAAGGTAACGTTGGCCGTGGTGACGACGATCTGGAACAGGTCCGTTCCCACCGCGACGATTGTCGGCATGCCGATGATGTAGATCATGGCCGGCACCATGATGAATCCGCCTCCGACGCCAAGCAGCGCCGCAAGAGCCCCGACGAACATCGCGATCGTGAACGGGAAAATCGCGGACGTTTGCAGGTTCGACTGTCTGAAGTGCATCTGCAGCGGCAAGCGCGACCAGATGGAGGCCTTTCTCGGTTTTGCGGGAGAAGCGGACTTGCGGATACCCCGGCCGCGAATCGTTGCCAGGCTCTCCATGAACATGAGTCCCCCGATCGTCGAGAGCATGAGGACGTAAAGCGCTTTCATGACAAACTCGATGTTGCCGAGCTCCCGGAGAACCTTGACAATCTGGACGCCGATCGTGCCTCCGACCAGGCCGCCGAGAAGAAGGACCGTTCCCATCTTGAAATCGACGTTGCGCAACCGCCAGTGGGCAAATGCGCCGCTGGCCGCACCGGCGACGATCTGGTTGCTGTCGCTCGCCGCCGCGACCGCCGGCGGTATTCCCGCCATCATCATGAGCGGCGTCATGATGAATCCGCCTCCCACGCCGAACAGGCCGGAGAGAAATCCAACCATTGCGCCCAGCCCCGCCAGAAGCACAATGTTGATGCTCATACCCGCAATGGGGAGGTACACTTCCATACGATCGTCCCTTTCCTGGCCAGCTTACATGGAAACAGTATGGAACATAGTCCGCGATGATATCTGCGGGGTGCGCTCGATGCCCCGTGAGGACTAGGAATCCGCGCTCTCTCCTTTGAAATCAAAAAACTCGTAGCTTCCGTTGATGAATGCTTCCTCGCAGCGCTCCAGGGTAGCTTCCGCGTCCATAACTACATCCAGTTGACGGGCGCACCCTATGAGCCGGCCGACCGTGGACAGCAGCTCTTCCGTCTGGTCCCTCGGCAGCTTTTTGACCCATGCGTGCAGCAGGTCCTCCTTCTGATCCACCAGAAAGCGGTAGTGGGCGAGGATTTCACCTACGAAGCGCGTCCTTCGCACCCTGCGTTCCATGTGGGCGGCGCCTCCCTTGAAGCGGAACAGGATGTAGTTGTCGTTCAGGTTGTCGCTGCAGACCGAATCCAGGGTTGTGAAGTGATACCCGAGGCGCGAGCCGAAGTTCAAATAGTTCGGAGACACTATTGCGTATGAGTTATCCCCCAATCCGCGCTCGCCCTTGGCCGGATCGTAAAGCGTATTGGCCCATACCGACAGGAATCCCTTCAGATCGATCGGTCGGGCGCCGCCCCACCGGATGCCCGGCGTACTCATTCCCCTCCAGAGTGCGAGCATCGGGATCGACAGGATCTTGTCCGGAGTGACCACCTTCTCCTGCGGGTCGGCGTCCAGTCCTCCACCGAGATCGATGATGTAGATTCGCAGCGGGATTGCCGACTCGAGGCGGAAAGCCATGGCCTTGTCGGTGAGATTCCGATAGTCGTTGATGCTGAACATCTCCCAGATCGCCATTTCATGGCAAAAGCGCGCTACGTCATGGTAGGTCTGGCAGTTCTTTGCCCGGAAGGCGTTTTTCGAGGGATCCGTGAGGTTCAGACGGGCCACGCGGGCGACGATTCTCTCCACCAGGGGAAGGGAAGGGGAGTCGGCGCAACGCCGCGGGCTCTGAAGGCTGTCGACAAGGAGTTCTTCGACCCGGCCCGCGTAGACCTTCAGCCGCGTGGCATCGACCGTGACTTCCGTCCCTTCGGGGATTGCCGTGGCGCTGCCTGCGCCGACGATGGTAGGGATGCGGTATTCCCGTGACAACGACGCCATGTGACCGGTCGTGCCCCCCACGTCGGTGATAATAGCGGCCGCCTTTGTCATGATTTCCACGAATCTCGATGATGTCTGGTGCGCCACCAGCACACCGCCGTTTGGAAACGCTCGCAGGGTATCATCGCTCCCGGCGTGCACGACAGGGCCGCTGCCGACTCCGGGCGATGCCGTCTGTCCGCCTTCCATCAGCACATTCCGGTCGGCCGTGCCGGCGACAGGCGCTCTTGCTTCCATGGCCCAGTTGGCAATGCGCAGGACTCGCGTTTGCAGCACGTAGAGCCGGCCGAATCGATCGAGCGCCCATTCGACATCCTGGGGGCAGCGATAGTGGGTTTCCAATGCGTGCATGTAGCCCACCAGTTTTTCAATCTGTTCCTCCGTAAGACAGGGCTGATTCTGGATGTCGGGCGGGACGGGCTCTTCCATCAGGCCTTCATCGGGGGCGGGGACGAGCCGCTTGTCTTTGCTCGCCGCCCGGATCTCCAGGATACCCTTGCCGGGCCGGCGCGAGATGACATAGGTGTCAGGGGTCATGGAGCCGTCGACAACCGGCTTGCCGAGGCCCCAGACCGCGCTGATCAGCATGGTATCGAGCGCGGGATTGGTCGGATCCATGGAATAGGCTACTCCGGCGGCTACGGCATCCACCATCAGAAAGCACCCGACGCTCATGGCGATGTCCGACTCTCGAAAGCCGTGCGTCACCATGTAGAACAAAGCCCTGCTGTTGAACTTGCTCGCGACGATTTCCCGGTACCGCCGCTGGATCTGCTCGAGCGGAATGTTCAGGAACGTGCTGTAGAGGCCCGCGAAAGTCGACCGGCTGTCCTCCCCGATTGCGCTCGAGCGGATGGATACCCGGACCTTGCCGTGCGCCTTGCGGTAAAGATCGTGCGCCGCAAGTGCGATTTCCTCCTCAACGTCCTGCTGGATCCGCGCCTCGCGCACGATGCGCATCATTTCATCCGAGATTCTCGAGAGCCCCTCCATGTCATCCAGCTGGATGCTGTTCCAGAGTTTGTCGAGCCGTTCCTGGATTCCGCTCCCCTCCACGAAGGATCTGTAGGCGAACGCGGTTACCGCAAAACCGGGAGGTACCGGCAACCCGACCCGGTTACGGACCTCGCCGAGATTGGAGGTTTTTCCACCCACCGCATCGGCCAGTTCGCGTACGATTTCCTCCAGAGGGATGCACAGACTCGTAATGGGCCCGCCATGGATCTGCCGGTATTCGTCCTCGATTCCAGAGGCGATTTTCTCGACGATATGACGAAGATCGAGATAGTGTCCCTCCGCCAGCAGGTTGAGATCGTCCACCATGCTCGCTACCCGGCCCTTCAGTGCGTCGGTAAGGGCTCGGATCTCATCGAGTGTAACCTCCTTTTCTCCCGTCAGAGTCCCCTCGAGTTCCGTGATATCCCGGAGGATTTCGTTGTTGGTTGTCAACAGCCGCCGGAAGCTCTCATATTTGCTCCGCAGTTGATCGCTGACGTCGACGGACTCGGGCCGAAGGATCTTTTTCCAGAACTTCATCTTACTTTCCCGTTTTGCTTACGCTCTCGAATCCGTAATCACCGGAGAGAAATGCCTGTGCCAGCGCGTTTGCCGCGACAGGGTTCTCGATCACCATGTCCAGGTGCCTCGATGCGACCATGAGACGCCCCACCATCACGAGAGCCTCCTCCGTAACGGACGCAATTCGTTTGGCGAGGAACGCTTCCAGCCGATCGCCGACCTGTTTTACCGCGAATGCGTTGCTGCGCAGAACCTGCGCGAGAAAGTGGGCGCGCCACTCCCTGCGCTCGGCGACTGCGGCTCCTCCGAAAAACAGGAATCGCACGTAGTTTTCGTTGACGGACCCGCCGCAGATGGACTCTACGGTGGCGAAGTGGTACGCAAGCCGGGTGGCGAAGTGCACGTAGTCCGCTGCACAGAGGCAGTAGTTGGGTTCGCCGTAACGCTGGTCGTCGGCAGCGCTGCGCACCACCACGGACATGAATCCGCGCAGGTCGAATCCCACCGGGCCTGCCCAACGCAGGCGCGGGTCTGTCATACCTTCCATCAGAGCCAGCAGCGGGATCGAAGTGACCTTGTCGATAGGGACGTTGCGCTCGGCGATGGGCGCCAACCCGCCCCCCAGATCCAGAAGCAGAACATCCATCGGCACGCGCCAGGTGAGGCGACGCGAAGCGCGCCGCTCCTGTGCCGAGAGATGCTCCGATTGAAACATCTCGGCCATCGACTTCTGATGCACATAGCGGGCGATGTCGTGCAGGGTACGGCAGTTGGCCGGGCTAAACTCGGGCGTATCGGGCTCGCCAAGCGTAAGCGGGGCGACCTTTTGAACGAGCTGCTTCAGATCTTCAGGAACCGGGTATTTGCGTCCAGAGGCCGCCCCGGCGGGTGGATTCGGGCCCAGCAGTTCGTGAACCTCTCCCTCGTAGACGACGCCGGCATCGGCATCCAGCGTGACGGCCGCGCCCTCGCGCAGCGCAGAAAGCGCATTTTCAGCGCCGACGAGGCAGGGCACGTCAAACTCGCGGGCGATCGTAGCCATGTGGCCCGTGGGACTGCCGGCGGCGGCAACGATCCCGCTCACCATGCCCATCAATCCGGCGAGGCGGGGAGAAGTGGTTGGCACACAGAGGATGACCCCCTCCGGGACTGTGTCCATCGCCTCCAGGTCGGGGAGGAGGAACACCTTTCCCGTGGTGACTCCGCCGGAGGCTCTTGCTCCTCCGCGCAGCAGGACTCGATAGCCCTCCACCTGCCGCAATGCAGACGAGGTGGATTGGGAAGCAGAAAAGTATACGGGACGCGTCTGGACGATCTGAAGAGACCCGGCCTCATCTATGGCCCATTCCACATCCTGGGGAGCGCCGTAGACCTCCTCGAGTGTGCGCGCGGCGCTTGCCACTTCGCACACCGCCTCTTCCCCAAGCGCCGGCAGGAGCCCCAGAGTCTTCTCCTGCTGCCTCCGAAGCCCTCCGTCGGCGGCGCAGCGTAGAGCAAAGGGCCGGCTCCCGATCACCGCGTCTTCCACTCGCACCGTCGGCCCCATCGATACCAGGAAGGTGTCGGGAGTGATTTTCCCCTCCACGAGGGCCTGGGCGAGGCCGGGTACTGCAGTCACCATCGCGCTCTGCTCCCGGCCCGGACATCTCGAATAGGCCACGCCGCTCGCGGACGGCTGAATCATCACCATTACCAGAACGGGCATGGGGATGTCTTCGCCGAGACAGCCGCGGGCCATTGCGTAGCGCAGCGCCTGCTGCCGGTACTTGCTGGCGATGACCTGCTTGTACGCAGCGATGAGCTGATCCTGGCGCACGTTGAGAATGCTCTCGAACTGGCCCGCGAAGGAGGACTCGGAATCCTCAACGATCGCGCTGGACCGCACCGCGACTCCCGTGGCGTCCGGATGCGATCGGAGCAGCCTGGCGCAGGCTTCCAAGAGGATGCTCTCGAGCTCAGGCGGCACGGGGGCTTCGTCGAATGCCCGGGCGATGATTTCGGACAGGCTCTTTATTTTCTGCGGATCGCGCAGGTCGGTCGACGGGAAGAGACTGCCGACGAGAGTCTGAATGCCGGATTCCCGCATGAAGAGGCGGTAGCCCGATGCTGAGACCGAGAAAAAGGCCGGGATGTTCAGTCTGGTTTTTGATGCTACTTCAGCCAGTCTGGCCGCTTTCGGTCCGACTACGTGGGGCCGGAACGCATCCTCCTCCCGCGGCCAAACCACGAGAGGGCTGGAATCGCCGGGCCGGGCCTGCTCTGCTTGCCGGCGGATGCTCTCCTCGAGCGCTTCATACTGATGCAGCAGTGCCTCATGGCCGCCGCCTGTCATTGCCAGGAAGGCGTTAACCATGGTGCCGGTCTGCTCGCTCAGCGATTCTACCGCGGAATACAAGTCGGAGCGCGAGACGGTGCCATGGTCCTGCGCTTCCATGAGTGCAGCCAGCCTGCCGAGGAACGCGTCGTTTGCGGCGCCGATCCTGCGGAAGCAGGTGAATTTTTCGGCGACAGGGATGCGGCGAGCCTTCTCCGTTCGCCGGGAAAAGAGCGATCCAAGGCGCTTGCCGAGCCTCTCCATCTTGCAGCCCCTAATCGTTCACATGCACGCTCCACGGCAGCAGCCGGCCCGCTCCATTCGGAACCGCGGCTGTAAAGGAGCGGGCGGATGCGCCACGCTCAAAAACACCCGCTCCTTTACAGTCGCGGCCCTGACATCCCGGGCAGCCCCGACGGCCCCCATTTTCCCCGCTCCCCCGCGTCGTCCGGCGGCAGTCGCCGGGTTTCGAACCGCCTCGCGCTAGGCGTGAAAAAGCGACAGATATAGCTTGATCATTACGGCGATAACGCCAATGAATGCCAGGCAGCCGAAACCGAAACGGACCCAGGGACCGCCTGCCTTCCTTGTGTACGAGGCGCCCAGCTGCGCTCCGATTGTTGTGCCGACAAGCAGAGCCAGCACCAGCACCAGGTGTACGTTGCCCTTGAAGGCATGAGTCATGACTCCATACCCTGCACTGAACATGATCTCGAACAGGTCGGTGCCAACGGCCACCACGGTGGGACACCCCAAGACATATACCAGCGCGGGCATCCGGATAAACCCTCCTCCCACTCCCAGCATTCCGGACAGGAATCCTGTCGCAAATCCGATCCCCAGGATGATCCAAAGCGATATCGCCTCGATTCCCGAGGCGGGGAGCGAAACCATCGGCCATAACCGGAAAGTGCGCAGCTTGAGGACGACCGGCGATGCAGGTGCTTCGGCCGCCAGCTTGACCCGGCCGGAAGTTCTCTGAATCGTCCGCAAAGACTCGCGAACCATTGCCTGCCCCAGGAAAATCAGCAGAGCCGCGTAAACGAGGCTCATCACAAACGTCATTGCCTCCACATTGCGGCCGCCGATGGAAATCGTCCCCGCGTGCTTCAACACCTCGAGGATGTTCGCACCCACCTCGACTCCCGCCGCGGTACCTGCGATCATGAGCATGCCGAGCTTGAAATCGATGTTTCCGAACCGCATGTGCCGGACCGTGGCTGCAGTCGACATCCCCGTCATCTGGCCTAGATCCGAGCCTACCGCGATGTTGTAAGGGATTCCAAAGACGGCGTTCAGCATCGGCACCATTAAAAAACCGCCTCCAACGCCGAAAAAGCCACCCATGGCGCCGATCACAAGGCCGAAGAGGGCAAGATACGGGAAATTGCCCAGTCCGAGTAGAAATTCGCCAGCCGACATTAGTGACCTCCCCCTCTCCCCAGCTCTATGCCGAACATCCGCTCAATCAGCCGCAGCCCCATTCCGACTACGAGTCCCATGGCTACCGGCAAAGCAATGCACATGAAGACATACATTGATCTTGCCTGAAAGCCGGGAGCCACCGCATTTGCGTCAGCACCCAGATTCTGTAACCAGCTCAGGATTTCCACTGCGCCTCCTTGCGATCAAAAATGAATGACGGTACCGGGATCGACTTTAGCGAACCATCTCAGTGATAGGAACTGAAAGGGCGGATGTCCAGATGCACTTTCCGCACTCCCCCCACCCTCATGGCGATCTGGGTCAGCTCTGTCTCCCAGCGCGAACTGGCGTGTGTGAGCATGATGGGTTGCGGCACCTCTCCGGTGATGGTCACCACGCTTTCGTCTGCACTGACTTCCAGATCCAGGCCCCGGCTGGCAGGATTGGTCGCCAGCGCCGTCTTGACGCGGCAGGACAGCGCAAAATCGGCCAGCCGGGCGCGCACCCTGTCTGTTACCGCGAATTCCGAACTCTTCGCAGTTTCCGCAACCAGCGCACAAGCAGTCGAAATCGACATGTTCTCAAGGTTGATGACAAGATCGTACAGCTGCGGATCCCGCAAATCGACGCCGTACATGAATCGGGTCCAGCGAACCCGGTTTTCATCCACTTCCTGGATATATCGTTCGGCCGCTTCCTTGCCGAGCCCCTCCCGCTCCATAACCGTGCGGATCCGTACTTCCATCGGCGCAATCAGGCGCAGGCGCAGGACCGCCGGAACGCCACGCAGGAGCATGTGTCCCGCCAGCCCATGGTAGATAAGATCCCCTTGCGCAACGTATTCGGCGAGCGCCGACTGCACCGCAACCACGTACATGCGACGCTCCAGAGTGAGCTGATCCCAGAGACCGGGACCCTTCTCCATCTTTTTCGCCAGCACTTGTTCCGGAACCCCCAGCTTTTCGGCCGCGTCCACCAGGATCTCCCGCCCGACGCACGGTGAGCCGAACGCGCTCGACAAACACTCCGCGAGGGTTTTGCCGCCGCTCATGGAACCTCTGGAAATCGTGATTATTGGCATGATTCTCCTCTTTTCCAAGAGAACAGGGGCAACCGGAGCCTGGGACTGCGATCGTGGATGTCGCCGATCGTTGCCGGCCTGAAACGGGTTGATGATTTTGTGCTTTGCCTGCCGCTATCCTGAGGTGACCCCTGCCACATTTTTCGGCCTCACCCGGCGCGCACTCGCCCCCTGACTAAACATCCTTATGGCCTTCCATGCAATGGTGGCAACCATTCTAGGAGAAACCCATTCGCACGGGCAAGAAAAATCGGTTAGACAGGTAAAAAAAGTATTGCATTAAGAGTTAATTAAGTTTAAAGTTTTCCTGGTTACATGCTCAGGTCGCCTTGCGGCAGGGATGGTGATTGTAATTCGCCAGCCGGCCAGTGGTTGCAGTACTGGAGCGGGAGCAGCCGCTCGAGAAAGGTCATACAGACAGCGGACATGAAAAGTCAAATCACACCGGAACTGACGCATGATTTCCTCAGCAGCGCGCGGGTTTTTGCCAAAGCAGTACGCGATGTCTGCGAGGCGGCGGTGTTGCGCGAGGTGGTCGGCGACAAGCTCACCATTTCCCAGCTGAAGCTGCTGTATCTGGTTGCGCAGACCGATTCGGTGACCATAGGCGACGCGGCCACGTTTCTGGGCGTATCGAATCCGGCCGCGAGCAAGACCGTGGACAAGCTCGTGCGCCGGCGATTTCTGCGTCGCTGCGACATACAGGAGGACAGGCGCACCAGCCAGTTGTCTTTGACGGAAGTAAGCCGCCGCCTGCTGGAAACCTATGAGGCTGCCAGGAACCAGAAGGCGGCCGAAGTTTTTGCGCACTATTCGCCGGAAGACCTGCAACATGCTTCCGAGTTGCTGGACAGCTTGGCGGCAGGAATCGCGCGCCAGGATTCGGACCAGCAGAAGGTCTGCATGCAGTGCGAGATTTACTACCGCCCGGACTGCAGGTTCAGGAAGTTCGCAGAGCGCGAAGGCAGATGTTTTTACCGGTTACACAAGAGCAACACGCAGGAATTGTCCTGCCCACCGGCAGACAGTCCTGATCACCCAATAAACAAGGAGGCCTAATGCCGAGCTACGTCAATCCCGAGAAGTGCGATGGGTGCAAGGCGCTGGACAAGACAGCTTGCCAGCATATTTGCCCCAACGATCTGATGGTTCTGGAAAAAGAGACGATGAAGGCTTTCAATCGCGATCCCTCGATGTGCTGGGAATGCTATAACTGCGTGAAGATCTGCCCGACGCAGGCGGTCGAGGTTCGCGGCTACGCGGATTTTGTACCTATGGGCGCTTCTGCGACACCCTTGCGCTCCACGGACAATATCATCTGGACCGTGAAGTTCCGCAACGGCACGCTCAAGCGGTTCAAGTTCCCCATTCGCACCACACCGGAAGGCGCCGCGGTGCCGGACGGCGGGTTTCCCACGCACATGGACCTGAAGGGACCCGCATTATCAACCGAGCCTGCATCCCTGGGCTTGCCCGAGGTTTTTACCCTGAAAGGATAGGAGAGGACTCAGATGGCCAACTTTGAAAAAGTTACTGTGGAAACCGATCTGTTGATCCTGGGGGGCGGTATGGCTGCCTGCGGTGCGGCCGTGGAAGCCGCCTACTGGGCCAAGCAGAATGGTCTGAAGGTTACTCTTGTGGATAAGGCCGCTGTGGACCGCTCCGGTGCCGTAGCCATGGGCCTTTCCGCAATCAACCAGTACGTGGGCCTCAGAGACGGCGCCAACACCGTCAAGGACTACGTCGATTATGTCCGGAACGACCTGATGGGTATCACGCGCGAGGATCTGGTAGCCGATATCGCCCGCCACGTCGATTCCACCGTGCATCTTTACGAGAAATGGGGCCTGCCCATCTGGAAGGATGAGAAAGGCCAGTACGTGCACGAGGGCCGATGGCAGCTCATGATCAATGGCGAGTCCTACAAGGTCGTGGTCGCCGAAGCGGCCAAGAACGCACTGCTGCAGAGCGGCGTGGGCCAGATCTTTGAGCGGGTGTTTATCGTCGGTCCGCTGATGGACGGGGATCGTTGCGCCGGCGCCGTAGGCTTCTCCGTGCGCGAGAACAAATTCTACGTCTTCAAGGCCAAGGCGACTCTCGTGGCAATGGGAGGCGCCGTCCACGTCTTTAAGCCGCGCAGCTCAGGCGAAGGCATGGGGCGCGCCTGGTATCCACCCTGGAATTCCGGCTCCTCGGCATATTTCACGCTGAAGGCCGGCGCCGAAATGACCTGCCAGGAAGTCCGCTTCATCCCGGTTCGATTCAAAGACGCATATGGGCCGGTGGGTGCGTGGTTCCTCCTGTTCAAGTCCCGCGCCACGAATGCCATGGGCGGCGAATACATGGTGGAGCGCAAGGCGGAACTGGATAACTGGGGCCCGTATGGCCGGGTGAAACCCATTCCCGCAAACCTGCGCAACTACCTTGGCATGCTGGATGTCATGGACGGCAAGGGGCCTATCTTCATGCGGACCGAAGAGGCGATGCAGAAGATCGCCGACAAGTACAAGGACGACGAGAAGGCGTACAAGAAGAAGGCCAAAGAGCTGGAATCCGAGGCTTGGGAAGATTTCCTGGACATGACGATCTCGCAGGCTCTGCTCTGGGCGGCGACGAACGTGCAACCTGAGGTGAGGAGCTCGGAGATCGCCGCGGCAGAGCCCTACTTCATCGGTTCGCACTCCGGCGCCTCCGGCGCCTGGGTGAGCGGGCCGGAAGACCTCCAGACAGACGAAACCAAGGACGAGTATTTCTGGGGCTACGCCTCGATGTCCACGGTGAAGGGCTTGTTCTGCGCGGGTGATGCATCCGGCGCGTCCAGCCACAAGTTCTCCTCCGGCTCCCATGCCGAAGGCCGCGCTGCCGCAAAATCGGCGATCCGGTTCATTGTGGAAAACAACACGATGCCGACGGTGGATGATGCGACGATCTGCGCCCTGCAGGGCGAGATCCTGAAGCCCCTGGATACCTATGAGAAATTCAAGGGCACCAGCACGACCCCAGATGTAAACCCGAACTACATCCTCCCGAGGATGTTCATGTTCCGCTTGCAGAAAATCATGGATGAGTATGCGGGCGGAGTCACATCGCAGTTCACAACCAACGAGTCCCAGCTGAACAGGGCCCTCGAACTCCTGGCATTCCTCAAGGAAGACTCCGGCAACCTTGCCGCATTGAATCTGCACGACCTCATGCGTTGCTGGGAGAATATCCATCGCATGTGGCAGGCGGAAGCTCATGTGCGCACCGTCCTCTTCCGCCAGGAAACGCGTTGGCCCGGCTACTACTTCCGTGCTGACAAACCCAAGCTGGACGAACAGAATTGGCGCGTATTCGCCAACTGCAAGTTTAATCCCGGCACGGGCGAATGGAAGATGCTCACACGGCCGGTGCTGCATATTTTCCCGCAGGCGAAGGAGCACGAACTGCTCGGCGGTTGATGTCTTTCACCGGGAGGTCCCTTCAGGGGGCCTCCCGGGTTCGTCTTTTGCCTATGTCTCTGCAAGACAAAACTCCCTGTCCCCACTGCCTGCACCCGATGACACGGTGGGCCAGTCCGCGGGAAAGCAGCTGGGGAGGGGAGGTGCAGCTTGTCTGTTTCAATGATGACTGTCCGTACTTCGTGCGCGGGTGGGTGTGGATGAAGGAAGCCTTCAACGTGGATGCTTCCTACAGGCACAGGATCAGCCCGGCGACCGGGGACTCCGGGCCGCTTCCAGTCTGGTCGCGTGAGGCCCTGAGGAGCAGCATTTTGATCGGCGAGGGAGACGACAATGCCGGATGAGCCATTGACGGAAGAGAAGATCATCCGGGAGGTTCCCCGTATGACGCTGGACAGCACCTTCACATTCCGGTGCGAAATGGGAGTCGCATGCTTCACCCGCTGCTGCGCGGACGTTTCCATTGTCCTGACACCGTATGACATCCAGCGGATGAAAAAGGCGCTCGGCCTCGATTCCTCGGAGTTCCTTGCCCGATACACCATTTCCCCCTTTACACCGGATCAGAAGTTTCCTGTGGTGCTGCTCAAAATGAACCCGGAGAGCCGCAGGTGCCTGCACGTCACCGAAAGCGGCTGCTCCATCTACAGGGACCGGCCCTGGGCCTGCCGCATGTACCCTCTCGGTCTGGCTCAGCCGGAGCAAACAACCTCCGAGGACCGCGATTTCCATTTTCTGATCCACGAAGAACTGTGCCAGGGACACGGCGAAGGCCGGACCCTCACCGTACGGGACTGGATCGAAGAGCAGGGAATCGAAGAATACAATATGATGGGAGCTTCTTTTAAGGAGCTCATGCTCCATCCTTTCTGGAACGGGGAAAAAGAACTGACACCTGCGCAGATGGATATGTTTTTCATGGCCTGCTATGACCTCGACCGGTTCCGGCGATTCGTCTTCGAGACCCGCCTGCTCAGGCTTTTCGACGTTCATGAAGCCAGAGTAGAGGCCATGCGCACCGATGATCTGGAGCTGCTGGATTTCGCCCTGCAGTGGCTCCGGTTCAGCCTGTTCCAGGAAAAAACAATGAAGATCAAGCCGTCGGCGGCCCGATCTGCGGGCCGGGCTGATTCCCGCGAGGGGCTCTCATGAACGATGCAGGAAGACCGATCCTCGTTGTCGGCGGCGGAATGGCCGGCATTACCGCTGCGGTCGAGTCGGCTGAGGCCGGCTGCGATGTAATTCTCGTCGAGAAGTCGGCCTATCTGGGCGGCCGCGTCGCGCGCAGCTATCAGTACTTCCCCAAGCTCTGCCCTCCCTCCTGCGGACTCGAGATCAACTTCAAGCGAATCAGGAACAGCCCTCGCATTACGGTGCTCACGATGTCGGAGCTGGAGGCGCTGGCAGGCGATCCGGGGGATTTCGAAGCCACAATAAGAGTGTCCCCGCGTTACGTCAACGATGCGTGCACCCTCTGCGATGCCTGCACCCGCGCCTGTCCTGCCGAACGGAACGACGAGTTCAACTACGGGCTCTCCAAAACCAAAGCTGCCTACCTGCCTCACGGCATGGCCTTTCCCGCACGATACGTCATCGACAGGACAGCGTGCCGCGAGGGCTGCAAGGCATGCGTCGATGCATGTGCCTACCAGGCGATCGATCTCAGCCAACAGCCGGAAAGCAGGACCTTCCGGGTGGCTGCCGTGGTGGCGGCGACCGGTTGGAAGCCCTACGATGTTTCGAAGGTCGACAACCTTGGATTCGGCAGACATGCGAATGTGATCACCAACGTGCTGATGGAGCGCCTCGCCGCTCCCGACGGCCCCACACACGGCAAGATCCTGCGGCCGTCCGACGGCAGGGAACCTCAGTCGATCGCATTTGTGCAGTGCGCGGGTTCGCGGGACGAAAACCACCTGCCGTATTGCTCGGCCGTATGCTGTGCCGCTTCGCTGAAGCAGACGTCCTACCTGCGCACACAGTATCCGGAAGCCAAAATCGCGCTGTTTTACATCGATCTCCGGACGCCCGGCCGCCTCGAGGATTTCCTTGCCAGGGTGAGCTCTGATCCGAAGGTCGAGCTGATCAAGGGCAAAGTGGCCAAGGTGGAGGAGGAACCTGGAACGGGCAACCTGCTTGTCACCGCGGAGGACGTCCTTCTCGCCAAAAAGTCGCCGCGCAAGTTCGACCTGGTAGTGTTGGCTGCCGGCATTGTGCCCGAAACGCAGGGCCTGCCGCCTGGATTCGCCCTGGACGAATTCCGATTCATTGACAACAGCTCAGGAAAGACCGGCCTGGTGGGTGCAGGGTGTGTTCGCCGCCCGGAGGAGGTCTCTGCCACGGTGCAGGACGCGACCGGCGCGGCCCTGAAGGCCTTTCAGTGCGCAGTGAGGAGTGCCCGCCATGGATAAGAAACTCGGCGTCTACATCTGCAGCGGTTGCGCCATCGGCGAGTCCGTGGACACCGAGAAGCTGGCGAAAATCGCCAGGAGTGAAGGTAAAGCCGGAGTCTGCCAGGTTCACCCGTTCCTGTGCGGCGGCGAAGGAGTGGAACTGATCCGGCAGGACTTGGCGGAAAACGGAGTCAACGCGGTGGTTGTGGCGGCCTGCTCCCCACGGGTGAAGACCGAGGCCTTCGCTTTCGATTCCCGGATGGTCTTCGATCGGGTGAATCTCAGGGAACATGTGGCATGGTGCCATCCGCCCCGCGATGAAGATACCCAGATGCTCGCCGAGGACTACCTGCGCATGGGCATGATCAAAGCGCAGAAGATGGAACCGCTCGAACCCGTGGCGGAGCAGACCTCGAAGCGACTCCTCGTGGTGGGTGGCGGCATCACGGGAATTCAGGCTGCCCTCGAGTCCGCCGCGGCAGGCTACGAAGTGACCCTGGTCGAGAAACAGGCGCAACTCGGCGGATTCACGGCTTCTCTGAAGAAACGGTTCCCGACCCGGCCTCCGTACGTCGAGGCGGAGACAGGTTCCATCGCGGAAAAGATCCATGCCGTCTCGTATCACCCGTTGATCCAGGTGCTCACGTCCGCGCGGATCCTGAAGATTGACGGCCAGCCGGGAATGTTTGATGTCACGGTGCAGAGCAACGGCACGGCCTCCACGCTTCGGGCCGGGGCATTGATTCTGGCCACGGGCTGGCGCCCTTACGATGCCGCGAAACTCGGGCATCTGGGCTATGGCAGCATTCCGGATGTCATCACCAATGTGGAGTTGGAGCGGATGGTGTCCCAGGGATCCGTGCGCCGTCCCTCGGACCGGAAGCCGGTCCGCAGCGTCCTGTTTGTGCAGTGCGCCGGCTCGCGCGACAAGGAACACCTCCCCTACTGCTCCTCCGTGTGTTGCATGGCGAGCCTGAAACACGCGGCCTATATCCGGGAACAGGCCCCCGACGCCAGGGTTTATATCATCTATAAGGATATGCGGACCCCGGGACAATATGAGCGCTATTACCGGACTGTTCAGGACCACCCGTTGAACTTTCTTGCCAAAGGGGAAGTGGTGTCCGTGGAGCGCACCCAGTCCGCCGAACTGGCGATCACCGTCATGAATTCATCTCTGGGAGAACGTATCGTCCTGAATGCCGACCTCGTAGTGCTGGCTACCGGAATGGTGCCGAACTCGGCCGACGGAGAGGCGATCCGCGCGCTGGAAGACGCCGAGGGAAAGGCGGTCAAGGGTGAGTCGGAAACGCAGAGGGCGGAAGCGGCGAAAAAAGCCGAGGAGCTCAAATGCCATAAGGGGACCGAAATTCTGAACCTCACCTACCGCCAGGGGCCCGACCTGCCGGTCCTCCGCTATGGATTTCCGGATTCGCACTTCGTCTGCTTCCCCTACGAGACGCGCAGAACCGGCATCTACGCCGCGGGAGCCGTTCGCGCTCCCATGGATTCGGCTCACGCGCAGGAGGATGCCCTCGGAGCCGCGATGAAAGCCATTCAGAGCGTGGAACTGGCTGCCCAGGGCCAGGCCGTGCATCCCAGGGCGGGGGACCTTTCCTTCCCCAGCTTCTTCCTGCAGCGATGCACCCAGTGCAAACGCTGCACGGAAGAGTGCCCGTTCGGCACCCTCGACGAAGATGAGAAGGGCACTCCCAAGCCCAATCCTTATCGGTGCCGCCGTTGCGGCATTTGCATGGGCGCCTGCCCGGAGCGCATTGTTTCCTTCAAGAATTACTCCGTGGACATGATCGCCTCGATGATCAAGGCCATCGAGGTGCCGGAAGAGGACGAGGAAAAACCCAGGGTTGTCGTCTTCATGTGCGAAAACGATGCCTATCCCGCCCTCGATATCGCCGGGATGCGCCACATGCAGTACGACCCGAATGTCAGGGTGATTCCCCTGCGGTGCCTGGGCTCGATGAATATCGTCTGGATTGCCGATGCTCTCTCCCGGGGCATCGACGGTGTGATGCTCATCGGATGCAAGTACGGGGATGACTATCAGTGCCACTTCATCAAAGGCAGCGAGCTGGCAAACCGGAGACTGGAGAACGTGAAGGAGACGCTGCAGCGCCTTCAGCTGGAGTCCGAAAGGCTGCAGTTGACCCAGCTTTCCATCAACGAAAGCGACAAGCTCCCCGCTCTCATCAACGGTTTCATGGAACGGCTGCGGGAAATAGGACCGAATCCCTACAAGGGATTTTGAGAGGAAGACATCGTGCACCCTGCGTTGCTGATTCAACCCGATTCCCGGTTCATTCATGACATCATGGTTTCGGGAGGAGAAGACCTCAAGAAATGCATGCAGTGCGGCACGTGCTCTGCCATCTGCTCGCTGGCGCCCGAAGACGGGGCATTTCCGCGGAAACAAATGCTCGAGGCGCAGTGGGGTCTCAAAGACAGGCTGGTCGGGGATCCCGCGATCTGGCTCTGTCACAACTGCGGCGACTGTACCACCTACTGCCCGAGGGGGGCCCGTCCCGGCGATGTTTTCAACGCGCTGCGCCAGCAGGCCATCGAGCACTTCGCGTTTCCAGGCTTTTTGGGACGGCTGGTCGGAAGCTCCATGGCCCTCCCGATACTGCTCCTGTTGCCCGCACTCATTTTCTGGGCCATCGCCCGCTTGTCGCCGGCCTCCGGGATGACGCAGGAACTCGAATTTGCCAGCGTCTTCCCGATCCCGGTTCTCGAGGCCCTGTTCTTCGCCCTTTCCGGCCTCGTGCTGGTCATCTTCTGGATTGGCCTTGTGCGCTTCATCAAGGCGCTGCGGGATTCCGGTTCGGGAAGCATCGGAGTGTCGTCCCTGGCGGCGGCGCTGGTGGAGATTATGGCACACAAGCGCTTCTCCGAATGCACCGGGAAGAAGAGTCGGCGCACGGGCCATCTGCTGACGCTCTGGGGATTTGCCGGCCTGGCTGTGACGGGAACCGTCGTGGGAATCGGGTCCATGGCAGGAATCCTGCGCACACCGCTGGCGCTGACAAGCCCGTGGAAGATCCTAGCAAATCTTTCAGCGGTGGCGATTCTGGTCGGATGTCTGGTTCTGCTCGTCGACCGCATCCAGGATCCTGTGCGGCGCGCCGCCACCACCTATTTTGACTGGTTTTTCCTCCTGACCCTGACGGGAGTGGTGGTGACGGGGATCGTGTCAGAGGTACTGCGATTGGGGCGGGTGGACCAGATCATGTTCGGTGTGTATTTTGTGCACCTGGTGCTGGTATTTTCGCTGTTCCTCTACGCGCCGTATTCCAAGTTCGCTCACATCGCCTATCGGACGGTGGCGATGGCGGCGGCCAGGGGAGGCGCCGGCAGGAACGGTTTGGCGGGACGCCGGCAGGCGGCCGCGGATGGTGTGATTCGACAATGACCCGTACGAAGAAATCGAGCCGTGATCGATTGCCGTTTGCTTGTGGCTGCGTGCCTCGTGGCCCGCGGTCCCCTTGGAGTGCGGCGGCGCGATGCCGCCTTCCCTCGTATGGTCGGGGCGGGCTTCCGCCGCCACACTCCGTGGCGCCGCGCGGCGGCGCTTGTGTTGCGGCTCCATTCCATGAACTCATCGATTGAATATCAGGAGAAAAAATGGCCGATAACGGAAAACCTAAGACTGATCAGCTCGACCAGCTCGAAAGCGGGCCATGGCCGAGCTTTGTGACGGAGATAAAGAAGGCCGCGGAGACCAATCCTGTCTGCAACGATCTCCTTGGCCAACTGGAACTCTCCTACGAGGAAAAAAAGGGGCACTGGAAGCATGGCGGCCTTCCGGATGGTTTTATACGAGCGATGCCCTGAGAACCTTGTGCGATATCTGGGAGCGCCACGGTTCCGGCCTCACCAACATGCACGGGTCCACGGGCGACATCATTTTCCTGGGCACGCGAACCGAGGAACTGGAGCCGGTGTTCAAGGAGCTGACGGAGAACGGCTTCGATCTCGGGGGGTCGGGATCCTGCATGCGCACCCCGTCCTGCTGCGTGGGACAGGCTCGATGCGAATGGGCCAACTACGACACTATGGCGATGTGCAACCAGATCACCCATGACTACCAGGACGAACTCCACCGCCCGCCCTTCCCATACAAGTTCAAGGTCAAGTTCGCCGGCTGCCCCAACGACTGCGTGGCCTCGATCGCACGTGCGGACCTTTCTGTAATCGGCACCTGGAAGGACAACATCCAGCAGGACGCCGCCGCAGTTGCTGAATACGCTGCCGGAGGGCTCGACATCCAGAAGGACGTCTGCGACCGCTGTCCCGGCAAGTGCATGGACTGGGATGGATCCAATCTCGTGATCCGCAATGGCGAATGCGTCCACTGCATGCATTGCATCAACGTGATGCCCAAAGCGCTCCGGCCCGGAAAAGAGAAAGGCGCGGTTCTGCTTCTCGGCTCCAAGGCCCCGATCGTCCAGGGGGCGCTACTCTCCTCCGTGCTCGTGCCATTCGTACCTGCGGAGGAGCTGTTGGATACGTTGAAGGAACTGATCGGCCGCGTCTGGGAGTTCTGGGATGAACACGGCAAAAACCGCGAACGAGTGGGAGAACTCATTCAGCGTGTCGGAATGGCCAGTTTCCTCGATGCCATCGGGCTGGATCCGGTCCCGGAAATGGTCTCGGCGCCAAGGGACAATCCCTACATTTTCTTCCAGGCCGAAGACACCAAATAGCCAGGCGAACCATAGGAGAGACGAAAATGACCGTACAACCTGCAAAACGCATTACCGACATCGGGCCGCCGCACTATGAGAAATTCCTTCACCCGGTTATCAAGAAAAATTATGGACAGTGGAGGTACCACGAGTCCCCGGCGCCGGGTGTGCTCTGTCATGTGGCGGAATCCGGCGACAGGATTTATACCGTGCGGGCCGGTTCTCCGCGCCTGCTCAGCATCCATTCGATCCGGCTTTTCGCCGATCTGGCGGACAAATACAGCGGCGGATACCTGCGGTTTACAAGTCGCAACAACGTGGAGTTCCTGCTCGACAACCCGGACAATATCGAACCACTGAAGAAGGAGCTCCTGGCCAACAACTTCCCGGTCGGGGGCACGAACAATTCGATCAGCAACATCGTGCACACGCAGGGCTGGGTGCACTGCCACTCCTCCGCGACCGACGCTTCGGGCATCGTCAAGGCAGTCATGGATGCATTGTGCGACCGGTTCACGAACGAGAACCTGCCTGCCAAGCTGCGTATCGCATTGGCTTGCTGCCTCAACATGTGCGGCGCCGTGCACTGTTCCGACATCGCCATCCTCGGTATCCATCGCAGGCCGCCGAAAATCCGGCACGACGTTCTTCCTAAAATCTGCGAGATCCCCACGCTGATCGCATCCTGCCCGACAGGCGCGATTCGCCCGGCTACGGTGGAAGGGAAGCAATCGGTGGAAGTGATCAACGAACAGTGCATGTTCTGCGGCAACTGCTACACGGTCTGCCCGGCGCTTCCCATGAACGATCCCGAGAATGACGGTTTGTCGATCTGGGTCGGCGGCAAGGTGAGCAACGCCCGCAGCGCCCCGAAATTCAGCAAGCTGGCGATTCCGTTCATCCCGAACAACCCGCCGCGCTGGCCGGAAGTGGTCGATGCCGTGGTCAACATCGTCAATGTGTACGCGCAGCATGCGCGCAAGTTCGAGCGCATGGGCGAGTGGATTGAGAGAATCGGCTGGCCGAGGTTTTTCAAGCTGACCGGAATCGAGTTCACGCGCTATCACATCGATGACTTCAAGAATGCGGGATTGACGTACGCTCGCTCCGCGCATCTCCAGTACGCATCTCCAGTACTAGCCGGTATCGTCTGCGGGGAGCCGGCGGGCAGGAACCGCCATGATAGATGCGGGACGTCGGCTCCCCACTGGCGGATGCGGAATGAGCAGATAAGGGACGCGAGGTGGACCGTCCCTGGGTTTGAACCGCCCATCCATGGGTAGAAAGCATCAGCTATGGGATTATTCAAAGAAGTTAAAAAGCCCGTGATCCGAACCACAACTGCGGCCGGGGCCGACATCAGCCCCCTTCGCCCGCGCTACGCGGAAAAGACTCCACCGTGCGGCGCCCACTGCCCCAACGGCGCCGATATCCGCGGATGGATCACGGCGCTTGCCCAGGCGGAAGCCTTTGGACGGACGAACGAGCAGGCTCTGGAGCTGGCCTGGAGGTTGATTACAGACCGCAATCCTTTCCCGGCGGTTTGCGGCCGCGTCTGCCCCCATCCCTGCGAGGACAACTGCAATCGGAGCAGCAAGGACGGGCCGGTGGCCATCAATGCCGTGGAGCGCTTCATCGGAGATTTCGGAATTTCCAAGAACCTGAGACTGGTCACGCTGGGTGAGGAAAAACACAACGAGAAGGTGGCGGTGGTCGGGGCTGGACCTGCAGGCCTGTCCTGTGCCTACCAGCTCGCCCGGCGGGGATATCCCGTTACGGTGTTTG
>JAFNAG010000399.1 GCA_017860135.1 Acidobacteriota bacterium
AGGACCGCTCGGCGTAGGCCGCGGGTCTGACGCTTGCCTCTTCCGGTTTTGAAACAGCGCATCGTTACCCGATCCGCGTGATCGAGGAGACCCTGACCAACGCCGTCATTCATTATGCTTACGGAAGTAGGCGTGTTTTGCCGGTATCAAAGGCGACCAAAAGGGCAAGATAAGAAAAGCAAATTCTTATCAGTCAGGCATGACATTTCATCTGTGTGTCGCCGGAGTAATAACACGACATTGGTGCTGAAACTTCACTGTGCGATCACTCCGGTGACCGGCGGAAAATCGTAGAGTGCTGTCGGATTGTCCACGAGGATCGCCCGGCGGAGGGATTCTTCCGGAACCCATTCCGCCAGACTGTCCAGAAGGTCCGCATCGTCAGGCTTGTCCTCCACCAGCGGGTGAGGCCAGTTGGTTCCCCAGAGGAGCCTCTGTGGTGCCGCCTTTGCAAGCGCGGAGACTTGGGGGGCATAATCCGCATAGCCCGGGCCCGGCATCCCGGAAAGCTGATAGGGCGCGGAAAGCTTGACCCAGCAATGTCCTCCGGCGAGCAAGCGGAACAGGGCCCGCCAGGCCGCGTGGGTGAGGGGCGCTTCCGGAGGGATGCCCCCCAGGTGGTCGAGGCACACGTCCACGGGAAGCTTCTGAAGCTTGGATGCCAGCTCCGGGAGGTCCCGGTCGGTCGAGCGGAACTGGATATGCCAGCCCAGCGGTTGGATCCGACTGGCCATGATCTCCAGGTGCTCGGGGCGTAAGGCGTTCTTGACGACCAGCGAGAAGCGCAGGCCGCGGATGCCCGCGTTGTGAAGCCGTTCCAGTTCCCGATCGGAAACGTCCGGGTCGACTACGGCGATGCCGCACGCATTGGGCTGGAGACGCGCGATCGCATCCAGTGTGCACGCATTGTCGGTGCCGTAGGCGCTGGGCTGAACGACTACCGTGCGCGAAAGACCCAGACGACACTGGAGCTCGCGATACGCCTCCACTGGCGCCTCGGCCGGCGTATAGGCCCGCTCGGCCGCCAGGTGGAACCGGGCTCGCGGCCCGAAGATGTGAATGTGGCAGTCGCAGGCCCCGGGCGGCGCCAGGAGTCTCGACCGACGGTCCATCGGCTCATCGGCCATGGCCGCTCCCCACATAGCCGGGCGCAACCTGGCTTCCGGTCATCCCGCGACGGTTCATTTCGCGAAGGCCGCCCCTTCAGCGGACGCGACGTCCAGAAACTCGTCGTCGCCGAGTGGTCGCCGTCGAGCCAGGGCGGTCGTGACGGCGCGTTGGTAGATGGCCTGCAGTTGATCGGCCGACGCGCTCATCCCCAGCTCCTGAAGCTTCCGCTCGACGGCCGCCAGGTCGCTCCACTTGCCGATGACCAGGCGCATGCCGCGCCCGACCATCTCAGGCTCGAAGGGGAAGGCCACTTGTCGCATCCCCGACCTCTCCAGGGCAGACATCGCCCCCCATTGCTCGTAGCGGAAGGCCCCCGCTCCGACGACCGGCTTGAAGTAGCCGTTGGCGAGCCCCGTGAGCCGCTGCACCAGGTCGGCCAGCCAGGGCAGCCGATCCAGCGCGATCCCCGGGTCCGCCCCGTACAGCGTCCGCAGGGACACCGCCACCTCGTCCAGCGAGGAGTTGCCCGCGCGATAACCCAAGCCGTTGACGGCGGTGTGGATCACGCTGGCACCCGCCTCGTATGCCGCCAGCACGCTCGCCGTGGCCAGGCCGAAATCGTTGTGGCAGTGGACCTCGACCGGGACGTGAATCCACTCCGTCAGCTTGCGGACCAGGTACGCGATGGCGGCCGGACGCGCGATACTCAGGCTGTCCACCAGCGTCACCGCGTCCGCCCCAGCCCGCTCGGCCGCCTGGACCGCGTTCCGCAGCTGCTCCAGCGTGGTCCGCGTGGATTCCGGCATGAAGAAATTGACGTGCAGACCGGCCGATTTGGCCTGCGCGACGGAAACCAGGGCCTCGTCCAGGAGCTCGGTCCGGTCGCGCTTGAGGACGGCCCGCTGATACTCGTCGCTGGCTCGGAACCAGACCATCACGTGTCTGACGCCGAGATCCAGGGCCGGCTCGATGCGGCCTGGCCTCCAGGTGACGTACAGCGCCGCAGGAAGCCGCCGCGCCATGTACTGTCGCACCACCTCCAGCCAGCCGGGCACGGTGAGGAAGAGTTCGATCCGCCGGAGGCCGACCGCGCACAGCGCCTCGGCGATGGCGAGCTTGTCCTCGGCACCCAACGCGACGTCGGCGCACTCCTCCCCGTCGCGCAACGTGATATCGTGAAGCATCACCGGGTGGGACGGCGTGGCGACCTCCGACGCGAAATTGTGCGGACTCACGGACCAATGCGGCCCTGTCCATCGACCATCCATCGACATCCTCCTAATCCTTTACGTTTAATTTTCCCATTTCAGACCTCTGTCTCGCCCTTCACCGCCGAGAAGGCCCGGAAGGTGGAGGTGGCGATGATCAGCAGCGCAATCACGAGCAATGTCCCCGAGAGCGGCCGGGTGAAGAGAATCGACGCATCGCCATTGGACATTTCCAGGGACTGGCGCAGTCCTCGTTCCATCAAGGGTCCCAGGATCATGGTCAGGATCATCGGCGCCAGGGGAATGTCCAGTTTTCGAAAAGCGTAGCCCAGAAGACCGAAGCCGAGCATCACGCCGATGTCGAATACGCTGTTGCTCAGGCTGTACGCCCCGATCACGCAAAAAGTGAATATCAGCACGGTCATGATCGAGAAAGGGATCTTCAGGAGGGCCACCCACATCGGGATGAGCGGCAGGTTCAGAACCAAGAGGATGACATTCCCGATGTAAAGGCTGGCGATAACCGCCCAGACGAGTTGGCCGCTGTCCTTGAACAGGGAGGGACCGGGGATGATGCCGTTCATCATCAAAGCGCCCATCAGGATCGCGGTGGTCGGGGAGCCCGGGATGCCCAGGGTGAACAGAGGAATCAGCGATGCATTGGCATAGGAGTTATTGGCCGTTTCGGGGCCCGCGACCCCCTCGATCATCCCGGTTCCAAACCGTTCCGGGGTCTTTGACACCCGCTTTTCCATTGCATACGATACAAAGGTGGGGATGATCGCTCCCACGCCGGGGATCAACCCCAGCAGAAAACCAACCGCCGTGCCCCGAACGATCGGCAACGCGGAATCTTTCAGGTCTTTCCGGGTGGGGAGAAGCGAGCGCATCCTGGTGTTCAAGACGCTCTGCGACCGAGACTCGGCGTTGATCAGGATCTCCCCGATGCCGAAGACGCCCATCACGACCGGGACAATTCCGAATCCATCCAGGAGTTCCATCCGTCCGAAGGTGAAGCGGGGCGCGCCCATGACGAGGTCTATCCCCACCTGCGCGATGAGCAGGCCCAGCACCGCCGATAGAAGCGCCCGAATCAACGAACGGCCAGCCAGCCCTGTCACGAGCGATAGACCCACCAACATCAGAGCGAAAAACTCCGGCGGGCCAAACCGGAGGGCGAAGCGGGTCAGAGGCAGGGCCACCAGCACGAGCCCCATCGTGGTAATTGTCCCCCCGACGAAGGAACCGATCGCCGCAATGGCCAGCGCGGACCCCGCACGTCCCTGCCTGGCCATCTGATATCCGTCCAGGCAGGTGATCGCCGAGGCCGCTTCACCGGGCGTATTGATGAGCACGGAGGTAATCGTACCGCCATACATGGCGCCGTAAAATATGGACGCCAGCATGATGATCGCCCCGGTGGGATTCATTCCTATGGTGACAGGAATGAGCATGGCGGTCCCTGCAGCCGGCCCGATTCCCGGGAGCACCCCGATGAGCGTCCCCATCAGGCACCCCGCGAAGGCAAGCAGCAGGTTCAACGGCTGGCAGGCAACGCCAAACCCATCCAACAACAGTTGTAAACTTTCCAATGCGTCTCCTTCGGCATCGACGCCCTCAATAACCGAAAAACCCCGTCGGCAAGGGGACTTTCAGCCAGCGATCGAACAGATAGAAACAACCGAAACTTCCCGCCGCAGACACCAGCAGGGTCGCGATCAGACCGGGCCGCCCCAGTGCAAACAGCAGGAAAAGGGTCGTCACCAACATGGTCAGCGGAAAGCCCACAATTTCCAGCAAGGCAGTTGTAAAGGCCAATGCCGCCACGATCGCTCCCGCCCTGAGATAGCCGGTCCGGCTGGCGAAGAAGCCCTCCGGCATCGGCTCCGGTTCCCGGAACGTGGCCTTCAGGATCATCAGGACCGCCAATAGCCCCAGGGCCATCGAGAGCCAGAAGGGGAAGAATCCCGGCCCCGGACCGTTGCTGGTGTAAAACTTGAGTTCCAGCGATTCCCGTGCGATAAAAGCCGCCAGGAGCAGGAATACGGCCCCGGTGATCTGATAGACGCGATTCATGTTCATGGCAAAACCCGTTTACCTCGGTTGCTTGCACACAGCGATCCACTTGACGATGTCGGCCTCGTACTTCACCCAGAAGTCGGAGAACTCCTGCGCATCCATGTAGATCGGCTGCAACGCCATCTTCGCCATCCGTTCCTTGAACTCGGCACTGGTAATGCCTTTCTTGTAGGCTGCTTCGAGAACGTCGCGGGCGTCCTTGGGAGTTCCCGCCGGCACGGCGGTTCCGTGCTGGACGCCGGAGAAGATGGGATAGCCCTGCCCCGCCCAGCACCGCGGTCCGTCCGGGAGTCGCTCCATCGAAGTGGACGATGGCGAATTTCGCCCCGGAAGCCTGCTCGGTCTTCAAGGCAGCGATGTGGTCGTCGCTCCCGATGCCCGAAGTGGTGGTTTTAATCGAACCCGGTTTGGCCTTGGCCGCATCCAATAGATCTTTCAGGGTCTTGTAAGGGCTGTCTCCCTTGACGGCAATAATCCCGGGATCGATCATATGCATGCCCAGGAGGTCGAAGCTCTTGCGCGAAAACACGGCTTTGCGGTCAGGGTCGTTGGAGGTCGTGATCACCGTCGGAAAGACCATCGGGCCGATGGTGTACCCGTCCGGTTTGGACTGGGAGAGTACCGTGACGCCGACTTGTCCGCCAGCCCCGGGCTTGAGGACGATTTCAACGGGGATGCCCAGCTCCTTCGCGAGCATCGCTGCTACGATCCGGCTGGAGACCTCCGTCCCTCCGCCTGGCGGGTAGGGCACGATGTAGTTGACCGACCGGGCCTTGTCCGGGTAGCTCTTCGCCGCGGCGTTTGCGCTGCGGTCGGCTCCAAAAAATAAAACGGCAACCATGAAAGCAACCAGAACGACATTGACTCGACTCGTGGGTTTCATTCAGTCCTCCTTTTCGATTTGTCTTTTCTTGATTTGATGATCGTTCGTATGCATTTGCCAATCACCCTTGTCAACACGACCTTTCAGATTACATTTCCCGCATGTGATCAAATTTTCTGGTCAATCTTCTTCCACGGCTACGACACGGACCGGAAACGCCTCCAAGCCATGCACGGCAACGGGAAATGCGCATACCTGCACCCGTGACTTCGAGAGCCGGTTCAGGTTTGTCAGGTTTTCGATCAGAGGGATCCCCCGGCTGAAGAGGGCATAGTGGCTGACGTGCTGCTCGCTGCCCGGCACCTCCACGCCGCCGGCATCGACGCCCATGAGCTTCATGCCGTGATCCGCCAGCCAGGCGATCGTTTCGGGAGGGAAGTAGGGGTTGCCCGCGTATCGTTCGGTGCCGTAAAACGGCCCCCAGCCGAGGTTTCCGAAAACGATATCGCCGGGGCGGATGCCTCCCGCCCTCTCGGCGGCGCTTCGCACGTCATCGATCCCGATGGCGGACTTTGGGGCACGCCCCCGGAGATCCAGGATGATTGCAGGTCCCATCAGCGTTTCGAGCGGGATGGCGGCTAGGTCGGCCTGATCCTTCAAGATGTGGTAAGGGGCTTCGATGTGGGTGCCGATGTGGCTCACCATGCTGATGTTGTGCATGATGTACCACTGATTTTCCAAGCGGATGACGTTGGGATTGACCGTTTCGGCCCCTACCATTTCCAGGGTAAACTTCCGGCCGGCTTTTCCGGGTTCGATGACGTGGGACAGATCGATGATCTTGGTCAAGGGCGTACCTCCATGATGATTGGTTGCAACAGATTTCAACCCAGGGGGCTGGACTTCCCACGGGTGAACATCCGGATTTGACCTCGTCGGAGAACCGGATGCGTTGCGGGCACTAACCTTGGATGATTTCCTCCAACCCCAGCTTGCGTTTCATGCCGAGAATGTTTGTCCGTATTGCCTTCACCGCCCGGGGAATGTCGCGCCCGCGGATCGCCTCAAAGATTGATCGGTGCTGGCGGATCGACAACGCTTTTTCCTCGCTGGTGAGTTCGGGTCGCTCCTGGGTCCGAGCCAGCGACATGAAATCCCCGATCTCGCCGATGAAACGGATCAACTTCCGGCTCTTCGAGAGCTCCGCGATTCTCATGTGGAAAAAGCTGTCGAGGTCACTGGCCCGGTGACGGTCTCCCGAAAGCAAGGCCTGCTCATAGTCCATAAGCATCTCATCCAGGCGGGCGATCTCCCCGTCCGTGATCCGTCCAATGCACTCCCGAACGGCAAGGACTTCGAGCGCCTCGCGGATCTTCAGAAAGTCGAGCATTTCCTCACGGCTGATGCTCGCGCAGAAGAGGCCCTTCCGGGGGAGGTTGACGATGAATCCCTCCGTGGTCAACTGGCTGATGGCCTCCCGGACAGGCGTGCGACTCATGTTGACTGACTCAGCGAGGAGGTCTTCCCGGATCCGTTCTCCGGGTTGGATTT
>JAFNAG010000023.1 GCA_017860135.1 Acidobacteriota bacterium
CGGACGAAGAGATGGATTGATGGTTCGGGCAGACATCAGACTTCCTATCAGGGGAGATTGGCGAGGAGGAAGCATGGGTATATTCCAAATCTTGCTCGCCGCCCTGCCGGCGAATGGTGAGTCCTGACGCCGGGTGCGGCATGCCCCGGCAGAGCCACGACCGCCGGGGAGCGGGCGGGGTTCAGTCGGCAGGCAACCTGCCAGCTGACCCGCACCGCCTTGAGTTTCGCCCCCGAACGCCGGGGGTGAAAACCACTGCGGAATCGGCCGGATGGGCGCCGCCTTCACGATTCCGAATCGGCCGGATGGGCGCCGCCTTCACGATTCCATAGATCAGGATGACGTGTTTTCCGGGACGGAGAAAAGCACCGCCTTCGGACACCGCTCACGTTTCCCGGCAATTGGCGGGCAACCCCGCCCGGCGCCCGACGGTGTTCTTCTGCGTCCTGCAACGGGTGCAATCGGAAGTGGGACTCGAACTTCGGTGGAATTCGGATAAAAGGATGCCTCGCGCAACGATTAACGACAAAAGAATTCATCAATTGTCAATGGTCATTTGTCATCTGGCCGCCGCAAGCTTTGGGCTTGTGCTGTCCTGGCCGAGGCGCTGAGAATACGCGCAAGCTCGCGATTCTCCGTGACGAGGCTCCAAACTGATCCAAACAGAAATGACAAATGAAATTTGATAAATTCTATCTGTTGAGCCCCACTCCCGATTGCACCCTCCTGCAACGTCTGAGTATTAATGATTCCGTGCACTAGGGGATAATGACCGGCCCTGTCTTCCGCCCTGTCTTCCGGTCGGGCTGGGGCGCCGTCGCAGTCGAGAGCAGCCCCACGGAAAGCGCACGCCACAGGGAGGCCAGGCCGTTGAGGACATGCACCGACAGCAGCGCCAGGATCAGGCCGATGGCCAGGCAGAGCAGCGCCTCTTCCGCGCTTACAATATGCCAATTGTAAATGCGGAACCGCACGAAGTGATACAACACAGGCGCCAGCAGGAAGCCCAGAGTCGAAGCGAACAGGAAAACGGTGACGACAAACGTAAAAACGCCGAACGGAAATTTTATCAGGAGATAGGCGAGCCCTTTCCAGGTATGGGGATCGCCGAGGTATTTTCTCAGGGAGGCCAGGGGGTGCCTCCAGGATTCGGACCGGTGAGCCGGCCCGGGAAGTGTCACGCCCAGGAGCCATCCGTTCAACAGGCGTTCCCAGTCGGCCAATCCACGTGCCGCAGCCAGCACCACCAGGAGAATCAGGAGCCCGACACCGATGATGCTCAGCCCGATCCCCAGAAGCAGACCAGTCGTAAGGAACACGAAATAAAAGATTCCCAGGGGAAAAGACAGCAGCAGATATACGGCGTTCAGATACGACTGGCCGTGGGCCAGCACGCCGAAGAATCCGGCCTCCCCGAGGCTCGTTGCATACGCGCGGACTTCCATCGATTGTCCTTCCGCCATTCGGAATCCTCCCGGCCATGCCCCATGGTTCCCGCACGGCGCGCTACTATCCTGCAATACGACCGGGGTGTTCTAAAAGTTCAGGATTTGCGGAACCGGGAAGACCACCGGGACCGCAAGGTAAGCATGGCAGATCCGCCTGGTCCTCCGGTTGACCCTGGGGAATTCGGCAAATATTGCGCGCCGCCCCGGTTAGGGTTTGACAGCACCGGTCATCAAGGGGACAATGCGGTGCCCGGCTTGGAAGGACGATGAAATCTATGCCGAGGTTCAAGCTCACCGTCGAATACCAGGGAACCCGGTACAGCGGCTGGCAGGTCCAGAAGAATGCCCGCACCGTGCAGGGGGAGATTCTGGCCGCGCTGCGCAAGGTGACAGGGAAAATGGAGCCCGAGTTGCACGGCTCGGGCCGCACCGACACCGGGGTGCACGCGCTGCGCCAGGCCGCCCATCTCGACCTCCATGAAGACGCGCAGCCGGAGGCTCTGCGGCGAGCCCTCAATACAGAATTGCCGTCCGACATTCACATCCTTGCGATCGAGCGCACCCACCCGCGTTTTCATGCGCGCCACCACGCAGTTGCGCGCAGCTACCTGTACCAGGTTTCGCGCAGGAGGACTGCCTTCGGCAAGAAACTGACCTGGTGGGTAAAGGAAGACCTGGATGTGGAACGGATGAAGCAGGCGGCGGCACTTTTCGCCGGAATGAAGAACTGCCGGTCCTTTTCCGCGGACGAGCCGGAGGAGAAATCCACACTCGTGCTGATCGAGCGCGTGCAGGTCCGCGAGGCTGGTGACCTGATCCTGATCCGGGTGGAAGGATCCCATTTCCTGTGGAAAATGGTGCGCCGCATCGTCGGGGTGCTGGTGGAAGCCGGCAAGGGAAAACTATCGAATGCCGGGATCACGCGGTTTCTGGAGGGGAAGTCCGAGGAACCCGCGAGACTGGCCGCCCCTGCTTCGGGACTGTTCCTCGAGCGGGTGTACTATCAGGGGGACGCCAGGCAGGATGATCTCGAGCCGGTACTCATGATTTCGTCCCGCAAGATGTGATGACCGGCATTCCGGAGGAGCCTGCGGGAGAGCGGTGAACTCTCTTTGAATTAGCGCTTTTACGTCAGTGCCAACCTGTGGATAATTGGAGAACCCGGATGCCGGTAGGCATCCCTGTTTCCTGAATCGCTTTTTATACAATCCGAGGAGTTGATATGGCTGAAGCGAAACAGACCGGACCTTCTCAAAAACACAAGCCGTACGTGCCTGCGGAAACTGAAATGAGGGAGTTCACGATCCGCGCCCTGATCATAGGCCTGGTTATGGCGGTGGTTCTCGGCGCCGCCAACGCCTACCTGGGCCTGAAAGCGGGCATGACCATTGCCGCCACCTATCCGGCTGCCGTCATCGGCATGGCGGTCCTGCGCCTGATGAGAGGTACCATCCTGGAAGAGAATTTCGCCCGTACCGTCGGTTCCATCGGCGAGTCCGTGGCGGCGGGAGCGATCTTCACGCTGCCTGCATTCTTCATCGCAGGCATCTGGCCCGATTTTGGCACGACCGGGCATTATCTGGAATCAACCGCCATAATGTTCGTGGGCGCCCTGCTCGGCATCATGTTCGTCGCTCTCCTGCGCCGCGTGATGGTGGAAGACCCCGAGCTTCCCTTCCCCGAATCGGTCGCCGCTTCCGAGATCCACAAGGCGGGGCGGGCGGGGGGGACCGGCGCGAAGTTCCTGTTCTCTGCCATGGCGATGGGTGCCCTGATACAGGCGCTGGCGCAGCTCAAGCTGTTCGCCACCCGCTGGGAGAAGTTTATCCCGTTTACCAAGGCGAGCATCAACCTGCGCGCCACAGGGAGCGTGGCGGCCGAGAGCGGGCTCATCCTCAGTTCCCCCGGCGTAAGCCCGGCCTACATCGGAGTCGGGTACATCATAGGCCCGAAGCTGGCATCGCTGAACTTCAGCGGGGGGCTGCTCGCATGGGGGCTGTTCGTGCCGATCCTGACGTACTTCATCGGCCCCAGCCTGCTGCCGGCGGGGGACGCGAATCATGCGACCTGGGTGGACATGGCCTATAACGTGTGGCGCTACATTGTCCGGCCGATCGCGATCGGCGGCATGCTGGTGAGTGCGGCTTTCACGCTGTTCCGCATGAGGAAGAGCCTGAAGACCGGGCTGGCCCGATCGATCAGCGATGTGAAGAAAGCCGCCACCGGCGAGCAGGTGACGGCCCGCACCGACAAGGACATCAGCTTCAAATGGGTGATGACCGGGATCGCCGCAGCCGGGATCGCGACTTTCTTCATCTACAACTATTTCGCCCAGGATGTCCTGGCTGCGCTGGTTGCCACCGTGGTGATGATCCTGGCGGGCTTCTTCTTCGCCGCCGTCTCCGGCTACCTGGTGGGCATCATCGGCTCGAGCAACAACCCGATCAGCGGACTCACGCTTTCCACCCTGCTGGTCGCGGCCATCCTGATGGTGGCCCTCGGCATGAAAGGGATCCCGGGAGTCGCGGCGGTGCTGGGGGTGGCGGCGGTTGTCTGCGTGGCCGCGGCGGTCGCCGGCGAAATGCTGCAGGACCTGAAGGCGGGGCACATCCTCGGCGGCACTCCATGGAAGATGCAGGCGGGAGACCTCATCGGCGTCGCCTTGTCGGCGGCCGTCATGTTCATCCCGCTCGTCATCCTCCACCAGGGCGACATCAAGATGGGCGGCACGGGCTTCGGCGGCACCAACCTGTCGGCGCCGCAGGCCAGCCTGATGGCGTTCCTGTCGCAAGGGATCGTCGGGGGCGAGATGGCATGGCCGCTGATCATCGTCGGCATGTTCATGGGCGTCGGCTTCATCCTGATGCAGGTGCGCAGCCCCATGCTCGTCAGCGTCGGGATGTACCTGCCGCTCGAGACGACGTTCGCAATCTTCGTGGGCGGCATCCTCAAAGGGGCCGTCGATATGATCGGCACGCGCAGGCAGCACAACGATGCGCAGAAAGCCCGCGTCGAAAACACGGGCGTCCTCCTCGCCTCGGGGATGATTGCGGGCGAGGCCCTGACCGGCCTGGTGTTCGCCGCACTGGCCTTTTTCGAAATTCAGTGGTTTACGTTCTTTGAGGAACCCGGGTTTATCATCAGCCTCTTCGTGCTCGCGGTGATCGCATGGATCCTGATCGGGATTCCCGCCAGGAACGCGGGCCGGGCCGATGAGCCGGCTCCTCCCAGCGCGGTATTCTGATGGTATTCTTTCTGCTGGTCGCGGGATTTGCAGCATAGCCGGGCGGCAGCCCGCCCCCGCGGCCGTACCCGTGGTTGTGTCGCAGCAAGCTGTGAGATCGATCCAAGGAGGCAAGCATGTCTGATGCAATTGAAGGATTGAAACCCGAACCGATCTGGAAGTACTTCGCCGAAATCGTCCGCATCCCGCGCTGCTCCGGAAACGAGGCGGCGATCAGCAAGTATGTTGCCGCTACGGCAAAAAAACTGGGGCTGGCCGCAAGAGTCGACGCGGTCGGCAACGTCGTGGTCCGCAAACCGGCCTCGGCCGGGCGCGAGCATGTCCGCAGCGTCGTCCTGCAGGGGCATCTCGACATGGTGGGGGAGAAGAACAAGGATAAGGTGCACAACTTCGACAAGGACCCGATCGAACTGGTGCGCAAGGACAACCTCATGATGGCGAACGGGACCACACTCGGCGCCGACAACGGAATCGCCGTGGCCACCAACCTCGCCATCATGGAAGACAGGTCGCTGGAGCATGGGCCGCTGGAGTTCCTGTTTACGGTGGATGAAGAGCGGGGGCTGACCGGCGCCAAGAGCATCAGCCCGGATTTCCTGGAAAGCAGGATCCTGCTGAATCTCGATTCCGAAGAGGAAGGGGAGCTGTACGTCGGGTGCGCCGGCGGACGCGACACCTCCGCCACCTGGGCGGTGTCGTTTGATCCCTCCCCCGCACAGGCGACCGCCGCCCTGCTCAAAGTCGCCGGACTCCGCGGCGGCCACTCAGGACTGGAGATCGATAAAGGGCGCGGCAATGCGCTCAAGATCATCAACCGTGTCCTGATCGGCCTCTCCGCGCTCGGCGCCCGGCTCTCCTCCCTCGAGGGCGGCAATAAGCGGAACGCCATCCCCAGGGAAGCCGAAGCCAGGCTGTCACTCCCCGGGAAGGCCTGGGATCAAGCGGTTGATCTCGTCGCGCAGTGGAATGCCACTATCAAGGCAGAATATGCCACCGTCGAGCCCGGCCTCGAAATCAGCCTCACGCCGATCCGGGGGGCAAGAAAAGGCAAAGTGCTCAAGAGCGCGGCCCAGAAAAAACTCTGCAAGACGCTTTCGGCCCTCCCGCATGGCGTGATCAAAATGAGCCCCGACATCCCCGGCCTGGTCCAGACCTCGACCAACCTTGCGATTGTTTCCACCGGCCTGAAATCGATCAGGGTGGCGACCAGCCAGCGCAGCTCCGTCGCTTCCGAGATCGACGAGATCTGCCAGGCAGTCGCCAACACATTCGAACTCGGAGGCGCGGAGGCCGTGATCGGCGAGGGTTACCCGGGGTGGAAGCCAAACCTGGAATCGGAAATCCTCAGGATCGCGGTAGAAACGTATCAATCCCTTGCCGGAAAGAAGCCCGAAGTGAAGGCCGTCCATGCCGGCTTGGAGTGCGGCATCATCGGCGAGAAACTCCCTGGCATGGACATGGTCTCGTTCGGCCCGACACTCCAGGGAGTGCATTCGCCGGATGAGAGAATCTACATCGATACCGTTGAAAAATTCTGGAACTACCTCCTCGCAATCCTGAAAAACGTGAACTGAGAGACCGCACCCGGAACGGGGAGGATATCTCGATTGGAAGATGTTGAACTGCTAGGACGACAAAGACCTCGAAGGATACCCTTCGGGCCTTTGTCGACCTGGCGGTTTTCTTTTCCCGCACCGTGGACGTTTTTGACCGATGCAAACACGGCAAATGATTAAGTGAGTCCTCCCCCGCCTCCAGCCTCCGGCTTCCCGGCGACGGACTGAAGTCTGCTGCCATGCGCGGTCCAGCGATGCCATCCCGCAGCGCGAGCCGGATGCCATCTTCAGACCCACGACCGCAAAGAGGCGGGTAGCTTACGGCATTCCAGAGCACCCGCTCCCTTCCGGTCGCGGCTCCGTAATCCCTGGCAATCCCTGTCGCACAGGTTTGATACCCCGACTGTGTCGTCCCTATTCTAAGGCAAACTCGCTGAAACCGAAGGCTATCACCCATCCCCAAGCCGGACAATAAACACAATCGAATATTAATATCCAAAATATTGTACTTTTGTACATAAATTATTGGATTTTCTTCTATAGCGAGGTTGCCAATTCCGGTGCAAGAATAATTGAAGGCATATAAACTATTCATAATAAAGTGCATAATGGTTGTACCTGAATCAGGCAGATAATTGAGTTTCTGGTTCGCTTCTTGCCTTAAAAATATTCCCGAGGGGAAACTCATTGAATGGGTGTACTGGCTGCGCAACTCATATGCGGAAAGCCACCGCTCCGGATGGCGGGGGTGTGGCAAGGGCGTCGCATGAGGTCGTTCCTTTGAGATTCTTCCTTAAACCGCAACAGACCGCTGCATATGCGGAGGGGCGGAGAACGGCCCATTTGTGCCGCCAATCGACGAGTGTTGCTGCCTGGGACCTGAAGCCGATTCAGAATGCTCCAGGAGCACAGGATTCCAAGGAATTGGAGTTTGCGCGCCAATCTGTAAGGCCTGCCGGTTCCGCAGGACGGGAAACGGTCGGGCGTGTCCAAAACGCCGCCGAGCGGCTCAAACGGGAAGGTGCCTGCTTTGGGAGTGGCTGGTCCACTAGCTTCGGGGCGTGGGGATCGAGCCTGTATCGGCGGGAATATCGCCGCAGCAGGTTTCGGGCGGGTTCCCGATCGAGGGAATTCGTTCTTCACTTTGCATTTAACAAGCCGAAAGGGGGGAATTCATGACTTCCATCAACAAGTGGCCATCGCTGCTGGGGATCGTCCTGGTTGTGCTCGTGGCATCCGCGCCGGTGTGGGCACAGGGGATCCAGGGGACTCTGCGGGGAACGGTCATGGATCAGTCAGGAGGCGTGATTCCGGGGGCAACGGTCAGTCTGACCAGCATCGAAACCGGGATCAAGAGGACTCAGGTATCCACTGCAGTGGGAGTGTTCAGTTTTCCAAATGTACCGCTGGGAACGTATTCGTTGAAAGTGGAGATGACGGGATTCAAGTCCTATGAACGAAGCGACGTCGAAATCAAGACCAATCAGACAGTCGATGTGACCGCCCGGCTGGAAATAGGTGAACTCACTCAAGTAATTACGGTGACCGGTGGCGCTGATATCGTGACCACCTCCACCGCCCAGTTGGAAGGCTTCACAAGCCGGAATGTAGCCGACCTGCCAAGCGTCTCTCTCACGGGGAATCCCATCAACCTGGCCGTTCTCGCTCCCGGCACCACGAGTCAGTCGGGAGGCGTAGCCGGCGAAGGGGGATCCGTCGGTGGCAACCGCCCCCGCATGAACAACTACGTGGTGGACGGTGTCGACAACAACGATCCGAGTGTCACAGGCTCTCTGACTCCCGTGATCCAGGATTCGGTCCAGGAGTTCACGCTTCTGACAAATCAGTTCAGCGCCGAGTACGGGCATTCGACCGCGGGCCAGTTCATCACCACCACGCGGTCGGGAACGAACGAGATTCACGGCCGCGGCTGGTTTTACGGGCAGAACCGGAGCACGAACTCGCTGGACAATATCACCCGCGCGATCACCGCGCCGGGAGACCCGAAGCCGCGCTATGACTGGAGCCGGTATGGCGGGCAGGCTGGCGGGCCCATCCTGCGCGACCGGTGGTTCTATTTCGGGTCGTTCGAGTATCAGAACCTCACCCAGGCAGGGACACCCTCAGGGATCATCCTGGTGCCCACAGCCAACGGGTTGTCGGCCCTGCAAAATCTGGCCAAAGCGGCGGGCAGCGGAGTCAGTCCGACGAATGTGGGCATCATCGCAGATAATGTTCCGGTTGCCTCCAGCGCCACCACCACGACGCCTGTCTTCAACGAGGCCGCCAACCAGACGGTTCCCATTGAACTCGGCCAGTTCACAGCCACCACGCCGACGTTCACCCGCACCCATCTCTTTTTGATCAGCAGCGATTACCAGATGCAATCGCACCTCATCAGCGGCCGGTTCAACTTCAGCCGCAATCGCGCTCCCTCAGCCGGCGAGTTGCCGGTTCCCCAGTTCAACAGCAACCAGGTATTCGATACCCGCCGGGTCACGTTCGGCGACGTGTGGACGATCAATCCAAGCATGGTGAATGAGTTCCGCTTCGGCTGGAACTATGACCGTAGCGCCTTCCCGGTGGATCTGCCCGCCGCTCCGGGAAGCACCGATGTGTTCGCCAATTATGACATCGACGACATCAACCTCTTCATCGGCCCGCAGAGCAACTTTCCCCAGAAAGGGGCTGATAACATCTATCAGTTCCTCGATAATCTGTCCATCGTCCGTGGCGCCCATACCTTCAAAGCGGGTGTGGAATTACGCAACGTAATTTCAACCAGCGATTTTCTGCCGCGTGCCAGGGGAGAGTATAATTGGGCAAGTATGGACGACTTTGTCCGGGATGGTTTCCCCAGCGTAGTATCGATCCGCGGCGTCGGCAAGGCGGACTTCGCGGCAAACCGAGCCGCCTATTATGCATACGTCCAGGATAGCTGGAAAGTTCATCCGCGGATGACCATGGAGTTCGGGCTCCGTTATGAGTACACGCAGGTGGCCCGCGACGCCGCCTTGCAGGACCTGAACGGAATCTCCAATATGCTCTCCATCGGCGACGAGGTCTATACCCCGGAACTGGTCGGCGCAGATTCTCCGCTGCTTGGACAGAAGATCTTCGACACCCTGCCCCAGCGGCACAAGGATGCGCTCCTGAAACATGTCGGGACCAGCGTGATCTTCCGCAAGCCCAATGCCGATCGCAACAACGTCGCACCCAGGCTCGGGCTGGCCTGGGACTTGTTCGGCACTGGCAAGACGTCGCTGCGCGCCGGTTTCGGCATGGCCTATGACGTGATTTACGGAAACCTGCCTCTTCTGTCGATGCCTCCTCAGACCCAGGCGGAAAACCGGGAAACGAACGCCTGCCAGCTCTCCCCGCGACCCTCATGGTGTTCGCTGGTACCGAGCGGCGGAAGCCCGCTCGATGCGGATATCCGCTACTCCACGACCGGCTTCATCGAGGGCGGCGCACTTCTCTCCTCCCTGCCGGGAGACACTCTGATCGACAAGTATACTGCGCGGGCGGCTACAGGATCCTACGTCCCTGACGAGATAACGCCCGCAACCTACACATGGTCGCTATCGCTCCAGCACGAAATGTTCCGCGACTTCCTCTTTGAAGGGCGCTACGTGGGCAACCACGGCGTTCACCTTCCCGTGCAGCGCTGGCTGAGCGCGGGCGTTCCCAATCCTTATCGCCTCCCCGTGTTCTTTAACGACGCGGAGGCGCTCGGCAAGACATTCGCCGGCGCCCCTACATTGGCGGATTTCCAGAACAACCGCGCCCTGCTTCTGGAGCCGTTCGGATACTATGGAGTCCTCACCGAGTTCACACCGGACGGCTGGTCGTGGTACCACGGCGGATCTTTCGCGGTGCAGAAGCGATTTTCTCAAGGTCTCGCTTTCAATGCGAATTACACGTGGAGCCGGACCATCGATATTATTGAAAACGAACTGTTTACCAGCTACATGAACCCGCGGCGCCCGTTCGACATGATCGACCTCTCGAAAAACAAGGGATTGTCGGGTCTCAACCACTCGCACAAGTTCGTCGTTTCCTGGATGTACCAGTTCCCGAAGCTGTCGGACGGCAATGCGTTCGTTCGCCAGGCCGTCAACGGGTGGGAAATGAGCGGCGCGTACATTGCCGAGACCGGCCAGCCCCTTACGATCATCTCGCGCCGCGATCTGAACGGCGACTATGACACCGCTGGAGATACGGCCGTTGAAAACCCGAGCGGCACCGGATTGACAGGGACGGACGTCAAGTTCGTGTGCTGGAGTGGGACCGCTACCAGCATCGCCGCAACTTCCGCTGCCTGCGGCGGCGCATCCAGGGTGGTCGGGTACACCCCGATCAACCCTACCGCCCGTTACATCCGTGCGGGCGAAGGCGCGCAGACCAACATCGGTCGCAACTCGTATGATTCCCCCGGAATCAACACGTGGAATCTCGCCATATTCAAGAACTTTACGGTAATGGGAGAAGGTCGGTACCTTCAGTTCCGCATGGAACTGTGGAACGCCTTCAACCACCCGAACTTCTCCCTGGGGACAGGTACGGTGTTCGGCAGCACCGGCCAAGCCACCACCCTCCCAGGATATATGACGCCGGGGACAAGCCAGTTCCTGGATAAGACCATTTTCAGCGGCGGCGGAGCGAATGCTCCCTTCCAGCGCATCATCCAGTGGGGCCTGAAGTTCGTCTTCTGATTCTCAGGCCTGGGAAATGAAAAGGGCCCCGGGATTATCCGGGGCCCTTTTTTATTGAACCGGGAAGCTTTCATAGATCTCAAAGAACAGATTATTTTCTTCGAGGTCTTTGAGGGCTTCGCGGTCAGTTTTTTATGACGCTTCGGACACCTGCTCCTCCACCACTCTGCCGTCGAACAGATGGATCGTGCGCTCCGCATGCTCGGCATAGCGCGGATCATGGGTGACCATGCAGATGGTCGCGCCCTCCTTGTGCAGATTGCTCATCAGCTCCATTACGGCCTCGCCGTTCTTGGAGTCCAGGTTCCCCGTGGGCTCGTCGGCGAGGAGGATGAGCGGGCTGCCGACCAGCGCCCTCGCCACCGCCACGCGCTGCTGCTGGCCTCCCGAGAGCTGGCTGGGGAGGTGCTTGGCCCTATGGGCCATTCCCACACGCTCGAGCGCCTCGTTGACCCGGCTCTTGCGTTCCGCGGACTTCATGCCGCGGTACGTGAGCGGCAGCTCGACGTTCTCGAAAACGGTCAGGTCTCCGATCAGGTTGAAACTCTGAAACACGAAGCCGATCTGCCGGTTGCGGATTCGCGCGCGTTCCGATGCGTTGAGCTTCTCGACCGGGTTTCCGTCCAGGGAATAGACGCCGTCCGTCGGGGAATCCAGCAGGCCCAGGATCGACAGCAGCGTGGATTTGCCGCATCCGGAGGGGCCGGAGATGGACACGTACTCGCCTTTCTTGATGTCGAGGTGGATTCCAGCCAGGGCATGCGTCTCCACCTCTTCCGTCAGAAAAACCTTGGTCACGCCTTCGAGATGTATCAGGGAATGGTTCTGTTCGGTCATCAGTTCTCCTTCGCCGGAAGCGGGTCGCCGTCCTCGCGCCACCCGCGCCTGCAGGTTAGGGTCTCCCGCAAAATCGGCCGCCGGAGCCAAGGCATCCGGGGTCGCGATGCATACCTGTAACGCTCAATTCAACCGGACTCGGTCGGCTGTGTCGTATTGCGACATGTCGGAGAGTATCACCTGATCTCCCGGTTTCAGCCCGCTCAGGATCTCGACCGTGCTCACCGAAACCCTGCCGATCCGAACCTGGACGCGTTCGGCCTCCTTCCCGTCGGGGCTGAGCTTGAACAGCCCGATCGTACTCCCTTCCTGGCCCTGCGTCGGCCTCTCGACATATATAACGTCGTCCAGGCGTTCCAGTTCGATTGTTCCGTCGACATTCAGCTCCGGCACGGCGCCCCTGGGGAGATCCCCTTCCAGCGCGACGTCCACAATCACCGTCGCGTCCTTCACCACGGGGTCCTTGCGGATGACCTTTCCGGGGATCAGGCCGTTCCGGGTGTCGATCGAGGCGACCAGCCCGAGCACCACATCCTTGGCCTGGGTTTCCATGATCTTGAGCTCCGCCTTCAGTCGCGTCGGATTGACGACCCGGGCCAGCTTGAAGCCCACGGCGACCTGCTCCCCGACATCCGCCGCGACCTCCTGAAGCACCCCTGCGACGCCCGCTCTCACTTTAAGCTGCTCCTGCACGCTCCGCTTCAGCTCGTAAACGGCGCGCAGTTGATCGATCCGCGTCTGCTGCACCGCCAGCTGGGCGGCGGTTGACTCCTTGTTTTTGACCAGGAGCGCTTCCTTGAGTTCGATCTGATTCGCCAGGCTCTCCGCCTGCACTCTCGCCTGGCGCGCGTCCAGATCCGGAATCAGCCCGGCCTTGGCGGCGATTTCCTGCGCTTCCGCCCTGATCTTCGCCACCTGGTAATCCATGCGAAGCCGGGCGGTCTCCGACTCGGTCTGCAGGTCCTTGACTTCCAGGCTGACTTTGAAATCCTTGAAGCTGCTTTCGGCGGACCTCCAGTCCCAGAGCGCGCTCACGACTTCCTGCTCCAATTGCGGGTTGCTGAGCTCGAACAGGATCGTCTCGGGCGTCACCTTCGCCCCCGGCTGAACCAGGCGGTGCTCGACCCGGCCGCTCGCCTGGGCAGGCACCCAGCGGATCTCTTCCGGAATCAGCTTGCCCGGCCCGCGCACCTCCCGCAGCATGGGGCCTCGTTTGACCGTGTTGATCCAGACCGCTGCACGCTCCACGCTCGGCGGCGCCGGTTTCAGGTCTCTCAATGCCAAAGTGATTCCGGCGGCGGCGCCCAGGATGATCACCAGGTAGAGACCATGAAGAATGCGCCGTTTTCGTGCCTGAGACTTGCGCGGAATATCCATGAAACCCTCCGCGGTGTATTACGCAAACGCCGTGCCGCCGGTTCCAACCACTTTAAGGCACTATGCATCAGGCACATGCCCAGAACGGCGCCCGCTCCGAGCCGGAGCACTGGCTGTTCGTGGGACTTTAGTGTGGCAATACCGGACACGATCCTGTGCGTGGCAAGTATCGCACTCCGGCCTCGGGGAGGCAAGCATATCTGAAACTGCGGAATTCTCAGCTCTAACAGCGCATGGGCATGTGAGGACGGGCCTTAGCCCGTCCGCCTTTCTGCCGTGGATTGCTGTGTTGAAGCGCGCAGGCGAAAGCCCGTGCTCACCAGGTGGTCAGCTGCATAAATACGATGAGGTATTCGAAGAGACGTACCCGCCGTGGGGACTGAGGCCTGAGAAATCGTGGTGCCGAAGGGGGGACTCGAACCCCCACGGGTCTCCCCACCACCCCCTCAAGATGGCGTGTCTGCCAGTTCCACCACTTCGGCACAAAACCTGCGGTTTGCGGCGGCAATTCAAAAAGAGAGAGGGGCCGCCGATAACCGGTTATGCAGGGTGTTTCCCCGGCTCTTTCTTGGCCGGAGGCGGCGGTTCCTGAACCGGTTGGGCCGGCTGCGGAGCCGTCTCAGGGGTTTTCTTCTGCTTCGCTTCGATTTCCTCCTGCTGCCGCTTGATATCTTCCGGTGTTGGGATCTTAACGTCAGCCTTTGGAGCAGGGGCGGACGGCACTGGAGTCGGGGCACTGGGGGTGCTGTCCATGATCGATTTGCTTGCCGTTCGGGGATCCAGCCCCGATAGTGTAATGCTCGTGATCATGAACAGTATGGCTGCCCCGGTGGTCACCTTGGAAAGAAACGACGCCGGTCCACGGCTGCCGAAAGCGGTTTGCGTCGCACCGCCTCCGAAGGCGCCAGCCAGGTCTGCTCCCTTGCCGGACTGCAGGAGCACGACGAGAATCAGGATCAGGCATACCAGCACGTGCAGCATCACAATTGCGTAATAGGTTAGCATTCGGTGTCTGTACCTACTTTCCGCCGGTCGACCGGGAATCGTAGTGGATAATTCGCAGGAAGCTCTCCGCTTCCAGGCAAGCCCCACCAACCAGCCCACCGTCAATGTCAGGCTGGCGCATCAAATCCGGGATGTTTTCAGGCTTGATGCTGCCGCCATATAGGATGCGAACCTGCCGGGCAGCCTCGGCTCCGAACTTTTCGGACAGCCAGCCGCGTATGCCCAGATGAACTTCCTGCGCCACCTGGGGCGATGCTGTCCTGCCAGTGCCGATCGCCCACACCGGTTCGTAGGCGAGAATGATACGCAAGAGCTCCCGGCCTGTCAAGCCGTCGAGGCTGCCCGCAAGTTGTTGAGAAATTACCTCCTGATAGTTGCCGGCCTCGCGCTGTCCAAGCGTCTCGCCGATGCAGACGATGGGATCCAGCGAGGACTTCATGACAGCCCGCAGCCGCCGGTTCACAGTCTGGTCGGTCTCACCGAAACACTGCCGCCGTTCGGAATGCCCCAGGATGACCATGCAGCAGCCCGCGTCTTCGAGCATGGGAATGCTGATCTCGCCCGTGAAGGCTCCCTTTGGTTCCCAATGTACGTTCTGGGCCGCCAGAATCAGGTTTGTGCCGCGGATCACCTCAGCGGCCGCGCCGAGGGCGGTATAGGGCGGCGCCAGCACGATCCTGCAGTGAGTCGCATTCCGAGCCCCGTCGCGAATGTCGCTGCAGAGGGCACGGGCCTCGGCATTGGTCTTATGCATCTTCCAGTTTCCGGCGATGACAGGGATTCTCATGTTCCTTGTGCCCTTTCCTGTTTATGGTGGACGGCGTGGTGGAGGTTCTGCATTTTCTCGGCAAGAGCTGCGATGCCGGGAGCGGGGATCATCCCCTGACCCACGGCGCATCGGATCGTCGGCAGGGACGCGCGGATACGCAGGTCGTCGCTCACCTTGGCATCCTTGATGGGAACGTTGAAGTCCACGCGCATGAAGACGCGTTCCCCGCGGATATGGAGATCCGTAACGGTCAGTTTGCTCATGATGCATCGGCCTCGGAGATATTACGCGGGAAAAAACAATCTTAGCCGATCCGAGCGCGTGCGGCAATGCACAGAAATCCGCTGGGTGCAATCGGAAGTGAGACTCAATAAAAAAGAACCTGTCAATTGTCATTCGGGGGCTCGGCAGGTTGGCTCTGCGCTCGGGTACTTCACCCGCTCCGAACGCGATCCGGACCGCGCGGGCCGAAGGTCTGCAACGGCCAGCTGACAAATGGATATTGATCATTGACCATCGCTAAATTCTTTTGTCGTTGATCGTTGCGCGACTTAAATTTTGCGAGGATTGAGTCTCACTTCCGCTTGCACCCAATCCGCTTATGCGCCTGGCAAAACTGTACTTTTCACTGCGCCCTTTGCCTCTTCCCTGGAGATTCTGCATTTTGCCCGTTCTCAGCCAATCTCGAGGGAAACGCCCTCGCGCGCGATGCTGTAGTCCAGGACCTGGACGCCGCGCTCGCGAAGCCTGGTTTCGATATCCTGCCGCCTCCCTTCCGGTACGCTCAGCACCAGGCACCCCCCTCCGCCTGCGCCACAGATTTTTGCGGAACGCGCGCCGTAGGACCTCGCCATTGCGATGATCTCGTCGATTTCCGGCGTGAGGATCCCGGCACTGAGCAGCTGCCGATTGGCCCACTCTTCGCCTAGCGCTTCATCGATCCCGTCGAAGGCGCCGCGGCGCAATGACTCCAGCAGATTGCCGGCGGCGGCGATGATACCTTCGAACGCGCGGTGGATTGCCGTGTCGCCGTCGATATGGCGCTTCATGACATCCCAGTTATTGATTCCGGAATTGCGCTGCTGCCCGGAATACACCAATACCAGGCGCCGGGAAAGGCGGTCGAGGTCCACGTCGAGCGGCTCCCGCCGCACGCCGGCAGGCGAAAAATGCAGCGCTTGCAGTCCTCCGTAGGCTGCCGGGTAATAGTCCTGCTCCCCGGTCGGGACGTCGATTACCTGAGCTTCCACGTTCCTGGCAATCGATATCAGGGCTTCACGGCTGTACCTTTCCCCCGTCATCCGGTTCAGCGCCGTGCAGATGGCAATATTCAGCGCCGAGGATCCCGCGAGCCCGGCTCCGGAGGGCACCGATGAGTCGGTGGTCATCTCCAGTCCCGAACCGGGGCGGAAAAAGTAAATCAGGCGCGCCAGAAGTCTGAGGGCCGGAGTAGTCCGGAGAGGCTCCAGCGATTCGAACTCAGCGCGCTCTCCGGTGTCAATCGAATGCAAGACGAACCTCCCGTCGCTGCGTGCCGCAATCCGGCAGCGCGCCTTGAGATTCAATGCGAAATTCACCGTGACCGCCCGCTCGTGGAAGAGGTACAAAGGCCAGATATCGATCGTGCCGCCTGCCAGATCCACTCGGGCCGGCGCGTGGGATTCAATCTTCATGGGTGGTTTTTTCCTTTATCTGATCAGGTTGCTGCACGCGGGACGTGTGCGGTCCCGGCGCGATTCCCGGGGAGAGCATACCACGTTCCGTGTTCCCAGGCGCCAGCCGGCGTCGAAAAACCGGATTCGCGCAGGCACGTCCTAAAAAACGAATTGATGGGTATCGGGTCTGCTGCTAACGTATGCCATGAAGGGAATTAATGGAGGCGCCGGGTCGGTGCCTTTCCGGATCGAACTTGCCCGCATCTTCGATCGCCCTTGATCGGAATCAAACCTTATTGGATGCCAGGGATTCGCGTGGCGAGCAGGCAGCTCCCGTTTTTCCTTTGTATCTGGTTGTTCGCCGCCACGAATGACGCGGCCGGAACCGGTTATCCTCAATCTCAGACACAGAATCAGCCTTCGGGCCAGGTCCGCACTGAAATATCGTACCCGGAGGGCAAAGTCGTATTGCTTTCTGATTCCCAGGAGCGGTTCGGCAAGTCCCGCCACCGCGCCACGGGTCATGTCCTCATCACCTACCAGGATCTTGTGATCACCTGTGATGGAGCCGAGTATGACGAAGCCACACAGGAAGGCGTCACCACCGGACCGACACGCTTCAGCCAGGGCCGGCAGTGGCTTACCTGTTCCCGCGCCGAGTTCGACCTGGGGAAACAGACGGCGACTCTCCACGATGCGACAGGCTTCACGGACCAGGAGTTTCTGCTCATGGGGCAGACGGTGCGCAAGATTGGCCGGGATAGGTATGTAGTGGATCGCGGATCGATGACCGCCTGCCTTGAGCAAAATCCCAAGTGGGCATTCCAGGTCGGCAATGCCAGGATTCGGGTCGACCAGACAGCCCAGCTTCGTAGAGTGCTCTTCAAGATCAAGGGCATACCGGTATTCTATTTCCCCTATCTGGTCATCCCCATGGAAACCAAGAAACGGAGCAGTGGATTCCTCCCTTTCCATACGGGGACTTCAGACTCCAAAGGGCGCCAGTTCAGTCTCGGCTACTTTCATCCCCTCGGACCGAGCGCCGACATCACCTTTTATGGCGATTACTTCAGCCTGCGCGGCATGGGATACGGCGGAATTTTTCGCGCGCGCCCCAACCAGACGACCGACATCCGCATCGAAGGGTACGGAGTCGATGACCGGCAGGGGCAGGGAGGCGCCCACCTGGTGGTCGACGCGGAAAGCCGTTTCAAAAACGGTTTCCGCACCGTCGCGGCCGTTAATGTCACCACCAACTTCATGTTCCGCCAGGCTTTCTCCGAGGGGTTTCGCTCGGCGACCACCTCCGAGGAACGATCCCTTCTTTTCGCAACCAATAACCATGGGAACATTTCCGCCAACTTTGCTTTCCAACGCGAGGAGGTCTTCTTCCCGGCAAGATCCCTTGTCATCCGCAATTCCCCTTCGATGGAGTTCAGGACACACGGAAAGCAGTTGGGAAGATTGCCCCTGATTTTTTATTTTCGGGCGGCAGCCGAAGGACTGTCGCGGTCGGACATTGTGATCGAGACGCCCCGGATCGTCCAGCGGCTCGATTTCCATCCTCGCCTGGCATTGCGCCTGCCGTCATTTGCCGGCTTTTCGATCGTGCCGTCCGCGGGCATTCGCGAGACCTATTACAGCGCCCGCATCACCCGCGATGCCATTCCCGAGGTGATCCCCACCCCCCTGCGACGCCAATACACGGAACTGCAAGTGGAAATGCGCACCCCGGAACTGGAGAAGGCCTTCCATTCGCAGAAGTTCGGGAATTTCCAGCATCATATCGAGCCCATGGTTACGTACCGCCGGATCCACGGCATTACGGAAATGAGGGAAATAATCCGCTTCGACGACCAGGATGCCATCGCCGACACCAACGAGCTGGAGTACGGGATCGTCAACCGCATTGTCCGCAAGCGGGAGAAATCCCCGGGGATCAGCGAGGACTATGAGTTCTTCTCGATCAAAATCGCACAGAAATACTACTTCGATCCGGATTTCGGCGGGGCTTTTCTGCCTGGACAATCTAACCAGTTCTATCCCCTATACACCTTGACCGGTTTTTCAGCAACTGGGATTTCCCGCTCGCTGGCGCCCACCACCATCAGCATGCGCCTGACGCCCCGGCCCGGAGTATCTTACGACGTGCACGCGGATTACGATACCCGTCTCGCCCGCCTGCGGGATGCCAGCGTATCCGCTCAGTGGCAGCAGGAAAAGCTGTTCATCGCCGGCACCTATTTCAAAACCAATGCTTTCGAAGCCGGCGATTTCAACGCCAACCACATCCAGAGCCAAATCGGGTATGGTTTGCTCGACCGCGGATTCTCTGCAAGCCTGACAGTAAGCTACGACCTGAGGACCAGGACCCTGCTCAACAGCAACTCGCGTCTGAACTACGCCTGGAACTGCTGTGGTATCGCATTGCAGTACCAGCAGTTCGACCTGGGATTGCGCATCGAGAGCCGAATCACTTTCTCCTTCAGCCTCAAAGGCATCGGAAACTTCGGAAACCTCAAGAGGCCGGAAAGTCTCTTTTGAATGCGGATTCCGGAATTTGGAATGCGGAAATTTGGGGTGGGGGATTGTCGGGGCCGGAAGGGGATATGGTAGAGAATGAGTGACGGGTGCGTGGCGTTTCTATCTGTCGGATCGAATCTCGGCGACCGGAAAAACAACATTGCCCTGGCGCTGGACCGGTTGCGGCGGGCCGGCGTTGGAGTGACGCGCGTCTCCTCGGTATTCGAAACCGAGCCGGTAGGCGTGGCCTCCCAGCCGTGGTTTCTGAATATTGCGGTAGAGGTGGAAACCCGGCTCCCGGCCCGGGATCTGCTGGAGATTTGCCTGGAGACAGAGCATTCCCTGGGCAGGGTGCGAACCTCGCCCGGGGCTCCTCGAATCTTGGACATGGATATCCTGCTTTACGACACCCTCATCGTGGATGGCCCTTCCCTCCGGATCCCTCACCCGCGAATGACCGGACGCAGGTTTGTCCTCGAACCACTGGCCCAGATTGCTCCTGATGCCATTCATCCCGTTTCGAACATGACCATTCGGGACCTCCTCGGGTCCTGCAAGGATCCTGCCCAAGTCCACTACCACAGTGAGTTACCTGAATGACCAGTCCGGAATGCAACATTGTCGAAGGCGGAATGCGGCATCGGGCGATTCCGCGTTCCGGAATCCGCATTCGAAGGTTCCGCATTCCGAAATCTATTGAATCGCCCCCGATTTCCATTATCATGTCGCTCCTATGGAGATCATAAATCGCATCTCGCGGATGTCCGCTGTCAGCGCGAAGCTCCTGTCGAGCGATGTGCAGCTGGGGTTGGTGACGACCATGGGGGTGATTCACCCGGGGCACATCAGCCTGATAGAAACGGCGCGCAAGATGACGGATCTTGTGGTCGTTTCGATTTTCGTCGACCGGCTCCAGTTCCGAAGCGACGAAGAGTACCTGTCTTACCCGCGCGACATCACCAGGGATGTCGACCTGCTCAGGCAGGAAAATGTGGATTACATATTCACGCCTGCCGGGGAAGAGATGTTCCCCCCTGGTTTCTCGACATACGTCCGGGTGGAACAGTTTGCGGAGAGACTGTTAAATGTTGAGGTGCCTGCACTCTTCAGGGGAATGACGACAACGATCCTGAAGATGATCCACATCGTCCGGCCTTCGTTCCTGTTCCTCGGCCTGAAAGATGCCTTGCAGGGGGCCATCCTGCGCAAGATGATCCGGGACCTGAACCTGGGCACGGAAGTAGTGGTGACGCCGGTGGCGCGTCATCCTTCCGGGCTGGCGTACGGCGCCCACAATTGCTTCCTCAGCGAGACCGATCTGACCGCTGCATCGGTGATTTACAGGAGCCTCACGGCTGCAGAGAAAGCCATCGCGGGCGGTGAAAGACAAGCCCGGAAAGTCCTTCAGGAAATCGTCCGGGTATTGGGAACTGAGCCTCGGGCAAAAGTGGAATATTCATTCGTGGCGGATCCGGAAAGCCTCGAGCCGGCATCCAGGTTGCAGGGAAAGGTCCTGATCGGCGTAGGTGCGCGGTTTGAATCCACCATGCTCAATGACTCCCTCCTGGTAGAAATCCCTACGGAATAACCCGAGTTTGGCCGAAAACCATATATGCATGGATTGCATTAGGGATTTGATAATGTGATAGTTATCGCTTAGTATCGGCCTGCACCCGGGGCGAGCCTGTTTTCCGCGGAGTGCAGGGAATCAGAGGACAGCGGGAAGAATGAACCGATTTTCGTACCCTTGGCGCAAATCCGCGTTGGTAGCACTAGTGGTTGCCGTTTTGCTTCCGGCACCCTCGCCGGGCGCGGAACCGGATACGCTCGAAGCCATTCAAACCAAAATCGCGCAATATTTGAAGCGCCCGGGAATCCGATCCGCAGCATGGGGGATTCAGATCTATGATCCCGCCAGCGGCGCCGTTGTGCTGTCGGTCAACCCGGAAAAGACATTCCAGCCGGCATCGGTTCTCAAGGTGGTCACCACGGCAACCGCCCTGGAAAAGCTCGGTCCTGACTACCGTTTCCGCACCTGCGTCTATACGGACGGAACGATCCTGGCGGACGGAACGCTCGATGGCAACCTCATACTGGTGGGCCGAGGGGACCCGAACCTGATGGATCCCTCGAAGGAGCTTCTGGAGACCTCCGCGCTTCAGCAGCTGGCCCAGAAAATACGCGAAGCAGGCATTCAGAAGGTCGATGGGAGGGTGATCGGGGACGACAGCTATTTCGAGTTCACGACCCACGGCAAAGGTTCGCCGTCCCACGACCTCAGGTCGATGTACGGAGCGCCCATCAACGCCCTCAGCATCAACAACAACGTGTTCTGGGTCCATATACGTCCGACCAAAGCGAATCAACTCGCGCGAGTCAGCCTCGAACCCCAAAGTTCCTATTTCCAGATCCGCAACCTCTGCGTGACGGGAAGCGCCCGATCCAAACGGACGGCAAACGCGCGCGTAATCCCCGGCACCACGCGCCTGGTGGTATCGGGAGTTCTTCCGGCGACGCAGAACCACAGCCAGTACATCGTTCTCGAGCGCCCGGCGGAAGCGGCCGCAACCCTGCTGAAGGAGGAGCTTCGCAGGATTGGGGTCGCGGTGTCGGGTTCTGTCCAGGTGAACCACCTCGGTGACACATCGCCGGCGGCGCGCCGCGATTGGAAGCTGCTCGCGGAGCACCGGTCCCCTCCGCTGATCCGCGCCTTGGAGATTATCAACAAGCAGAGTCTGAACCTGCATGCGGAAATGCTCCTTCGGGTGCTGGGCGCCGAGTTTGGCGGCTCGGGCACAGACGAGGCCGGTCTCCGGGTTGTGAAGGACTTCCTGGCGGAAGCCGGAATCACCGATGACGAAAAGATCCATATCAATGACGGCAGCGGCCTTTCGCGCGATAATCTGGTCACACCGAGGTTTCAGACATCGCTGCTGATGTTCCTGTCCACCCGCCCGTATTTTGACCTGTTTCTCAACACCCTCGCGGTCAGCGGCACGGATGGAACGCTGAAAAACCGTCTTGCGATCCGGCCCGTCAAGGGGGTCATCCACGCCAAGACCGGCTCTCTCGGCGATGTCGCTTCCCTGTCCGGCTACATGACCACGAAGTCGGGACGCAACCTGATCTTCAGCATCTTCGCCAACAACGTGCATGCTTCCATGACCCGCATCCGACAGACCATCGACGAAATCTGCACGCTGCTGGTCAACTTCTACTGATGAGCATCCGGATCCTGTTTTTTGCCACAGTCGCCGACGTGACGGGCATGCGCCAAGCGGAGCTGGATGTGCCCGCGGGTTCCGATGTCGCGTCGATCTACGACCGGTTGGCGCGCGATTTCCCGCGCCTCATCGCGATGCGCTCCTCGGTCCTCTGCGCAGTCAACTCCGAATTCGCCCGCCCCGACGCACCGGTGCGTGACGGGGACGAAGTCGCCTTCTTCCCGCCGGTCAGCGGAGGATAAATGTTCCGTCTGACATTCGATCCGATCGACGCCGGGTCCATCAGAGACGCGCTGGTGCAGGCGCAGGACGGCGCCGTGGTCGTCTTCGAGGGGATCACGCGCGACCATGCGCGCGGCCGCAAGGTGCTGTGCCTGGAGTACCAGGCGTACGAAACCATGGCCCTCAAGAAGCTGCAGGAGATCGGCGCACGCGCCCGACAGGAATACCAGATCCGCGAAATCAGCATCGTGCACCGGCTTGGGCGGTTATGTCCCACAGACTGCAGCGTCGCCATCGTCGTCGCAGCCGAACACAGGGCCGCCGCTTTTGATGCCTGCCGCTTCGCAATCGACAACATCAAGAAATTCGTGCCCATCTGGAAAAAGGAAGTCTACGAGGACGGCGAAACCTGGATCGACTCCTAGCGAATGAGGAATGTGGAATTCCGCCTTCCGCATTCCGGAATCCGAGTTCAGATGGGATGCCGGCCTTCCAGGGCTTTGCTCATGGTGACTTCGTCGATGAATTCGAGGTCGCTTCCCACGGGCAGACCGAGGGCGATGCGGGTCACGCGGATGCCGATCGGCTTGAGCAACTTCGAGAGATAGATTGCCGTGGCTTCCCCTTCGACGTTCGGGTTCATAGCCAGGATGATTTCCCCGACTTTCCCCTCCCGCAGCCGTTCGAGGAGGTTTTTCAGTTTCAGATCGCCTGGCCCGATGCCGTTGATCGGCGAGAGCACGCCGTGCAGGACGTGGTACTGGCCGTGATATTCGCGGGTCTTCTCGATTGCGAGGATGTCGTTCGGTTCCTCGACAACACAGATGACTTCCTGGGAGCGGTTGGGGTTGGCGCAGTAGTGGCAGGGGTCCCGGTCGGAAAAATTGTTGCAGCGGGAGCAATAGCGGATCATCTCCTTGACGTCGAGGATGGCGCGGCTCAGGCGTTCGGCTTCCTCGCGCGGTCGCCGCAGCAGGCTGTAGGCCAGCCGCTGCGCTGATTTCTGGCCGATGCCGGGCAGCTTGCGGAGCTCGTCGATCAGCCTGGCAATGGGCTCTGCGTAATCGTTCATGGCTTGGGTTTCTCGGCCTTGACCGGACCGGGGAAGGTATCCAGAAAAGATTGCACTGCCGGGTCTTTCCGGGCGCGTGCCAGGATGTCTTCCGTGGAGCGCGTTCCGGCCGGACAGGGTGCTGCCAGTGACGAGGTGGGAAGGACCTGGCTTTCGCCCAGAGAGACATCCACCGTGCGGCCCAGGGCTCTGGAGGCGGCCTGAGAAATCAATGACAGGTTATCCCTGAGCTGCCGGCGCAGGAACTCGCTCGGCGCGGGGCCCAGGTCGAGAACAACCGTACCGCCCTGAAGCCTGGCGCCGTTGAGAGAATGCAGTATCGGTTCGAGCGATGCCTTCTCGACCGCCGCAGCTATGTTCTCGAGCAGCTGGCGTGAACCTCCGGCGCCTTCCGGAACCGAGGCATGGGATGCCGGGGCGGCTGCAGAAGCACCCGCTTCGGATTCGTTTTCCCGGGCGGCCGGCATGCTGGTGCGCGAGGGTTCTCCCGCCGGCGGCACGGGCTTGTCTCCCTGAGCGGAAACACCCAACGATTGCGCCGGGGGCGCCGGACGGGGATTCGCACCTCCGACGGTCGGGTTGCCATCAACAAACCGTTTGAAATCAGCAATCAACTCCTCAAGAGATCGCATCTTCGGAATCTGCGCAATCTCGATCAGGCCCATTTCGAGGTGAAACCGGGCCTGGAAAGCATGCCGCAAATCCGCCTCCACACGCACCAGCGCGTCGAACAGCTGCAGAAGGTCCTCGCGGGAGAACTGGGCGGCTTGCTTTGCCAGATCAGGCACGAGGCTCTCCGGAACGCCCAGAATCGCCGGGTCGGAGACACCCGCCTTGAGCACCATCAGATCGCGGAACCTGCCAAGCAGGCTGCGGCAGAAATTTTGCAGGTCCTGTCCGGCGATCGTCAGATCCCCGACGATACCGAGAATGGCACTCGCATCATTGCATGCGATGGCGTTCACCATGCTCCCGAGGACCGCGGGCTCGACCAGCCCGAGGAGCATGGTAACATCTTCATCGCGAACAGTCTGGCCGCTGAAAGCGATGACCTGGTCGAGGGCGGACATGGCGTCGCGCATGCTGCCGCCGCTCGAAAAGGCAATCTGCTCCAGGCCTGCAGCACTGATCTGAATGTTCTCTGCGCCGGCAATGAAACGCATGCGCTCCAGGATCAGCGGGTACGAAATCAGTTTGAAGCTGTACTGCTGGCAGCGGGACAGGATAGTTGCGGGTATCTTATGGTATTCGGTGGTTGCCATGATGAAGACGACATGCTCGGGCGGTTCTTCGAGTGTCTTGAGCAGGGCGTTGAACGCAGCCGTGCTTAGCATGTGAACTTCATCGATGATATAGATCTTGTTGCGGTCGCGGGCTGGACGGTACTGAAGTTCCTCTATCAGGTTCCGGACGTTGTCAACCCCGGTGTTGGACGCAGCGTCGATTTCGAGCACATCCAGGCAGTTCCCAGCCGTGATCTCGACACAGGCAACGCACTGCCCGCATGGCTCGCCGGCCCTGCCCTTGTGACAGTTCAACGCCTTTGCCAGGATTCGCGCCGTACTGGTCTTGCCGCTCCCCCGCGGCCCGGAAAACAGGAAGGCGTGCGCGACCCGCCCGCTCTGGAGAGCGTTGAGCAACGTCCGCGAAACGTGCTCCTGCCCCACGAGATCATGGAAATTTTGAGGTCGCCACTTGCGGGCCAGCACTTGATATTGCATAGGGAAAGGAACCGGGGCCGGGCCTCGGGTTTCCTGCGGCACATATAACTTGCCTCTTAATGCTGCTTCCTTCCGGACCTGACATGGTTCGAGGATTATATTGCACAGGGCCCGAGGCCCGACAATCTTCCTTTTGTTGCGAGATCATCTTACGGCATCCCGAAGGCGGAGACAAGGCGGAACCGATTGCAGACTTCGGACC
>JAFNAG010000400.1 GCA_017860135.1 Acidobacteriota bacterium
CCGGTGCTGTAAGTTATTTCAAATCAAGGCTGCGCCCGTAGCTCAGTTGGATAGAGCGTTTGACTACGAATCAAAAGGTCGCACGTTCGAGTCGTGCCGGGCGCACCATATAACTCAATAAGTTAGCCGGAAATCCGCAGCCGACGTAAGCCATCAGTCCCCCGTGGTACCGGTCTTGGTACCACCTGACATCCTGTTTCTCCCGCCCTCGATGACAGGCAGCAGCTGCTTCGCGGCGGCCTCCGGGGCATATTTTGCGTAGTACTTCTCGGTAACGGCCACCGAGCCGTGGCCGAGAGCTGACTGGATGAAATGCATCGGGGCGCCCCGGTCAGCTGCTTCGGTCGCGAACGCCGGCCGGAGGTCCCGCACGCGCAGCCACGGGTACCCGGCCGCTTTTCTGGCGGCGTCCCACGGTTTGCGCGCATCGGACCACCTGGTCCCGGTCTCCGGGTTGTAGAAGACGTACTCGCAGCCCGGAAACGGCGGCACGGAGTCGATCGCATCGAGCGCCCTCTGCGTCAGGGGCGCCACCGTCGTCTTCCCGTTCTTGGTCCGTTTGGCGAAAGTGACGATCCGGGACTGGCGGTCGATCTGCCAGTGCTGAAGGCCGAGCACTTCGCCGCGCCGCGCCCCGGTCTCGCGTATGACCACGAAGATCGGTAGGAAACGCGGATCGAGTTTGTCGAAAACCGCCTGCACGACCTCGTCGGTCGGCTTCGGGCCAGCCCACTCCTGCTCCTCGAGCAGTTCGAGCGCCTTGAGCGGGTTCCGGTCGACGTATCCGCGCTTCGCCGCCCAGGCGAACATGTGCCTGAGGCAGGCGAGCTCGCGGTTGATCGTGGAGTTGCTCATGCCGGCATCCCGGCGCCAGCTGACGTATCGGTCCGCGTGCAGCATGCGGAACGCCTTCGGAGGGATGTTCCGGAAGCGGCCCTTGAACCTCGTCAGGAACGATTTCTTGGCCGCGGTGGACTTGTTGCGCGCCATGACCCACGACTAGCGTGAGGGGGACAGTCACCAGTGTCCCTAATAGGCCGGCGATTGCTGCTGAGTGAAGCAGCGCCCGGAGCACCTCATCAGATGCGTTCTCCCGCGCCTACTGTGCGTTCGGTCTCATGCTCCTGCTTGGTCTGTTGTCGTGGGACACTGGTGACTGTCCCCCTCAACGTACCGGCAGGATATCAGATTTTATTGCCACTAGGCAAAATTACTCGCGACTATATTCACCAGTCGGCAAAAATCATCGCATCGAATCGGGGGTCGGACCACGATAAGGTGCTGAATTCTTAGGAGATGCTGCAGATTCGGGGTGCAGAAAAGCCCGTTACAACCGCTTTTTGCCGCCGTTTTTCCCTCAAAGCAGCTCGACACTCTCCGCACCCCCCCTTTACTCTCGACCGCCACCTCGCGACGTTGGTTCGGGCTGACAATGCGGGAACTTGAGGACCGCACGGTTGAGTTCGCGCTGGACGAAGAGCTGCGCCGCCGGATACTCGCCGGCCAGAGAACCAGTCGGCTTCAGAATGTCTCCATCAAGCTTGATCCGGCCCAGATCCAGGCGCTGCGCAAGATCGCTACCATGAAATCGATTCCTTATCAGACCCTGATCCGCCAGTGGCTGGCAGAAGGAATACGAAAAGAGCTCCAACTCTGATGCCGGCAGAAGAGCGGCGCAGCAGGACTACGGCAGGTGCAGCAGGCACCCGACGGAGGCAGTGGTTGGGAATACTCGAAGAACTCTGACTCCTGCGCCTTAACCCCGAACCTCGTCACATCTCAATAACCAACCCGTAGGAACCGCCGGCCCTTCGGCCTCCAGCTCTCCTGTCTCGCGATCCATCTCAGGCGGCGCGGACCCACCCGGGATTCGCAGAATCATCGGACTTGGCAATTTCCATTATCGAATCGAGTTGATCTTTTCGCGCCTATAATCGCTTCAACTTCACTTTATTGCGGGACGTTTCAGACTGGACTGATCAGAAGGGAGGACAGACTCCCGTGATCGGCACGACCCTGAGCCATTGCCGGATCATCAAGAGGCTTGCGGGGTATGGTATGGCATCTTGCGTTCTGAAATGTCGCGAGGGAAACCTCATATATAGATCTCGACCTGTGTCCTGCTGGATCCTGCTGGCCGGTGCGGTGCTCTGGTTACACTCGAGCGTCTCATGGGCGCAGGTTACCTCCGGTGAGATCACCGGCACGGTGATGGACGCCACGAAGGCGGTCGTCCCGGGGGTGGAGGTCATTGCGACGAACGTCGCGACCGGTGTTTCGCGCAACGGACTCTCAGAGGTGAACGGTCTATATCGCATACCGCTTCTGCAGCCGGGTTCCTACATCCTGAAGGCGTCGCTTCTCGGATTCAAGACTGCTGCCTACGACGGGATCAAGGTAGCGGTGGGCGAGGTGGTACACCACGATGTCATTCTGGGGGTAGGTGACCTCTCCGAGACGGTGACCATCAGCGGTCAGGCTGCGACCGTTGACGTCGAGCAGGGGCGCGTGTCCACCCTGGTCGACGGCCAGCGTATCCTGGACATGCCGCTGAACGGCCGCAATGTCTATGACTTGATGCAGCTGGCGCCGGGCGTCGTGAACACCGGTGCAACCGTGGGGGAGAATGGTGGTACAACCGAGTTTCAGAATACTACTGCGACTTCCGTCAATGGCGGCAGAGTCAACTTCAATGGTTTCTGGCTCGACGGTGTCACAAACAAGGGATTGAGCGGAGGGGCAAGCCTCACTCCAAGTGTCGATTCGATCCAGGAATTCCGCATGGAGAGCATGAACTTCTCCGCGGAATTCGGAAGCTCCGCCGGTTCGGTTGTCAACGTCGTATCTAAGTCCGGCACCAACAGCTTTCACGGGAGCGCGTTCGAGTTCTTGCGCAACGACGCCCTGGATGCCGCCAACTTCTTCGATGCGTACGACACGGCAACGGGGGAAAAGGACAAAGGGGAATACAAGCGCAACCAGTTCGGCACATCTCTCGGAGGCCCCATACGCAGGAATTCGACTTTCTTTTTCGGTTCCTGGGAGAGCCTCCGCCTGCGTACAGGGAGATCCTCTGTACAAAGTTTTGAAAGTGCTCCGTGGGCGAATTACGTCCAGCAGTACGGTGCGCCCGTCGCCAGCTTCCTCTACAAGAACTACCCTGCTCCCAAGCCAATAACGACAGTCACGGATACCGTCGGCAGCTATCTCGTGAATCAGGGCTGGATCACGGAGCCGACCCAGGCCGAGGTTGACGGTTTTTTGATGGACACTTTTGGTTCCCCGGCGGGGGCCCTGGCCGCGGACGCACCGATAGCCGGTGAAATCAATTACTTTCAGCCGAACTGGGCGGACACAGATCAGTGGTCGGTTCGGGTGGATCATGAATTCCGTAGCGGGAGGGATAAGCTGTTCGGCCGTTACTATTGGAAAAAGACCATGTCACAGGCTCTGGGGAACCGTCCCGCTTTTGATGGACCCCAGGAGAGTGATGCCAGTCAACCTGCCCTTGCCGAGACGCACGTCTTCAGCCCGGCGGTGGTAAACGAATTCCGCTTCGGCCTCAACCGTTCGCAATTAGATGTGGCCGTCGGCACACCCGGAGTTCCCGCAATCGGCGATGGCTTAACCTCGGGCTTCGGTGGCGCCATTCCGGAGTTCTTTACAGAGAACGTATTCGCTTACAGCGACGTCGTCAATTTCAGCAAGAGCCGGCATAGCATGAAAGCCGGCGTCGAGTTCCGCCGCAACCAGGAGAACAGCGAGTATAACCTGGGGCTTCCGCTCTACTACTTCTACGGACTGGTTTACTTCGCCCTGGACGATCCGTACTACGAGACTGGCGGCGTCGATCCCCATATCCTGGACGGCACCCGCAAGGCCGAACTTGCGAGCAGTTTCCGGGGCTGGCGCAACACGGAGTTCGGCGCCTTCTTCAACGACGACTGGAAGGTCACGGCCGGCCTGACTCTGAACCTCGGCATCCGGTACGACCTGTACACCCGCCTGACCGAGGTTCAGGACCGCGCCACGAAATTCGACATGACCAGGGGGGAGAATCTCTGGTACCGCATACGGGACGGTGATTTCGCACAAGCGACGGCACTGTCCGAAGGGGACCACAACAACTTCGCTCCCCGCCTCGGGTTCGCATGGGATCCGTTCAGAAACGGAAAGATGTCGATCCGCGGGGGTTACGGCATCGCCTACCAGGCCGGAATCTACAACCCGCTTTCCAATTCCCGCTGGAATCCTCCCTATTACAGCGTCAACCAGATCACTAAGCCTGAGTCGGGTCGTCGTCCGGGCGAGGTCGTGCTTTACGGGCCCCAGACTCTAGGGCAGGCCGTAACCGCGACCGGGCCTAACCCGAACATCGGCGCCCACTCTCTGGAAGGCAACATCATAGCCTACTGGCCGGACAACCCGAATACGACGGGCACTACCGGCATTCCGAATCCGCGCATGCGCGACCCGTATGTGATGAGCTGGTTCTTCGGCATCCAGCGCGAAATCAGACGGGATCTGGTGATGGATGTGAACTATGTCGGGACGGCCGGGAGGAAGCTGATCAGGGCTGAGGACTGGAACAGGTTCACGGGCGATCGGAGCGGTGCTGAGTCCCCGACGGGCCGTGCTGCGGTTCTGGGAGAATTCGGTGACTTCATCCTACAACGCCCTGCAGGCGCAGGTGTCGAAGCGCTTCTCGAAGGGGTGGGCCTTGACCGGCAACTACACATGGGCCAAGAGCATCGACCTGAGGTCCACGTGGCACCATGGCGGCACGACCAGCAACGGCGCCCAGGAGGGCTTCTCCACGGATGCCTCAAAAATCTACCTGGATCGCGGCCGCTCTATTTTTGATGCCCGCCACCGGTTTGTGTTGAACGGGATCTGGGAACTGCCGGTATTTGCCGACAGCAGGGCCTTGCTTCAGAACCTGTTCGGCGGATGGCAGATCAACGGCATCCTGGCGCTGCAGTCGGGCCAGCCGTTCACACCCTATGATGGGCGCGGGTTCTCCACGGGGGGCGATTACAATGCGGACGGGGCCCAAAACGACCGGCCCAACACTCCTTCGATCGGCAACACGGTGAGCTCGGCCCGCAGTGATTGGGTCAATCCGGGGGGCGGGCCATTCAAGATCCCGACCATCAATCCTGGGGGAATTCCAGGCACCGCCGAGAAGGTGGCTTTCTTCGGGCAGCCTGAGCCCGGCACCAACGGTACCCTGGGGAGGAACACCTACGAAGGGCCGGGATTTGCCAACCTGGATTTTTCGCTATTCAAGAACTTCAAAATAGAAGCGATCAATGAAGAGTCGAGGCTCCAGCTGCGCTTCGAGATTTTCAACGCATTCAACAGAGTGAACTTCTTTCAGCCGATTAATGAACTCTCCACGTCACTTTTCGGACGCTCCAACTCGGCTTTCGACGCGCGACAGATCCAGTTCGGCCTGAAATTCATCTTCTAGCGCTAGGTCCGGTCTGTCAGACCGGACCTACCTCGATCTTCCAATCAGGGCGGCCCGCATCTGACTCACCTCTTTTCTGGAGAAGAAGAGGTTGCTCATCCTTCGCACTCGGCTCCAGTCCTCATAG
>JAFNAG010000401.1 GCA_017860135.1 Acidobacteriota bacterium
CATGGAAGGCGCCGATTCCCTGACTGTCGAGATCGACCACGCAGAAGAGCAGGAACGGCTGAGACTGGAAAAGGAGAGGGAGATCAACGGCCTGCTGGAGCAGTCCCGCGCCTGCCGGGAAGCGGGAGCACACGGTGAAGCGCTGGACGCGCTTGCCAGGCTGCTCGAGCTTCAGCCCGGGCACAGGGAGGCGGTCCGGCTCAAGCGGGAGATCGAATCCAGTTTGCGCACAGCGGAATTGGCGGAGCAGAGGCGCCGCGAAAGGAACACCTCCCTGCTGCACCGCGCCCGGGACGCAGCCGCACGCGGCGAATATGAAAACGCGCTCGCGCAGGCCCGCGCCCTTGACGCCGATGCCCAGGCGCAGCCGGAAGTTTCGGACCTGATCGCCGTTTGGCAGGCCGAACTCGTCGCGCGCCGGGAGATGGAGGAGAAACAGCGGCAGAAAATCGACCGCCTGCTCGATGCGGCGAGACGCCTGATGGAGGCCGGGGCATTCCCGGAGGCGCGCAAGCCGCTGCAGGAGGTCCTGGACCTGCAGCTCGACCACCCGGAGGCGCTCAGGCTCCTGCATGAGGTTCAGCTCGGCGCGGAAGCGGAACGGCTCCGCCAGGCGAAGGCTGAAGAAGGCCGGAAACAGAAACAGCAGGGACTGCGCCTCCTGTCCGAAAAGAAGCACCGGGCCAGCCTCACTGCGCTCCTGCGGGCGTCAGAGCTGCTCGGGGAGGACCCGGACCTGAGGGTGGCGATCGAGGAGGCGGAAGCCGAAGTCCGCGCGGAGGATGCGCGCCTGAAGATCGAGGCCGGCCTGATCGAGGCGCGCCGCCTGTTCACTGCCGAATTCTATGACGCGGCGCTTTCCGCAACCCATGACGTGCTCAAGCTCGAGCCGCAGCACCCCGAAGCGCGCGAGTTGCTAAGCAAGATCGAGAAGGCACTGGAAAAGGAGCGCATCCGGACCAGGATCGCAGAATTGCTGGCGCAGGCACGGCAGGCCCTGGCAGCACGCGATCTGGACGCAGCCTCGCGGCTGTCGAGCGAAATCCTCGTGCTCGACGGCCAGAATCCCGATGCCAGGGAACTGCTCAAGAGAGTGGAGGAAACCCAATTCGAGAAGAGCCGGCGGCTCGAAATCGCGGCACTCCTCGCCCAGAGTTCCCAGGCCTTGGCCTCGGGCGACTTCAAGCAGGCTGCCGTGCGCGCCCGCGAAGTCCTGCTGCTGGACGAACAGAATGCCGACGCCAGGGAACTGCTGCAGCGCATCGACCAGGCACAGGAAGCCGGGCACAGGCACGAGCAGATCGCGGCGCTGCTGCTTCAGTCCCGGCAGGAACACGGGCGCGGCGACCTCGAGAGCGCACTGACTCACGCCGGCGAGATCTTGAGGCTGGACCCGTCGCATAAGGAAGCCAGGGTCCTGCAACGGGACCTGGAGAAGGAAATCCGCACCCGCCAGAAGGAGCAGGAACGGGACCGCAAGCGCCAGGCGCTCGAAGAGCAGCGAGCCCGCAAAGTTGCAGCGGATGCGACGGTGATCCTGCCGAAACGAACGGGGCCGGCGGCGTGGATCCGCTCCCCCCTGGTCATTGCAGCCGCCGCCGTCATCCTGGCAGCCGCAACCTACCTGGCGGTCTTGCGCCCTACCGGCGGTGCGGAACTGGTGGTCCTGTCCGAGCCGGACGGAGTGGAGGTCCTGCTCAACGGGCGCCCCGTCGGCATAACCAGTTCCGGGAACCTGGCGTTGCGCAACCTGCCGACCGGCCCGGGAACCCTCACGGCAACCAAGGAAGGGTTCTCGACTTTCTCCCGGGGCCTTGACCTCGCGAAAGGGAAGAACCCGGATCTGACCGTGAAGCTGGTGCCGGCGGATGCGGAACTGCGCATCAGAACCGACCAGCCCGATGTGAGCGTCCAGCTCGACGGCATCGAGATCGGCCGCACATCCGACGCGGGCGCCTTGCAGGTATTCAAGGTAAAAGGCGGGCAGCACACGGTGAGCCTGATCAAAGAGGGATTCGCGGTCCAGAGCAAAGACCTCGGTTTCACGCCCGGCCAGACGGTCCTGGTCGATGAGAACCTCCAGCCGCTTTCCGTCAAGGTCGACTCCTCCGTGCTCCGTATTCTGACAAATCCCGCAGATGCGGACGTCTACCTCGACGGGAAGAGGGTCGGGATCACGGCGGGGGGATCCCTGATACTGCAGGATCTGAAACCCGGATCCGTCTCGCTGCTTCTGAAAAAGAACGGGTACGCGGATGCGCAGAAAGATCTCACTCTGGTAGCCGGCCGCGCACTGGACCACGTTGTGAACCTCTCGGCAAGACCCGCTTCGCTGGTGCTGGCAACCAATGCCCCCGGCGCAGAGGTGTGGGTCGACAACACTGCCAGGGGCAAAACTGATTCCGCCGGCAATCTGACTTTGAATGACCTGCCGCCCGAGAGCCGGATCATCAAGGTCGCCAAGGACGGGTTCCAGGAGAAAACGGACATCCTGAATCTGCGGCCCGGTGAAACCAGAAGACTGCAGCTCAGCCTGATGCCTGTGGTAGCCAGGCCGGCCCTGTTGAGCGTCTCCACCCTGCCGGACAAGGCAGACGTGTACGTGGATGACGAATTCAAGGGGACTACCCCTCTCAACGGCCTCAGGATAGACCCCGGCACACGCAAGATCCGCGTGAGGAAGGAAGGGTATCGCGACGCCGAACGCTCCGTGGAGCTCCGGGCAGGCGAGCCGAGAGCCGAGTCTATTCCGCTCGAGATGCTCAAGGGCATCCTGCAGTTCAACATCCAGCCCGAGGGCGCAAGCGCCAGGATCGGCACGCAGACCTTCGACCCGGCCAGGCAGCGCCAGATAGAACTCGAGCCAGGCACCTACACCGTCGAATTGAGCGCAACCGGCTACAAACCGGGCCAGAAGACCGTCACGATCCAGGGCGGGCAGACGACTCAATTGCAGGCCGTGCTGGATGTGGTCGCGACGGCCGCAACGACCGGTTACGCTGAAGCATTCCTGAGCCTCGACAGCTGGGACCATCCTTCAGGCTGGCAGGCCGACGGCCTGCTCCACGCCGCCGGCCGTGGCACAGCCGTGCTCAAGGACCGGGTCTATGAGAACTTCTCGCAGAGGTTTCAGCTGCGGCTCAACAAGGGCGTCACGGCATCCTGGATCATCCGGTGGCAGGACGAAAAGAATTACTGCCTCATCCAGATCCACAGTGACCGTCACCCGGAAAAAACCCACAGGAACACCATCTATTTCTCGACCTATCGCGACGGAAAGCAGATCGCGGTTTTGCCTGTCCCCCTCCCTTTCCCGTTCGGCAGAAACAGGTCCGAATGGGTTGACATTCAGATGGACGTAACCGGAAACCTGATCGTCGCACGAGTCAACGTCACCACTGGCACCACCGTGAGCCGCACGGAGATGGGCCGCTACACCATCCCGGCGGGGAGCCCTGCCAGGGGCAGGTTAGGATTCGCGGTTTATGAAGACGAAGAGTACGATGTCAGCAGCCTCGTGATCGATCCGGTCCCCCGCAACCCAGATCGCCCCGTGCCGGGAAACTCCCCGCGGCCGGCCGCCCATCAACGCGGATCGCGTTGATCCTGAATTTCAAGGAAGGTAGGGATTATTGATGCGCGCGGGCTGGAGCATCTGCTCGCTGAAAAAAGCCTGAGCTGGAGCACGCACACCGGCCGCGCGAGACCGGACTTCACTGAGCATCTCAGCCAGCACGGCCGATCTTGCCCGATACATGTCCCACCGCCACATAACCCGGCCCGCGAATGATCAAAAGCGGAGTAATCTCTTGACAATGGAACCGGGGGGTTGGTGAGGATCGGAGGATCGGGGTCGGACCGACGGAAGTCCGGTTGATCCGGTGAGATAGGCGTTTTGGAGGGCCTGCGGTTGGGCTTGTGCTCGATTTTCGGCCCACTTTTTTCGTTCTAAGGCGTTTCGCCGTCCACGGGATCGGGGACTGACGGCGGCAAACGAGGGCATCACAAGAGATCTGCTAAATCATGCACACCTGAAACGCGGTTGCGCCCCTTTTTCCGCAGGTCGCACTTGCAATTTCCTATAGGTCACGACATCTATCTTTAATATTCCCTATAGGTTGGTGGGCAAGTTCCGAGTAACTCCAGCACCTCCTTTTGCAGCTCTGTCAGCCGGGGCCGAAATGTTCGGATTTTTCTGCCTTCCTTCAGCAGCGTGTGCGTCTGCAAATGCTCAAAGATCTCGAATACCCGCTCTGCCGTTGGTGCGCTGCACTGTCTTGCTTCGGGATACAGCCGAATCTGTTGGAGGTGATTCTCGCTCATTTTGAGACGCAGCTCGCGTTCAACCAGGGCGTGAACCGCAACACGAAGTCGGTCAGAAGCGCCGTGCGGTCGCTGGCGAACAGATCATCCAGGGCGCGTCCGAACCGGTCGTCGTTGAGTGCGGCCGCCTGTTCTTGGGCAAAAAAGTATCTGGACATCCATCGTCCACTGTCTCAATCCAAATAGAATCCAGGGCCCAGTCGCCAGACAATGATTGGCATCTGAGAAAGCAGGCGGGACTATCAGGCGAGACAATTAGCTGGAGATCAGGGCTGCAGGCCGATCATCGGACTCGCGA
>JAFNAG010000402.1 GCA_017860135.1 Acidobacteriota bacterium
ACACGTTCGCGATCCTCGGCGTGAATCCGGTCGATCCACCACTGCCAGGAGTTGGCCGACTCGGGCGGTCTGGCCCCGTAAAGGCGATCGTAGCCCTCGTTCCATCGGATGGTGCCGGTCACCAGGTCGCAGTCCCAGGTCGCCTCAACGGCCGCGCTTGCTTCAGGGCCGCATCGCTTCTCCCGCGTCCGCATGGCCTCGATGGTTTGCACCTGTTGACCGGGCTCCGTTGATTTGTTCATAGAAGTTCAAAAGTCAGCAACACAGCAGGGCGAACTGCGGCGACGGGTGTATGGGTCCAGGATGATCCGCTCCGACACCATCGCCCGCTTCGGATCTTCGGCGCATTCTGCCGGCCCGACATTACGTATTCCCAGCATACCATTCCTCCAGCCTGTGGGAAGAGGGGATCTGCCGACTTTTTCGCTTTTCAGGGATGATGTGTCTGACAGTCAGCAGCCGCCCCCGATCCATGACGTTCGTCATATATTTTGCTGGCATACCGGGCTATGGCCTGTTTACTGTTTGCAGACGACCCTGAAAGGGTCGCGCAGGACAGCCCGGGGCGCAAGCCCTGGGAAGAAACACGCATCCTCGCATCCGGGGGATCACCCACGCTCCGACCCTGAAAGGGTCGGGCAGGACAAGCCGGCGCGCGAGCCCTGTCGACATGGACGGCCAGGATGCCAACCCGGAAAAGCCGAAGCGGCCTGCACTGTCCATTCAGGGCGGACATCCGGACCTGCCACAGTTCCCATGGCTTGCGCCCTGGGCTGTCCTGCCGGACCCCTGCGGGGTCCTTTTCGATTCCCTGACCTGGTGCGTTTCCTGACAGCCGACAAAACCATCCACCCACAGTGTCAAGTGTGTCCCACAGCCAGTGCTGTGCGGGACAGGCAAAGCCGCTCCTTCCAGGAGCGGTCGATTACCTGGCGACGGCGCGGCCTGCGACCTTCGGCTCCAGCCATGCGCCCTGGGAGCCGGCGCCGCCCCGTCCGCGGCCGGGTCCCTGCGGCACGGCCGTGGGAGGCGCACCCGACTGCGTTACGCGCAACACCAGACGCTTGACGCCGGATATGTTCACCATGACCGGATTCAGAGCCCCGGATTTATGTATCGGGCCGCTGCTCCAAAGCTCTTTGCCGTCGCCGGCGACCGAGAATATCAGCGCTCCGTCGTATCCGTCGTCCACGCCCACGGCTGCAGTAAAAGTGGTGAACAGCCCGGCAATGTCATACTCCACTTCAGCGCCCGCGCGTGCGCTGATGCCACCTTCATAGCGTTTGCCGCCGGTGGTAAGCCCTCCGGCCGGGCCGCCGCGGCCACCGCCGCGCCCGCCTCCGGATCCCGTGCGCACCGGCTCGAGCGCGGTCAGCAGGATTTCGTATGGGAGAAGCGATGCGAGTGTGAATTGCAGTTCCGATTTCTGATGTCTCGGCCCGACTGTGCCGTCATACCAGATGGCCTTGACTTCCGCAGTATAGGCCCGGGTTGGGTCGAGCCCACGCATCGGGAAGACGGTGTTCCCGGAATACCCGAGAAGATTGCCGTCCAGATAGACCTGGTAGCCGGCATTCAAGTAGTATTGGGCGCCCCAGCTCAGGTTGCCGCCGTTGAGGCCAACGGGCTCGACGCGCAGACCCGTGGGCGCCTGCGTCGGATACTGATAGGCATCCGCCGGTTCAAAAACCGCATTCCAGCTCACTTCGGCAGTTGCGGGCGAGTCGATGCGCACCGACGCCCAACCCTGGTGATTGGTCGTTCTCACCGGCAGCGCGCCCGCCGACGTTCGCGCTGTGGCAGCCTTGATCGCAAAATTCTTGTCGCGCGGGAAGGCGAAGAAAAGCTCGTAAGGATCGTTTTTGATCACTTTGCTCCTGCCGGAGAACGAATTGCCGGGACCGGAGTTTAGACTTTGCAGGTCGACCCAGCCCTGGGTCATGTGCCGGCTGGTGGAAACGAGCTGGATATTTCCGCTGCTGGGCATGAGGGTGAGGACCCGGCAGCTCGTGGTGGGGACGGTAAGCGCCATGCCGGCCTCCCAGGCCCCGAGATACTCCCGGTTCCAGAAGTCAAAAACGTGCACCGGGCCGCTGTCGGCAATGCCCAGTTCTTTCCAGTTGAGGTAAATGTGTTCCGGCCTGGATTCGCCGAAGTTGAAAACGCCGACGACATCATAATTGCGTCCCAGATGATTGATTTTCAGGTCCCAGATGCGTTTGTTCTGCGGCGAAGGGAACAGGTCCAGCGGACGGATGTCGACGGCCGGATAAACCCGGCGCATAAGTTCGACGCGATCCTCGGATAAATCCGTGAGACGGTCGCTCGACATGAGCGCCTGGCCGGTCAGGCCCTGCAGGGTCGCCCAGACACGCGCCTGATCGAGGGTCAGCGGCGGACGCAGCAGCATCGTATCCGGATCTGTGTACCAGACGATGTTGTGCAGGTAGTAGGACCGCATTGTGGGCCCGAGCGCGGTGAAGAATCCGCTCCAGCTCAGGACCACGTCGCCGCCCGTGCGCGAGCCGTTCATGATCCCCACCCCTTCGAGCGGCAGGCCCCAGCAGCCAAGCAGGTAACGGTTCGGGCCAATTGCGGTTCGGATCGAATCCAGAGTATTTCGATACAGCAAGTCGATTTCGCCCGGATTCTTCATGAATGCTCTGGCACGGTTGAACTCGGTCACAACGGTGGGCTGGCCGTCGATTTTGAAATAGTCGTAGCCCCACTTCACCATCATGGAAAACAGGTCCTTCAGATACTTCTGGGTTTCCGGCACGGAGGGATCCACGAGCCATTTACCCTCCCAGGATTCCGATGCGGAAGTGCCGTCCGGCTTGAACATGAAGACGCCGGGATTCTTTTTGACGACATCCTCGTTGGATTGTCCATGGGGCGCGATCCAGATTCCCGGCGTCAGGCCCAGGGATTTGATGTAAGCGGCAAGACTGGCCATGCCGTCGGGGAATGCCTTGTCAACCCCTGTCCAGTCGCGCGAGCCGTGGCGGCCTTCGTTGGTCTCGGCCTGCCAGCCGTCGTCGACCTGGATGTATTTGGCCCCAAAGTCTTTCAGGTTTTTGGCGATCCAATCGGCGTTGCGCCTGACTTCGACCTGATTGATATCCTGGTAATAGTAATACCAGGTGCACAAGCCGGACGGAGGCAAGGGGAAAATCGATTTGTCGATCGGCCTGTAGAATTTGATCCCCAGGGTGTCCCGGTAGTAGTTCTTCATGACCGTCCCGTCCTTCAGCGTCAGCTCGTCCCTCGCCGGATTGAAGGTTCCATCGGCAAGGCCGGTCTCTACATCGCCGAGAGTCATGATAAACAGATCTTTGTTGTTGCCGTCGCGGATGCGCGCCGGAATCGGGTGCGGCCACGTTCGCCCGGCTTCCGCCTTCGCCGTTGACGGCGCCGGTTTTGCGCCGGGAGTCTGGGCCAGCGGAATCCCGCAGACAAGAATCATGATCGCAAGGAAGCAGCTCGATTGTCGCATTTTCCCCTATCCTCCGAAATAAGCCCTTCAAGGTTAGTTACCTTTATTATATATCGCTTCTCCAGGTGGGTGTCCTCGTTTTTCCTCCAGGTGGGTGTCCTCGTTTTTCCCGGTACTCGTTTTTCCCGGTATCCAGCACAACTCGGTTTCGCCTCGCACGGGTCGGGGTCGGTATCGGGGTCGCAATCGCTTTCGGCTTTCGCCCACGGCATTTAGTGCCAAGCACAAAAGCGATCACGATTGCGATTCCGATCGCGACCCCGAAGTTCCCTTTAGCTTGCCAGGTAAACTGCTGAAGCCGTCGCCTAAAGGCGAGGGTTTTAACCCTCCCAGCATCGGACAATAACCTGGTGTTTTTCTCAGCTCAAGCGTGACGAAAATCCACCCGGAGGGCAGCACGATGAATGCTCATGTGGATATACTGCGTTGTGGCCACCCAGGAGGCTGGAATGACAGGTGAACGCCACAGGACACTTGCGCTCCCGACGAGTTTGCGCGAAACTCAGACGCCTGCCCACCCTCGCTCCAGGGAACTCCCGGAGGAGGAGCGTACCCGCGCATACGGCGTGCCGGGGCGCCTGGCGGTCAGGGTCGCATGGACACAAGCCGCGGGCGTGGCCGAATATCGTCCTGATCTTCCCCGACAACCTCGGCTGGGGCGAGGTGGGAGCCTATGGCAGCGTGCGCGGCGTGCCTACCCCCCGGATTGACCGCCTGGCCTCGGAAGGGATGCGCCTCACCAATTTCAATGTTGAGTTCTCTTGTACGGTCTCGCGGGCGGCGCTGCTTACCGGGCGCTACGCCGTGCGCACCGGTGCGGTGCAGAACTCCGGGATTACCCAGTGGGAGATCACCATTGCCGAGGCATTGAAGTCCGTGGGCTATGCGACGGCGTTGTTCGGCAAGTGGCACATCGGGGGCATCAACTGGCAGCAGGGACGCGCCCCGACCAATCAGGGTTTCGACGAGTGGTACGGGATCCCGATGACCAGCAATGAAGCGCAGACGACAACCTCGCCCACTTTCAATCCCGCGACGATGGAACCGCCCTACATCTGGGAAGGCAAGGCGGGCGAGCCGTCGCGGAAAGTGAAGGTGTTCGACCTCGACAGCCGTCGCACCGTCGACCGCGAGGCCGCCGAGCGGGGAATCGCTTTCATGGAACGCAGCGTCAAGACAAACACCCCTTTTTTCCTGTATTATCCCGTCACCCAAATCCACTTTCCGACCCTGGCGCATCCGGACTTTGCCGGGAAGACCGGCGCGGGAGATATCGGCGACTCGATGGCGGACGTCGACTACAACACCGGCCTGGTGCTCGACGCGATCCGGCGGCTGGGGATCGAGCAGAACACCATCGTGATCTGGTGCAGCGACAATGGCGCAGAACAGCGGCGGCCCTGGCGAGGCTCCTCGGGGCCGTGGAACGGCTTTTACAACACCGTCATGGAAGGCGGCATCCGCACGCCGTGCATCATCCGCTGGCCTGGCCGGATTCCCGCCGGGCGCGTGTCGAATGAGATCGTGCACCAGATCGATGTTTTCCCGACACTGGCGGCCGCAATCGGCGCCGACATCGTGCCCAAAGACCGCGCCATTGACGGGGTGAATCAGCTCCCGTTCCTGGAGGGCAGGCAGGCCAAATCGAACCGCGACAGCGTCATCTTTATCACTGCCGGCACCCAACCCCGGGCCGTCAAATGGATGGACTGGAAATTCCATTATGCCTTTCAGCCGGAAGCAGGCGCGCCGGCTGTCCCGCCGTTGATGAGGCTCTTCAACCTGCGCTCCGATCCGAAAGAGGAATCGGACATAAAGGACGCCAACCCTTGGGCGCAAAGCGTGATGGACAGGATTGTTGCGGAATTCGCCGCGACGGCCGAGCGCTACCCGCACGTCCCGCCGAACGCGCCGGATCCCTACACGCCGCCGCAGCGCGTTGAGGCACGGCGGATAATCGGCGAAACCGTCACCACCCCCTCCGGCCTGAGCTATGTGTTCACGAAGCTCGGCCAGGGCCCGCGCCCCCAGACCGGAGATTTGATGGTCATCCATGGCATCGGACGGTTCACGGACGGCAGGGAGTTCTGGAACACGCGGACCGACAACGCGCCCTATGAATACACGCCGGGAGTGGATCGCGTCATCCGCGGCTTCGAGGAAGGTATGCGCGAGGTGCGCGAAGGGGACCGCATCGTGATTACCATGAAGCCGGAACTTGCGTACGGCGAAAAAGGCAACCGCGACATCCCGCCCAACGCCACGCTCGTATTCGACTATGAAATCCTGGCCGTGAGGACGCTTTCCATTGCGCGCCTGCTGAGAGAGGGCATGGCGGCGGGACCGCTTGATGAAGCGCTCGCTCGCGCCCGCAGCCTTGCCAACCTCAAGGATCACTACGTAAGTGCATCCGGCATCCTTTCACTCGCCGGCAGCGCCAACCGCCGGCAGGCGGGAGACGGCGAAAAGGTGCTGGCCTTCGGGTTGACGCTTTTGCCCGATTCGTACCAGTTGCATCAGGCGCTGGGGCGCGCACAGAGCCAACGCGGTGCGGTGGCAGATGCGATACGCAGCTACGAAGGCGCGCTGCGGCTCAATACGAAGAAGACGGATGCCGCCCGCCGGGACTTCGAGTCCGCGACCCAAGCCCTGGCGGATTTGCGCAAGCGCGGGAGCTAGTTTTTTCTGTACACTGTTTTCGTCGTCGAAGGTGGGCCGCCCAGCACGCCGCTGCGCGTCGTTTCGACGATCAGCGACGTCGCCGATTCCAGCGAGAGCATATGTTTCACTTCCGTCTTCATCGGCTGCCCGCTCGCCGGGTTTTCAAAGCTGTGGATCGTGGTGATAACCAGTTTGTCGCCTTGCCATGCGACCATCGACAGCTGCACCTGGATGCCGCGGCCCATCATGACCGAGTTTTTCGTCTCGGAGCCGTCGAGCGCGTAGACGAACCTGAGCGGCGGCTGCATATCGCCGCGCGCGAAGAAAGCATACTCGACCGTCAGCCGGCTCGCATCCTGCGTGATGGTGATCGGCGAACCCCAGCCGCTCCCCATATCGCCGACGCCCCCGCGTGCGCCGCCGCGTTGTCCAATTTCGCCTCTCGCAGCGCCCGCCTGTCCGCCTCCGCCAGGCGCTGCCGCTGTCGGCGCCGGCTCGCTCGCCCACCGGCCCGAGAAGTCTGGCCTTGTCTGGGCTGTCATATTGACGGCGAGAAGTCCGACCGCCGCCGCACTCACCACGCTTGCCATGAGTCCCATCAGGTTGCCTCCTTGGTCCACTCCGGCCACGCAGACATGCATAACCACCACCAATTGCCGTCATGGTGCAGATCGAGGGTAGCATGGGTCGGCCTGGAACGCACCGGGCATTCTTCCCAATGGTCGAACCGGGAGAAACGGACGCCAATCCAGAAGCCTGGCTTGAAACCACCTTCCGCGTCGGATCCGAATTCCGTCTTGCCGCCGGACTGTTTTCCAATCTCCGCAGTTTTCCGGATCAGCCAGGAGATGTCGCCCGCAACACAGGGCGAAGTGTGGCGGAGGCCTGCCGGAATTTTCCATTATTACCAATAAAGGGGATACCCCCATCAACAAAAATAGATGAAAAGAGCGACTTTCACCACCGTGACGGCTTTGGTTTTCTCCCTGCTAATCAACGTCCCCGACAGACGCTCGCTAGCGGGAGCGTCGTCTGAGGCTGGGGACACCGATGTGAGTGCACAGCGGGGCGGTCACTTAGGAATTCAAAGCACCATACGAGATATCCTGCGTCACCCATCGTTCGCCGGATTCAGTCGTCTGATACTGCCGTGGGACGATCGCGTCTACGATGAGGACATGCGATTGACTCGCATCGGCTCGCTCCTTCCGTATCACAGTCACGTCGATCCGGAGACCGTAACGAGCGCATTGAATCGCATGATTGATGATGCGGCCCGCGGCCAGACCGTTTTCTATAGCTTCTACTCCGAAACACAGAGGAAGCAGCAGCCTGAAAGGGCCAATACGGGGTTGTTCTTCTTCCGCGGCAGGCCTGGCGCGCCCTTCGCGGTGATATCCCCTGGTGGCGGATTCTCCTATGTCGGCTCTGTCCATGAAGGCTTTCCGTATGCGGAAGCGATTAGCCGGAAGGGATACAACGCTTTCGTGCTGAGGTACCGGGCAGGATATGGCGGCACGGTTGCTACCCAGGATCTGGCTGCTGCTGTCTCCCACATTCTTCGTAACGCAGCGACGCTTGGTGTCAGCACGAACGGCTATTCTCTGTGGGGCAGTTCGGCTGGAGCCCGGATGGCGGCCGCGATCGGTTCGCATGGAGTGGCCAACTATGGAGGCGATGACGCTCCAAAGCCGTCAACCATCGTGATGGCATACACAGCGCATTCGGATTACTCGCCCACTGAGCCTCCCACGTTCGTGGTCGTGGGTGACCAGGATGGGATTGCTCCTCCAGCCATCATGGAAAGCAGGGTTGCGGCCCTGCGCAAGTCCGGCACACCGGTGGAGTACCACAAGTACAGGAATCTGGGTCATGGCTTCGGGCTCGGCATCGGCACGAGCGCCGAGGGATGGGTCTTCGAGGCCATCCGGTTCTGGGAGACGTCGATGCGACGGTTCGTTTTGTGACAACTTGAGCGATAGGATTTAGCGATATGACTGTAAAACATGGCAACAGCGTAAGGATGGCTTCCAGGGTGACAAAGTTTCTGTTGTGTTCGCTGGCGGGGCTGGCGACGATAGGTGCAGGCGCCGCACAGCAGGCGGTTCCTGTGGTGCGAGTGGATAGCGGCCAACTGCAAGGTGTGGTCGACGATGGCGTGGTGTCCTACAAAGGCATCCCCTTCGCGGCACCCCCGGTGGGCGAACTGCGGTGGCGGCCGCCTCAGCGGGTGACGCCGTGGACCGGCGTGCGCCGGGCGGCGGAATTCGGGTCGGACTGCATGCAGGGACGGTTTGGTCCGCTCCCGGCGCAGGGCGGACCGTCGGAAGACTGTCTGTTCCTGAACGTCTGGCGCCCCGCGAGCGCTGCGGCAGGGGCAAGGCTGCCCGTGATGGTCTGGATCTACGGGGGCGGGTTCACGGGCGGCTCGA
>JAFNAG010000403.1 GCA_017860135.1 Acidobacteriota bacterium
CAACAAAGCACAGACGCCGGAAGACTACCGGAATGGAAACCGGGAGGTGGCGAAATATGCCGACCGTTACAAAGGGAGGTTCCGCGGCAGCTGCGTGATCACACCCTTCAAGATCGAGGAAGCCCTTCGGGAGATCGAACGCTGCCACGCCGAGTACGGTTTTGTTTGGCTGGGTGAGTTCTGCAACTACATGACGGGCTACAAGTACGACACCCCGGAGTGGCGTCAGGTCATGGAGTTGGCCACGAAGCTCAACCTCGTCGTCCAGATCCACACGAACACGCAGGAGATGCGTTACCTGGCCGACGCGTTTCCCGACACCACCATCGTTTTTCCACATCTCGGCAGCAGCCGCGACGACATTTTCGCCCGGATCGAGATCGTTGCGAAGCACAGCAAGGCTCACATCGATCTCTCGGGTTCAGGGATTGAACGTGTCGGGATCCTGGAGAGGGCCGTGAAGGAGATCGGCGCGGATCGCGTATTGTACGGCTCGGACTTCACGATTAACGAGCCTTCGGCTGTAATCGCACGCATCAGAAACGCATTCCTGACACCTTCGGACCGCGAGAAGATCCTCTTCCGCAACGTCGAGCGCTTGCTGTCGACCGCGGGGAAGTCGTCGAAGGGGGACTGACGACGGAAAGTCTCGGCTACCCGCCGCCGCTGACATGGACATGGCTGAGAGAATGATTGCCGGAACCTGCCCCCTGCCGTCACTCCGGACGGGTCATGGGCTCGTGGTATTCCAAGCCAAACGCACCTGCGCAGTCACCGAAAGTCCTCGACCAGCATGAGATCGGAATCATTCGGCCGTGCATGGACGTAAAGAATGGACCGCGACGTGTGACGCGGACCCGAGGTGACCGTGAGGCCCCAGCCTGGCTCTGCGATCTGGCTGACAGCTTTGACTGCCTCCGACGTTAGATCGAGAAACTCGAGCAAGCATGAACCGTCGGCAGCACTCGTGAGAAAGTAAATCCCATCGTCTGCTACCGCGAAGTTGTCCCAAAGAACGGACGGGAGTACTTGGACCTCTTCGCCGCCTCCTGTAGGCATTCTCCAAAGAGATCTTGGTTCGCCTTCCTCCAGATAGTAAAGGAACCTGCCGTCAGGGGATTCCTCGGGTGAGATGCCACCTCGCTTCGTTACCTGGACCGCAGCGTTGCCGTCTCTCTCCGGATCCGCCGCCATCTTCCAGAGCTCTTTCTTGTCCGTCCGGTCGGAATGAAAATAGATCCACCTGCCGTCGCGCGAAAAGGCGGCCGCAACTTCATTTGACGAATCGGTCGTCAACCGCCGTGGCGTGCCGCCCTGCGAATCGACCACAAAGAGATCGTTGTCACCGTCCGGGTTCGATGTGAAGAGAATTCGATGGCCATCAGGGGACCAACGCGGGAGAAATGTGTTCGATCCCACGTTGGATGTCAGCTGAACCGGTTTTGATCCGTCGCTGTTACAGACCCAGATCTCCCATTTTCCCGAGCGATTCGACTTGAAAACGATGCGTTCGCCATCCGGCGAATACTCCGGTTCTTCATCGTCTTTGGTGGAGAAGATGAGTCTGGCGGGCTCGACTGCCCCCCTGTTGGCAGGAGTCCTTTCCATGACACGCCAGATCTCGCTGCGCCCTCCCCCCGCGGTGGTGACCTCCTGCCAAGATCCGATAGCCAGATCCTCGCGCACCGCGTGGCTCACGTCCCGCTCCCCCGCAGGCCGCCCTGGGGGGTGAAGGAGGCAGGCCATGCCGGCAAGATCCGGGATGGCAGCCGCTCCGCAGAACCCGGGCGCATCTCCATTTTCAGGGTCGGGAGCAAATCCCTTGTGAACCTTTCTGTGCTTCTGACACCGGCGCGCGAGAACGAGCACCGCTGGGAAAACGGCCTGCTTCCCACAAGCTTGTTTCGGGCCATCTACTTCAACCACCAGAGCGGCTATGTGATTCTGAATCCACGTGTTGCGGCGGTGGCGACCCGGAACCGCTGCCAGGCAAAGCTCCTCGATGAAACCAGCAATGTCCGCACCGGCGGCGCGGACCCACCCGACGCGCGGGAGTAAGGGTATTCGGCGATCGGCCGCCTCCGTGCTAAACTCTTCATCCTGATGAGCGGCCCGATTCATCCAAAACGATCCGACTCCGAAGCAGGACTCCGCGTCAGGAGGGCTCGTGCAGCAGATCACGCAATCATACTTGAGCTGACCCGTGCGCTGGAACTCGACTACCCGGCCATGGACCTGTCCTGTTTCTGGGTGGCGGAGTTGGGTGGCCCGATTGTCGGGGTGGCCGAGCTCAAAGACCTCGAGACCTGTTCATTGCTCAGCTGTGTGGGCGTCCGGGAGGAGCTGCAGGGCCGGGGGATCGGGCGAAAGCTGGTCGACCGGGTTGTCCAGGAGGCTCTTCATCCGGTGTACCTGTACACGCTGGTCCCGGGTTTCTTCAGAAAGGCAGGTTTCCGCGACGCGACATCTCTGCCGCGTGATCTTCCGCCGCGCGCCATCTACGGCTGCCTGGGCTGTGACCCCTCGCGCTGCCTCTGCCTGATGAGGCCACGTGAAGATACCTGAGTTCCCTGACCTGCGCCCGTTGACAACCGACGACCACAAGATGCTCGTGGAGCGCCTGTCTCTCGCCGGGCCCGCGATATGTGATTTGAGCCCCTCCAACCTGTTTATCTGGCGCGACTGCGAAAAACCTTCGCTCACGCAGGTCGGAGACAGTCTCTGCATCCTGATAGAACCGCACTCATTGCCCGCCTATTTTCTGGAGCCTGTCGGCGGCAGCCGGCGCGCGGACGCCGTGCGGATCTGTCTTACCCGTGCGGGCAGCGTTTCCAGGTGTGGCAAGGCGCTGGCCAACGCACTTTCGGCGCAGGAGTTCGACGTCCGCCCCCTCCGCGATCATTTCGACTACATCTACCGCACGCAGGCTCTATCTGAGTTGAAGGGCAAGAAATTTGACGGAAAGCGCAACCAGATCCGGAAATTCGCCGGCAATTTCCCGGATTATGATTTCCGGCCGCTCGAACCTTCCCAATTCAGCAGCGCCCTGGCGCTCTTCCGGAAATGGGGTGAGCGGAGGGGAAGCGCCGCTGCTTCTGGAGATTCTCCTTCCTTCTCTTTCGAATGCCAGCGCCACGCGTTGGAAAGGGCTTTCCAGGACTATCAACGTCTCGGTCTGGTTGGAGCAAGCATCAGCGTCCACGGCGAACTGCAGGGATTCATCATCGCCAGTCTGGCCCAGGCTGAGACTGCCGTGGTGCATTTTCAATATGCCAACGCCGAGCTCTCCGGTATCTACCAGGTTCTCCTCCGGGATGTATGCCGCCACCTCTTCTCCGGCTGCGCCTATGTCAATCTCGAGGAGGATCTGGGAATAGCCGGGTTGCGCAGGACGAAACTCTCGTACCGCCCGCTCAGGCTCGAGGAGAAATTCGAAATCCGTGCGAGGGTGCCGGGTCTTCAGAATTCGGGCTTTGGTACAGATCTGAGATGAAGGGCATCCAATGGCCCAGCAGCGCATGCCAAGCATTGGCAGATGCAGCGGTTCGGAACCGGAGCCGTCGATCAGTGGAGGTTACTTCGGTGTCCCTTTTCCTGGTGTGGTTCCGGTTGCTCGGCGAGAAATTTGTCGATCGCCGCTTTGAACGTAGCGTGAGGCTGTGCGCCAACCACCCTCGTCACGGTCTTGACCTTCGTACCCCTCGGATCTGTGTAGGCAAGGGAGAAGGCAGGGGTGCCGGTGATGCCCGCTTTCTGCGCCTCGGCCATGTCCGCCGGGCACCTGTGCCGCTGTAGTGCCAGGCCCTCAGTATTGGGTTTTCAGATATCTGTGAAAAACACATACTGAAGACTTGGCACCTATTTCGGTTTTCTATACAAAACCCCGGGGCGGAGCCTCCTGACGAAGACAAGCCCCGGGGATATTGGCATTACGAAGTTCATGGCTTCCGAAGTCTTTGCGACTTCGGAAGCCTTTCAGGCATCACTCGCCGCAATGCGGCGGCCCGCTAGGCAGAGTACCGTTGTTGAACTGGTCAAGCACTCCAGCCAGTTGGATGGCCCATGCCCGATCGTCGCCGGTGAAGCGGTTAGCGCCCTTCGGTATCACCGGCGGGAACATCTGATGCCCGACAGTGCTGTTGCTGTAGTAAGCCAGCAGTGCCTCTGCATCAGCCATGGCCGTGCCGAGGGACATCGGATCGGCCGGGTCGGTATCCTTGTGAATGTTGAGGAAGGCCGCGACGTACTGGTGCGCCAGGGTCAGGTAGGCGTTGCCTCCCTTGGGCGCGATCAGCAGGATCTCGTACCAGGTAAGTGTGTCCGAGTTGATCGGCGGGTTTGCATAGTTGCCGAAGAACTGGGTGTCCTCACCGATCTTGTTCCAACCCGGATCGCGGTTAGCGCCGCCCTGGTTCTGGTACTTGTTGTGATTCTTCCAGTAGCCCCAGGTGTAGCCGCAGCCCACGCCGAGCTGGGTTATGGAGTTTGTCACCGTCACCACGACTGCAATCGCCTGGTCGCCCTTGATGATCGTCGCCGGACTGCCGGAGATCGATGGCGTGCCGAACGTCCATCCGCTCGGGGCGGTCGGCAGGATAGGCTCGCTCAC
>JAFNAG010000130.1 GCA_017860135.1 Acidobacteriota bacterium
GAATGGGAGCGTATGCGAGCGACCTGCTCTTCCAGATCTTCGGCATAGCGGCGTTCCTGCTCCTGGCTCCCATGCTCATCCTGAGCTGGAAGCTGATCCGGGGCAGGAGCATCAGCTCTCCCTCCATGCGCACGCTCGGTTTCTGCCTGCTGGTCTGCGCGGCGTGCGCGACCCTGCAGCTGGCGTCGGTGCCGGTCCCCGAAGGGAGCTTTCATCCCGGCGGGATGATCGGAGCAGTGATCACCGGCCTGCTGGTCCCCAATCTGAACACTACGGGCGCCGTTATTGTCATCGCGGGAGCATTCGTGGTCGGCCTGCTGGCGGCCACGTCATTCTCGTTCGCTTCGATATTCGACCGCGAGCCCAGGGAAGAAAAACCGCCGCGCCCGGGAATCCTCGAGCGGTTCCGCTCGTGGAGGCAGAACCACAAGCCTGTGCGGGCTGTGGTCAGCATCAACCCGCCCATCTCCAAGACACCGGAACCGTCGCACCGGCCGGCTCCCATCAAGCCGATTCCGGTTCCGCAGGCGCCCAGGCCTCCCGCCGTCGTCCCCCCTCGGGAACACGAGCAGGTACCGGCACGGATCGCGTCCGGGGAGAAGCCGGCCCGCTCAGCGCAGAAATTCGCTTTGCCCCCCATCGATCTGCTTGCGCCGTCCGAGGGGCATTTTTCAGTGAATGAGGCGGAACTGCTGGAGCGGGCCCGGCAGCTTGAGGCGAAATGCGCGGAATTCGACGTGAACGGCAGCATCACGCAGATCCATCCCGGTCCGGTGGTGACCACATTCGAGTTCAGGCCGGACGCCGGCGTCAAGTATTCGCGGATTACGAGCCTGGTCGACGATTTGTGCCTCGGCGTCAAGGCGGAATCCATCCGCATCGACAGGATTCCCGGCAAGGCGACGGTGGGCATCGAAATCCCGAATGCCCAGCGGGAGATCATCATGCTCCGCGAGCTGATCGAGTCGGAGGTGTTCCGGAAGTCTCCCGCGAAGCTCACGCTGGCCCTCGGAAAGCTGATCAACGGGAACCCTTACGTCACTGAGCTCGGGCGCATGCCCCATCTCCTCATCGCCGGCGCCACGGGCGCGGGCAAGAGCGTAGCCCTGAACTGCATGATCACCTCCATCCTCTACAAGGCGACGCCAGAGGAGGTGCGCTTCGTTTTGATAGACCCGAAGCGGCTGGAGCTGGGAATCTACGACAAGATCCCCCACTTGCTGACGCCGATTGTCACCGATCCCAAGGAAGCGGCCAACGCGCTGCGCTGGGCCACCAGCGAGATGGAGAGCCGCTACAAAAAGCTCGCCTTGCGCGGCGTCCGCAACATCGATCAGTACAACGCCCTGATCCGCTCCTCGGGCCGCCAGCTTTCGCTGTTGGAGGAGGACGACGGCGCCGGGGGTGAGCTCGAAAAGACCCTTCCCTACCTCGTCCTGGTGATCGACGAGCTGGCCGACCTGATGATGGTGTCCTGCCGCGAAGTCGAGGAGTCGATTTCCCGCCTCGCCGCCATGGCGCGCGCCGTCGGAATCCACCTCATACTCGCCACCCAGCGCCCCTCGGTGGACGTCATCACCGGGGTGATCAAGGCGAATTTCGCCTGCCGCATCTCCTTCAAAGTCGCGACCAAAGTTGATTCCCGGACGATCATCGACGCCAATGGCGCGGAACAGCTGCTCGGCAACGGCGACATGCTCTTCATCCCGCCCGGGTCTTCACGCCTCACCCGCATCCACGGGGCGTACCTGAGCGAGAAGGAGGCCCAGCTGATCGTGGAACACCTGCACCAGCAGGGGCGCCCCATGTACGACGACTCCGTGCTCTCCTACGGGGAGGAAGAGGAGTTCGACGAAGCCGGCAACCCGATCGACGACCTCGGGGAAGACAGCCTGTACAAGGATGCCGTGCGGATCGTGGTGAGCGAAGGGAGGGCGTCCACCTCGCTGCTGCAGCGCCGGCTCAGCATCGGGTACGGCAGGGCGGCCAAGCTGGTGGACACGATGCATCGCAACGGCCTGGTCGGCCCTGCAGAGGGATCCAAGCCGCGCGAGGTCCTGGTGGGGCTGGATTTCCTGGAAAGGCTGGAGTGAGGATGCCCGGCAGCCCAGCCGATACGTGATGGGAATCGCCAGGCGTGGCGGTCAGAGCCGTGACCGTCAGGGGGCGGGTGAGTCAGGCACCCGATCGCAATGACAGCTCCGTCGCGGCTGCGGTTCCCGCAGGGATTCGTATGCCCATTCTGTGGCGCTGATTTCTTGACAGCGCCGGAAGCTCTGCTACACTGTATCAAGAGGAGCCCACAAGTTCATGTGCACCCTGGCGCAGACTGAGGGCAAGGCAGAGGTGGCTGGCGGAAAACTACGCAATCTGACTTTAACCGCTGCATTCGTGCTGCTTTGCATCAGTGTTTCCCTTCAGGGCCAGGATCCCAGAAAACCCCAGACGCCGATCTTCCGCGTCGGAGTGGAAAGCGTCTTCGTAAAGGTTTCCGTGACCGACCCGCTGAACCGCTACGTGACCGGCCTTGACCAGGAACATTTCAAGATCTTCGAGGACAAAGTCGAGCAGAGCATCAACCACTTCTCCCAGGAATCGGCCGCGATCAGCGCCGGAATCATTTTCGATGTCAGCGGCAGCATGAAGACCAACAACAACATCCAGAAGGCGAAGAATGCGATCGTGCGATTTCTGGAGTCGGGCCACGCTGATGACGAATATTGCCTGATCACGTTCAACGAGAGAACCTCGCTCGTGCAGAACTTCACGCGCAGCAGTTCCAACCTGCGCAGCGAGGTTGCGCTCCGGCAGGCGGGCGGCCGCACGGCCATGTATGACGCCATATACATGGGTCTGGATCAGATTCACAGCGGCAGGAACGAAAAGAAGGCGCTGATACTGATCACCGACGGGGAAGACAACAGCAGCCGCTACTCCATATCCGAAGTGCGCGAGTTCGCCAAAGAATCCGACGTGCAGATTTATGCCATCGGCGAACATGGGGAGCTCGGTTACGGACGCTCCCTGATCCAGAATATCGTGTCGCTCACAGGCGGCCGAGCTTACTTCCCCAACAGCTTCAACGAACTGGACTACTACATCGACCTCGTGCACGCCGAACTCCGCAACCAGTACGTGATCGGCTACTCCCCCACCAATAAAAGCCACGACGGGAAATGGCGGAAGATCCAGGTCAAGCTGGACCCGCCCGCAGGCCTTCCAAAGCTGATCGTTCACGCCAAGGAGGGCTACTATGCTGCCAAGAACTGACCTGAGAAGGCGGATCCCGGCACTGATCTCGTTGCTCCTGATGCTCGGCGCTGTGGAGCTGTCCCCGGCGCTCCCGGCAGCTGCGGACGGGCAGCAGAAAACGGGCCAGCAGGAAGAGCGCAAGAAACAGGTGAAGCCGGATCTCGATACGAAACCGGCGCAGGGCAACCCGCAGAAGGATTTCCGCTACGGAGTCAATGTCGACCTGGTGGTCGTTCACACCTCGGTGACCGACAAGAGCGGCCAGTTCGTGAGCGGCCTGAAGCAGCAGGACTTCAAGTTGTTCGAGGACGGCGTGAACCAGACCATCCAGTCCTTCTCCCAGGAAGACGTGCCCGTCAGCCTCGGGCTGGTCATCGACCTGAGCGGCAGCATGCGCAACAAGATCGAAGATGTGACCAAGGCGGCGCTGGCCTTCATTCGCGCGAGCAACCCGGATGACGAGGAGTTCCTGATCGGATTCAACGACGAGGTCGAACTCCTCGAAGACTACACCAGCGACATCGACACTATTTCGGACACCTTGAACAACACCGTCGTGACCGGCGGAACCGCGCTGTGGGATGCCATCTACCTGGCCGTGCAGAAGGCGCAGAGCGGGTCCAAGCCCAAGAAGGCCCTGATATTGATTTCTGACGGCGAGGACAAGGACAGCTACTACAGCCTGGACGAGATGGTCGCCAAGGTGCAGGAGTCGGACGTCCAGATCTACAGCATCGGCTTCCTGAATGAGTTCCCGGACAAGGGGCTGTTCGGCCGCTGGTCGAAGTCCGAGCCCGAAAAGGCGCGCGACGCCCTGCTGAGAATCTCCACGGAGACGGGCGCAAAAGCCTATTTTCCAAAAAACCCGAATGAGATTCACAAGGTAGTCGCCGAGATCGCTCACGAACTCCGCAGCCAATACAGCATCAGCTACGTCTCTTCCAACACCGCGCGCGATGGCGGTTGGCGGCGGCTGAAGATCTCGCTCGATCATCCGCAGGCCCCTGCCCTGCACGTCCGCTACCGCATGGGATACTTCTCCCCCAGGAGCGCCGGCCCCGCTAAGTAGCCCCCATCAGTGCGCACGGGCTTCAGCCCGTGCGCTTTAAATCGTGTTATCTTCCCCGCCGCACGGAAAATGATCCGTTCTGAAGCGCGCGGGCTGAAGCCCGCGCTCACTCTCCTCACTCCCGCGCTCACTCTCCTCACTCCCGCGCTCACTCTCCTCACTCCCGCGCTCACTCTCCTCACTCCCGCGCTCACCATGCAGCATCGTTTCTCCTGGCAATCGGCGGGGTGCATTCCTATAATGAGCCTGCCATAGTGCGCTTTGGTTCTTCATCCACGGCATTTTTGCGGCCGCGCCGCAATGGGGAGTGAAGCTTGTCTGAGTATGCCGGCACTCGGGGGATAATCCGGACATGATGATCGGACTAGGGACCGCACAGATCCCGCATTGTGCGCTGGAACTGCTGCCCTGGCTCTCATCCACGCTGGCACCCGCAATCCTGGCGTGGGCGACCCAGGCGCCGCTGCCGCGCCGCTTGCGCAGCAGGCGCGAGGAGTGGGCGGCGCTCAAAAAAATCGTGAACCTGGCGGCCGGCTCAACGGATCCTCGCGCGATTGCGGAGGCGATTGCAGACGAGGCGCTGCGCGAGTGCGCGATGGACGCCGCAGCGTTGCAGCTCAGGTCGGGCGCCGACACCCCGCTGTCCGTTTTCCGCGGCTTCGGCACAGAGCTGGTCGAAGCCCTGGAAGCATGGCAGGTGGAGCCGGGCGCATTGCCCCCCGAGGACCGGATGTTCTCGATCGAGGATCTGCCCCGCTTCGGAGGCGGCGGACTCCAGGCGGCTCTGTCCGCCGAGGGATTCCGGGTTTTCGCATTCCGGCCCCTGGTTTTGGATGGGCGGACGGCCGGCACCTTCGCTCTCGCCAACCGCAGGCCGGTCAGGATCGGGCGCTCGCGGGCGGCCTTCCAGGCAGCACTGCTGGAAATCCTCGGAATATCCTGGACCGGGGCCGGGCTGCGTGAACAGGCGCACAAGCTGTCCGACGACCTGATCGCCGTGCACGAAGTGAATAAGATCATCTCGCAAAGCCTGGACCACCAGGACATCATCCGGAGGATCGTCATCGAGGGACGCCGCCTGGTCAAGACCCGGCACTGCCATCTGTTTCTCCTCGACGACCGGCAGAATCGCCTGGTCGGATCCGCCTCCACTCTCGAGGCCGGGATCAATATCCGGGAAGTCACGATCGGACTCGCTGAAGATTCCAACGCGGTACGCGCCCTGATCGAGAAGCGGGTGATCCACGCCGATGACATGTCCGCGCTCGAACCGGCCGGAGCATCCGGCATGAAGGGACTGCAATGGCGCGCGGCGATTTATGCCCCCCTGATCGCCAAAGACCAGGCGGTTGGCGTGCTCATTTGCAGCAACGAGACGGCGGGAAACGCATTCACACGCGAAGAGATCTCCCGGGCTGAAACCCTGGCCCACCAGGCGGCGATTGCACTGGAAAACGCGCGCCTCTTCCAGGTCGTCTCACGCAGCCAGAAGGAGTGGGAAACCACCTTCGACGCCATGCAGGACTGCGTCTCCGTGCACGACACGAGCGGGAAGATCATTCGCGCCAACGTCGCCCTGGCCCGCAGGCTGAAGACAACCCCTCCCAAAATGATCGGGAAGTGCTGCGGCGAAATCTATAATCCCGACCAGCTGAACTTCGGCCCGTGCCGGCACATGGAGCTGCTGCAATCCGAGAACCTGCTCGTCGAGGAAATCGAGCTCGGGGTAATGGGGGGCACATTCCAGGTTTCCGTCAGTCCCTGGTACGACAAAAACAACCGACTGGCCGGATCCATCCATGTGGCCAAGGACGTCAGCAACGAGACCTTGCTGCGCCAGCAGCTGATCCAATCCGAGAAGCTCTCGGCGATCGGCGAGCTGATCTCGGGAATCGCCCACGAACTCAACAACCCGCTGACGGGCGTGATGGGCTATTCCCAGCTCCTGCAGCTGCGCAAGGACCTGGACGACCGGGCACGCGACAGCCTTCTCAAAATCAACAACCTGGCGCTCCGCTGCCAGAAAATCGTCCAGAACCTCCTGTCCTTCGCACGGAAACAGAAGCCGGAACGCACCCTGTCGAATGTGAACGAAATCCTCGAGCGGACGGTCGAACTGCGCAATTACGAATTCTCCGTCAACAACATCCAGATCGTCCGCGAACTGGACCGCAACCTGCCCAGGACCATCGCGGATTCTCATCAGCTGCAACAGGTCTTCCTGAACATCATCACCAACGCGGAGCACGCCATGCTTCAGGCCTGTGGCCGCGGACGCCTTACGATCCGGTCCCGCGCCGACCTTCCCAACAGCCGGATCGTGGTCGAGATCAGCGACGACGGGCCGGGCATCCCCGAAGCCCATCTGTCGAAAATCTTCGACCCGTTCTTTACCACCAAGGAGGTCGGTAAAGGCACCGGCCTGGGCTTGAGCCTCGCCTACGGCATCATCAAGGAGCACGGCGGCAACATTTACGCGCTCAGTCGGCAGGGGGAGGGCGCAACTTTCGTCGTCGAGCTCCCCATCATTTCGAAACTCCCCGATACAAAACTCTTCCCGGACCCGATGCCGCAGGCGCTGGAGTTCGAAAACATCGTCCGCAACAAGAAGGCACTGATCGTGGATGATGAAAAGTACATCCTCGACTTTTTCGTCGAAATCCTCCGCATGTTCCCTATCCAGGTCGACACCGCCTGCGACGGCCGCGTCGCCATGGAGAAACTGTCCCGAACCGATTACGACATCATCATCACAGATTTCAAAATGCCCCAGATGAACGGCCGCGAGCTCTACGAGTGGATCAAGGAAAACCGCCACCATCTGGCCAGGCGCATCATTTTCATCACCGGCGACACTATCAGCGGCGAAACGCGACTGTTTTTCGAGCATACCTGCAACCTGTATCTGGCCAAGCCTTTCAAAATCGAAGAAGTGAAAGAAGTCATCCAGCAGACACTCGAGAACGCTTCGCATTGACCCGGCTTGGTGCCGCACCGCCAGGCCTTCCAGGAGACCCCGCATGAGCAGAGTATTAGTGACAGGGGGAGCCGGCTACATCGGCAGCCACACGCTGCGGGCGCTGCAGGGGCGGGATTACACACCGTTCTGCCTCGATAACCTGTCGACCGGCTACCGCGAGTTTGCCGGCGACACCGCCTTCCTCGCAGGGGATCTGGCCCGCCAGTCCGACATCGATGAGGCCTTTCGGAACCGGGATATCTCCGCGGTAATACATTTTGCATCTCATGCATTGGTTGAGGAATCTTGTCGAAACCCGCATAAATATTACTCAGATAATATCTCAAACGCCTTGCGTCTGCTGGAGGGGATGCTCCGCTATGGAGTTACACGCATCGTCTTTTCGTCGAGTTGCGCCACCTACGGGATGCCAGCACGGGTGCCGATCGATGAGTCATTCCCGCTGGATCCCGTGAACCCGTACGGAACAACCAAGATGGTGATCGAGCGGATGCTGCGCGATTATGAGAACGCACACGGGCTGCGCTGGATTGCGCTGCGATACTTCAACGCCGCGGGTGCCGCGCACGATGCCGGCATTGGGGAGTGGCACAATCCGGAGACGCATTTGATACCGCGACTCCTGAACATCGCTTGCGGCATGGGCGGGTGTGCCGAGATTTATGGCGAGGATTACCCGACACCTGACGGCACTTGCATCCGGGACTACATCCACGTAATGGACCTGGCTCTTGCGCATGTCGCGGCGCTCGAGCACCTGTTCGCCGGCCGTCCCTCGGATGTGTTCAACCTGGGCACGGGTCAGGGGGCCTCCGTGCGCCAGGTCCTGGATCGAGCCAGGGAGGTCACCGGAAGGCGGATTCCCGCAGCCGTAATGCCGCGCAGGCCCGGAGATCCGCCGGAGCTAGTGGCCAACCCTGAAAAAGCGCGTGTCGTACTGGGCTGGGAGGCGCAACACTCCTCGCTGGAAGAAATCGTCGAAACAGCCTGGAGATGGCGCCGCGGAGGCCTCTGCCAGGCTCTCGCCGCGCGCTCGGGCGCAAGCAGAGGTTAATACACCAGCGATTATCAGTGGAGTTTCACCAGAGTTTCATTAAGCGAGCCGGTACGGTACCCTTCCAGATCTATGGTGACGAAGGTGTAGCCGAGGCTCTTGAAGGCAACTGCCAGGCGCGCGGCCATTTCCGGGTTCATGGCTTTCCTAAGGTCTTCCCTGCCGAACTCGAGCCGCACCAGCTCCTCATGGTGGCGGACGCGGAACACGCGGAATCCCATTTCTCTGAGCTGTTCCTCCCCGCGGTCCACCATGCGCAGTTTTTCTTCGGTGATGCGCACTCCATAGGGGAACCGGGACGCAAGGCACGCGGAAGCAGGCAGATCCGCGGTAGGCAGGCCGGCGCTTCGGGACAGCTCACGGATGTCCTCCTTGCTCAGGCCGCTTTCCATAAGCGGGCTCCTGACGCCGCGTTCCGTTGCGGCCCTGCGTCCCGGGCGGTAATCGCCGAGGTCGTCGGTGTTGAGCCCGTCGACAACCGTTGCGAAGCCGCGTTCCTTCGCCAGGGAAAGGAGTTGGGCGAACAAGGTGTCTTTGCAGAAATAGCACCGGTTGGGAGGATTGTCCCGATATTCCTGGAGCTCCATCTCCGCGGTGCGGACCGTTTCGTGCGCAAAACCGAAATCGCGTGCCAGGCGCATCGCCATATCTCGCTGGCTGGACGGGACCGAAGGGCTTTCCCCAGTGACGGCAAGGGCTCGATCCCCGAGGACCCGGTGCGCCTTGTATGCGAGATACGAGCTGTCCACCCCGCCGCTGAACGCGACGACCACCGGGGAAAGCTCGCGTAAGAGGGATTCGAGCCTGGTTTCTTTTTCGTGCAGGTTCATATCTTCAGAAGCTGTTTTCGGCAGCGGTGGCGTCCGCCCTTTCCACGACGCGCATGAGATTCGCAAGGGCAGGAACCTGAAGGTCGGCGTCTTTCAGTGCCGACCGGGATCGCAGACCCCAGCCGCAGCCGACGGTTATCACATCCAGGGCGCGGGCGGCGTGGAACATGGACGGAAGAGTCCCGAGCACGAGAGTTTCGCTGGGGTTGACTTCGGCACGCGCCATCATATCCTCGATCATCTCGTCCGGACCGCCGGCCCCGTACTCCTCCGTACAGTATACCATTTCAAAGAGGCCGTGCAGATCGTGGCGGTCGCTGACAGCGAGGAGGTAAGCGCGCCTGGCTTCGGCGCCGAGCGCCGTGGAGAGCTGATTGCGGCGGCAGATCGAGAGGAGCTCCGGCAGACCGGGGAAAACCCGGCCTGCCCCGGCGGTAACCAGGAGCTGCTCCACGGCGTGGCAGGCGCCCTGGAGCGAGGCCAGCCGGTTCTCGTCGAGGCCGAGATCCAGATGCAGCGGCCAGCGGAAGCCGTGCTCGCGGAAACCTTCCTCCACATCCACCTCATCGGGGAGGCGAACATCGTGCGGGATCTCGTCGGCAAACCCCTTCAGGCTTTCCCGCAAGGCTCCCGCCTTCAGTCCGGCGCAGTCGAAAACAAGATAGTCCAGATCAAAAATCAACAGGCGGATATGTTTCAGCACGCCCGGAACCTCGTGGCCGAATGGCGGAACGGAGTGTGGAAAAGCAGCTTCCGTGGACAGTGACCGGGCGGAATACGGGAGGAGCTTCGACGGCTAGTTGTATTCGTCCTCTTCTTCGTCGAAGCCTTCATCGTCCTCGTCGTCCCAATCCTCGTCCTCGTCGTCTTCGTCGTCGAAGCTGAGATCTTCTTCGTCCTCTTCCTCATCCTCTGCCGGCGCGAGATCGAACTCGACGGGATCAAGCGCAATGACCTCGAGTTCGACACCGCACTCAGGGCAAGTAATGATCTCCCCGATGTCCTCAAACTCTTCTTCGATCGGCGCGTCGCATTCCGGACAATAACCCACGATCAGCCTCCAAAAATAGGTTTTCCGGTAAGAGCAAGAAATCGGAACAAATTATTAACATCCGGATATGGGAACGTCAAATTTTTTGTCCCCGCAAAAATTCAGATTCACCCGGGCTCGGCGTGCGCCCCATCGCGCACCGGCAAATGCCCTCCGAACCCCTCGTGCAGCCCATTGCCTCTGAGGAGAGTCTGACAGTGAAGCCGGCAGAAAGTAAAAGAGAGGGAGATGCGGTGGTATGGTTCCTGATTATAGATTCGAGATTCGAGATTCGAGATTCGAAATTGATCTCGAATCTCGAATCTCGAATCTCGAATCTCGAATATCAATTGATCCTGGAAGCGAGTGTGCTATTTTGTAAGACGGGAACAGTGGAATTCGGCAGGTGTGGCGGAAAGTCCGCTTGGGAGAGTTCGCCATGAGGGTTGCAACGATACTCTTGATTATCGGTCTCTGCCTGCCCGCTGGAATGGTCATCGGGGCAGCCGGTCAAAAAGTCCAGGACGCCTCCGGACTGGGCTTCGGCAAAGACTCTCCCTTATCAACCCGTTTGCGGCAAGCCAAGAAGAATGCCGACCAGGATCCGACCAAAGGACAGGCGCAGATTTCCGTTGCGGTTGACCTCGTGAATCTCCAGGCCCTGGTCACCGACAAGAGGGGAAACATCGTCACCGGTCTGCGACCGGAGCATTTCGTCATCTACGAAGACAACGTCAAGCAGGAGATCAGCCATTTTGCGCCAATCGAGGCCGGCATCACCTCCGTGATGCTCGTCGACTTCAGCAAGGTTGTGGACTGGTTCATAGAGGATGTCTGGGATTCCATATACGGTTACGCTGCCAGCCTCCGCCCGGGCGATTGGGTCGCGGTCATCGGCTATGACATAAGGCCTACGATTCTCACGGATTTCACTCAAAACCGGAACACCCTGATGGAGGCCCTCAGCCGTTTCAACACTCCGGCTTTCAGTGAAAGCAACCTCTCCGATGCCCTCATTTTCGCGCTCGAGCGCGTCGAGGAGATCGACGGCAAAGTTGCCGTCCTTCTGGTCAGTACCGGACTCGATACCTTCAGCCGGCACAACTACGATGACGCATTGAAAGCATGCAAATCATCCAACGCTTCCATTTACGCGATCAGCGTCGGCCAGAGTGTCAGGCTTCGTTACAATCTGGACAACATTGAATGGCTCATGGCCGACAACCGGCTCCGCTCTGTCGCGGAGCTTACCGGCGGCGAAGCGTTCTTCCCGCGGTTCCCCACCGAACTGCCCGACATCTTCAAGAACATTTCCAATATGCTGCGCAACCAGTACAGCATGGCTTACGCCTCCAGCAACACCAAGAGAGACGGAAAGTATCGCAAGATCCGGGTCGAGGTGAAGGCCGACATCAACGGGGACGGCAAACCCGACGAGCTCAAGCTCCGCACCCGCCAAGGTTATCA